>NZ_CP017886.1:3780000-4083750 GCF_001874645.1 Pseudomonas frederiksbergensis
GCTCAGTTGGTTAGAGCGCACCCCTGATAAGGGTGAGGTCGGCAGTTCGAATCTGCCCAGACCCACCAATTACGGGGCCATAGCTCAGCTGGGAGAGCGCCTGCCTTGCACGCAGGAGGTCAACGGTTCGATCCCGTTTGGCTCCACCATTTACTGTTTGTAGCTGGCTTATTGTAGAGTACAGAAATGAATATTCGAATGAATATTGATTTCTGATCTTTATCAGAATCGTTCTTTAAAAATTTGGGTATGTGATAGAAAGATAGACTGAACGTTACTTTCACTGGTAACGGATCAGGCTAAGGTAAAATTTGTGAGTAATTGCGAATTTTCGGCGAATGTCGTCTTCACAGTATAACCAGATTGCTTGGGGTTATATGGTCAAGTGAAGAAGCGCATACGGTGGATGCCTTGGCAGTCAGAGGCGATGAAAGACGTGGTAGCCTGCGAAAAGCTTCGGGGAGTCGGCAAACAGACTGTGATCCGGAGATGTCTGAATGGGGGAACCCACCTAACATAAGTTAGGTATCTTAAGCTGAATACATAGGCTTAAGAAGCGAACCAGGGGAACTGAAACATCTAAGTACCCTGAGGAAAAGAAATCAACCGAGATTCCCTTAGTAGTGGCGAGCGAACGGGGACTAGCCCTTAAGTGGCTTTGAGATTAGCGGAACGCTCTGGAAAGTGCGGCCATAGTGGGTGATAGCCCTGTACGCGAAAATCTCTTGGTCATGAAATCGAGTAGGACGGAGCACGAGAAACTTTGTCTGAATATGGGGGGACCATCCTCCAAGGCTAAATACTACTGACTGACCGATAGTGAACTAGTACCGTGAGGGAAAGGCGAAAAGAACCCCGGAGAGGGGAGTGAAATAGATCCTGAAACCGTATGCGTACAAGCAGTGGGAGCCCACGTTGTTGGGTGACTGCGTACCTTTTGTATAATGGGTCAGCGACTTATTTTCAGTGGCGAGCTTAACCGAATAGGGGAGGCGTAGCGAAAGCGAGTCTTAATAGGGCGTCTAGTCGCTGGGAATAGACCCGAAACCGGGCGATCTATCCATGGGCAGGTTGAAGGTTGGGTAACACTAACTGGAGGACCGAACCGACTACCGTTGAAAAGTTAGCGGATGACCTGTGGATCGGAGTGAAAGGCTAATCAAGCTCGGAGATAGCTGGTTCTCCTCGAAAGCTATTTAGGTAGCGCCTCATGTATCACTGTAGGGGTAGAGCACTGTTTCGGCTAGGGGGTCATCCCGACTTACCAAACCGATGCAAACTCCGAATACCTACAAGTGCCGAGCATGGGAGACACACGGCGGGTGCTAACGTCCGTCGTGAAAAGGGAAACAACCCAGACCGTCAGCTAAGGTCCCAAAGTTATGGTTAAGTGGGAAACGATGTGGGAAGGCTTAGACAGCTAGGAGGTTGGCTTAGAAGCAGCCACCCTTTAAAGAAAGCGTAATAGCTCACTAGTCGAGTCGGCCTGCGCGGAAGATGTAACGGGGCTCAAACCATACACCGAAGCTACGGGTATCACTTAGGTGATGCGGTAGAGGAGCGTTCTGTAAGCCTGTGAAGGTGAGTTGAGAAGCTTGCTGGAGGTATCAGAAGTGCGAATGCTGACATGAGTAACGACAATGGGTGTGAAAAACACCCACGCCGAAAGACCAAGGTTTCCTGCGCAACGTTAATCGACGCAGGGTTAGTCGGTCCCTAAGGCGAGGCTGAAAAGCGTAGTCGATGGAAAACAGGTTAATATTCCTGTACTTCTGGTTATTGCGATGGAGGGACGGAGAAGGCTAGGCCAGCTTGGCGTTGGTTGTCCAAGTTTAAGGTGGTAGGCTGGACTCTTAGGTAAATCCGGGGGTCTAAGGCCGAGAGCTGATGACGAGTGTTCTTTTAGAACACGAAGTGGTTGATGCCATGCTTCCAAGAAAAGCTTCTAAGCTTCAGGTAACCAGGAACCGTACCCCAAACCGACACAGGTGGTTGGGTAGAGAATACCAAGGCGCTTGAGAGAACTCGGGTGAAGGAACTAGGCAAAATGGCACCGTAACTTCGGGAGAAGGTGCGCCGGTGAGGGTGAAGGACTTGCTCCGTAAGCCCATGCCGGTCGAAGATACCAGGCCGCTGCGACTGTTTATTAAAAACACAGCACTCTGCAAACACGAAAGTGGACGTATAGGGTGTGACGCCTGCCCGGTGCCGGAAGGTTAATTGATGGGGTTAGCTAACGCGAAGCTCTTGATCGAAGCCCCGGTAAACGGCGGCCGTAACTATAACGGTCCTAAGGTAGCGAAATTCCTTGTCGGGTAAGTTCCGACCTGCACGAATGGCGTAACGATGGCGGCGCTGTCTCCACCCGAGACTCAGTGAAATTGAAATCGCTGTGAAGATGCAGTGTATCCGCGGCTAGACGGAAAGACCCCGTGAACCTTTACTATAGCTTTGCACTGGACTTTGAATTTGCTTGTGTAGGATAGGTGGGAGGCTTTGAAGCGTGGACGCCAGTTCGCGTGGAGCCAACCTTGAAATACCACCCTGGCAACTTTGAGGTTCTAACTCAGGTCCGTTATCCGGATCGAGGACAGTGTATGGTGGGTAGTTTGACTGGGGCGGTCTCCTCCTAAAGAGTAACGGAGGAGTACGAAGGTGCGCTCAGACCGGTCGGAAATCGGTCGTAGAGTATAAAGGCAAAAGCGCGCTTGACTGCGAGACAGACACGTCGAGCAGGTACGAAAGTAGGTCTTAGTGATCCGGTGGTTCTGTATGGAAGGGCCATCGCTCAACGGATAAAAGGTACTCCGGGGATAACAGGCTGATACCGCCCAAGAGTTCATATCGACGGCGGTGTTTGGCACCTCGATGTCGGCTCATCACATCCTGGGGCTGAAGCCGGTCCCAAGGGTATGGCTGTTCGCCATTTAAAGTGGTACGCGAGCTGGGTTTAGAACGTCGTGAGACAGTTCGGTCCCTATCTGCCGTGGACGTTTGAGATTTGAGAGGGGCTGCTCCTAGTACGAGAGGACCGGAGTGGACGAACCTCTGGTGTTCCGGTTGTCACGCCAGTGGCATTGCCGGGTAGCTATGTTCGGAATAGATAACCGCTGAAAGCATCTAAGCGGGAAACTAGCCTCAAGATGAGATCTCACTGGAACCTTGAGTTCCCTGAAGGGCCGTCGAAGACTACGACGTTGATAGGTTGGGTGTGTAAGCGCTGTGAGGCGTTGAGCTAACCAATACTAATTGCCCGTGAGGCTTGACCATATAACACCCAAGCAATTTAGTGACTCGAAAGGGCGCCAGATTGCGGTGTGTGAAGACGAAGTAAACCGAAAGTTTGCGATTCACAAAGCACCGAGCTATCACATACCCATTTGCTGGAGCGTTGCGCGAGTGACGACCTGGCTACCGAATTTCTTGACGACCATAGAGCATTGGAACCACCTGATCCCATCCCGAACTCAGCAGTGAAACGATGCATCGCCGATGGTAGTGTGGGGTTTCCCCATGTGAGAGTAGGTCATCGTCAAGATTAAATTCCGAAACCCCTATCTGCGTATGCAGGTAGGGGTTTTGTTTTGCCTGCGAGAAAGTTTCATTTCAGGATTGAAACAAAATTGCACAGTTATTTTTCGGTCAGAACACTAAAATAGAGCCCTTATTTTCAGAACCTGAGCCTTTTATGCCAGATCCGGTTGACGCCCCAGGGCTGTCAGATTTACCGCTGGACGACTTGGTGGCGTGTCATGAATGCGACTTGCTGATGCGCAAGCCGCAACTCGCCCATGGCGAGAAAGCCCTATGTCCGCGCTGTGGTTATGAGCTCTACGCCCACCGGCACAATGTCGTGGAGCGTAGCCTTGCATTAGTGATCGCCGCGCTGCTGTTGTACGTTCCTGCAAACTTTTTACCCATCATGCAGCTCCATCTACTCGGACAGTCGTCGCACGACACTGTCTGGAGTGGCGTCGTTGGCCTGTTCGATACCGGGATGCAAGGCGTGGCAGTGGTGGTGTTTCTGTGCAGCATGGGAATACCGCTGCTCAAGTTGCTCTGTCAGTTGTTGGTATTGCTGAGCGTTCGTTTTGATGTCGGACGCAGCTATGGCTTGCTGCTCTATCGCATTTATCACCATCTACGCGACTGGGGAATGCTCGAGGTCTATTTGATGGGCGTGCTGGTGGCCATCGTCAAACTGGCTGACCTCGCGTCGATAACGGTTGGCTTGGGCCTGGTGTGTTTTATCAGTTTGCTGTTGGTGCAGGTCTGGCTTGAGGTAGTGATGTCGCCTCATCAGATCTGGCAGGCGTTGTCAGGAGAGGATGCTCATGCGGGCGATTGATGCGGGCATTCTGATTTGTATCGAATGCCATGAGCTTAACAAGCAGGAACCGGACACCGACGAGCAGACATGCACCCGCTGTGGCGCACTGGTTCATGCGCGTCGCCCCAATAGCTTGATGCGCACCTGGGCGTTGCTGATTACCGCGGCGATTCTCTATATACCCGCCAATGTGTTGCCGATTATGACCGTCAGCACGTTAGGGCAGGGTGAAGGCGATACCATCATGTCCGGCGTGATCACCCTGGTGCAGCACGGGATGTTTCCGATTGCTGCCGTGGTATTTGTCGCCAGTATTCTGGTACCGACCTTCAAGTTGGTGGGCATCGCATTGCTGCTGTTTTCGGTGCAGCGCCGTCAGCCTCTATCCGCACGGCAACGCATCGTGATGTATCGGTTTATCGAGTTCATTGGCCGATGGTCAATGCTGGATATTTTCGTGATCGCCATTCTGGTGGCGGTGGTGAGCTTCGGTCGACTTGCCAGTATCGAGGCGAATCTTGGCGCGGTGGCCTTCGCCAGCGTGGTGATTCTGACAATGCTTGCTGCAGTAACTTTCGATCCCCGACTGATTTGGGATAACACGGAGTCGGACGACGACCATGACTGATTTGCCTAAAGCGAAAACTCGACCGGCTTCGAACTGGTCGGCTATTTGGGTTCTGCCCTTGATCGCCTTGATGATTGGCGGATGGCTGGGCTGGCGTGCTTACAATGAGACCGGTATTGAAGTTCAGGTTCGCTTTGAAAGCGGCGAAGGTATTCAGGCTAACAAGACCGAAGTTGTCTACAAAGGTATGCCGGTCGGCAAGGTTAAAAACCTGACGCTGGATGACGAGGGAAAAACTCGCGGGGTTATCGCCACCATCGAAATGAACAAGGACGTTGAACAATACCTGAGGACCAGTACGCGTTTCTGGCTGGTTAAACCGAGTGTCACTCTGGCCGGGATTACTGGCCTGGAAACGCTGGTTTCGGGTAACTACGTGGCGATCAACCCAGGTGAAGGTGAGCCAAGTCGCAAGTTTACGGCCTTGGCCAAAGAGCCACCGCTGTCTGACTCCAAGCCAGGCTTGCACTTGACCATCAAGGCTGATCGTCTGGGCTCCCTGAACCGTGGCAGTCCGGTGTTTTATAAGCAGATTCAGGTCGGTCAGGTGAAAAGTTACTTGCTGTCCGAAGACCAGAGCACCGTCGAAATCAAAGTCTTTATCGAACCCACCTACGCTAACCTGGTGCGCAAACATACGCGTTTCTGGAATGCCAGCGGGATCAGCATCGATGCCAACCTGTCCGGCGTGAAAGTGCGCAGTGAGTCGCTGGCCAGTATTGTTGCGGGCGGTATCGCCTTCGCCACACCGGACAACCGCAAAGACAGCCCGCCCACCGATCCAAGCCTGCCGTTTCGTCTCTATGAAGACTTCGACGCTGCTCAGGCCGGTATTCGTGTCAAAGTGAAACTCAGCGACTTCGAAGGCCTGCAGGCCGGCCGTACACCCGTGATGTACAAAGGCATTCAGGTCGGTAACCTGAAAGCGCTCAAAGTCGATCCGGACTTGTCCAGCGCGACGGCCGAGCTGACTCTGGACCCGCTGGCCGAGGATTACCTGGTGACCGGGACCCAGTTCTGGGTGGTCAAACCGTCAATCTCGCTGGCGGGGATTACCGGGTTGGAGGCCTTGGTAAAAGGTAACTACATTGCCGTGCGCCCAGGCGACAAGGGCAGCGCACCGCAACGCGAATTCGAGGCACGGCCGAAGCCGCCGCCTCTGGATCTGCGTTCTCCAGGTTTGCATTTGGTGCTGTTCACTGAAAACCTCGGTTCGCTGGAAGTCGGTAGCCCGATTCTCTACAAGCAGGTCAAAGTCGGTTCGGTACAGAGCTATCAGTTCTCGCGCACCAAAAAGCAGTTGGTGATCGGTGTCCACATCGAGAAAGAGTACGAAGGACTGGTCAACGCCTCGACTCGATTCTGGAATGCCAGCGGCATCACCCTGACCGGTGGACTCACCGGCGGGATTCAGGTCAAAAGCGAATCCCTGCAAAGCCTGATGGCCGGCGGTATTGCGTTCGAAACACCGCAAGCCACGGCGCCGTTACAGAAGCGGATTCCACGTTTCCGGCTGTTCGCCAACCATGACGAGGCGAGTCAGAAGGGCGCTGTGGTCACGATCAAGGTCGATCGTGCCGACGGTTTGCGCAGCGGTACGCCAATTCGCTTCAAAGGGCTCGACGTCGGTAAGGTAGAAGGCGTCGACCTCAGTGATGATCTGCAATCGGTTTTACTCACCGCACGCATCACCGAAGTGCCGGAGCGCATTGCTCGAGTCGGCAGCCAGTTCTGGGTGGTCAAGCCGGAGCTGGGCTTGATCAAAACATCCAACCTGGAAACGCTAGTCACCGGGCAATACATCGAGGTTCAGCCCGCCGCGAAAAACCTCGGGTCGCAGAAGAGTTTTGTCGCATTGTCGCAGCCCCCTGAAGCGACGACTCAAGAGGCCGGTCTGAGTCTGGTGTTGAGTGCCGCTCGCCGCGGTTCCTTGAAGACCGGGGTGCCGGTAACTTACCGCGAGATCACGGTGGGCAAGGTGACTGGCTATGAGTTGGGCCAGACGGCGGACCGGGTGCTGATTCATATCCTGATTGAACCGAAATATGCGCCGTTGGTGCGCAGCGGCACTCGCTTCTGGAACAGCAGCGGTTTTGGTGCAGACTTTGGTCTGTTCAAGGGCGTGACTATGCGCACTGAATCACTGGAAACCCTGATTCAAGGCGGCATTGCGTTCGCTACACCGGATGGTGATCGTATGGGCAGCCCCGCACGACCCGAGCAGACGTTCCCGTTGTTCGACAAGTTCGAGGATGAGTGGCTGGTCTGGGCGCCGAAGATTTCCCTCGGTAAATAACCCGCAACAGCAATCATAAAAAGGCCGCGATCCATCAGGATCGCGGCCTTTTTTGTTACGACACCCGTGAGAGGTTTAAACCGCGTCCAGTTCCGGTTCAGTCGACTCAACGTTGACCGTAGCCTTCACCTCGTCATGCCGACGAATGTACTTCCAGTCCGCCTCGTCAATGTAGATACCCTGCGGCCCGCTGCCACCTTCCAGGTCGATGGCGACACTGGCGCAAACCTGCGGCTTCACACTGGCGAGGATCGGCACGAAGCCCAGCTGCAAGCTGGTTTCCAGCAGGGCGGCCTGGTTCTTCTCGTCGATGTCCGCCGCCTCGTCGAGGTAGTACGGCAAGCGCACACGCCCGGCCTGGTCGCGATCCATCAAGTGCAGCAACAAGTACATGTTGGTCAGCGCCTTGATGGTCATAGTGGTGCCGTTGGACGCCGCGCCATCGATGTCGGTGTGAATCACCGGCTGTCCGTTGACCTTGGTGATTTCGAACGCCAGCTCGAACAGGTCCTTCAGGCCCAGCTGGTTGTGGTTCGCTGCCACCAACCGCGCCAGGTATTCCTTGGCTTCTTCGTTCTTGTTGTCCTGATCAGCGCTTTGGCTCAGGTCGAACACCGACAGGGTCTCGCCTTCTTCATACTGACCTGCGCTATGGATGATCTGGTCGATATGTTTGAGGGCTTCCTTGTTCGGCGCCAGCACGATGCGGAAACTCTGCAGGTTGGAGACCTGACGCTTGTTGATCTCGCGGTTGAACAGCGCCAGTTGATGTTCAAGGCTGTCGTAGTCACTGCGAATATTGCGCAGGGTCCGGGCGATGTCGGTGACCGCCGCACGGCGGGCCTTGCCGAGGGTCAGGGCTTCGTCGGTGCGGTGCGCGTAAGCGTTGATCAGCAATTGCAGGCGACGCTCGACATCGTCTTCGCTGTCGAACTTGGCCACGCCCTTGAGGCGAACCTGGGCGTAAAGCGCTTCGATCTGCCCGTCGACACGCAGCAGGCCTTGCCAGCTGTCCTGATAGTCATTGAGCAGCGGCAGCAGGTTGTCCATGGAATCGTCGATCGGGTCCATGAACGGCGTGCCGAACGGCAAGTCTGCCGGCAACAGCTGGCGGCGGCGCAGGGCGTCGTCTAGGGTGCGTTGCTTGGCTTCCATGTCGCCGATCTGCCGGCCGACCAGTTGCAGCTTGGCCGACAGTTGCTGGACGCGTTCGGTGAAGGCATCGCTGGAACGCTTCAACTCGTCTTGCGCCGCCTCCAATTGTCCAAGCTGTTCCAGCTTGTCGCCTTCCTCGGCGCTCAGGGTTTGCGAGCGGCGGAAGTCTTCCAGGGCTTTTTGCGCATCCAGCACTTGCTGGTACAGCGCTTCGGTCTGGGTTTTGCTGGCCGCGCGATCTGCCGCGACGGCCGCTTGGGTTTTCAGTTGCTTGAGTTCTTTGTCCAGACGCTCTTTCTGATCGCGTAAGGCTGCGCGGTCAGCCAAGGCTTGCAGGGCCGGTGGCTCGATGTGCGACAGGTCGATGGACAGGCCCGGCACTTCGAAGCGCTCGCCTTTGAAGCCATCGAGGATCAGCTCCATGGATTTGACCCACTGGCCGTCTTCGTCCAGGGCAATGCCATGTTCACCCAGCGGCAAGCTGAACAGCGCACTGTTGAACAGACGCATCAGGCGTTCGACGTCCTGTTGCGAGAACTCTTCGCGCAAACGGGCGTAGCTGTTGTTGTCGGCGTGATCGAGTTGCTGCTTGACCGACTTCAGGCGTTTTTCCAGATCCCGCAGACGCTCTTCGAGGTCTTCGGCACTGAATTGACGGGACTGTGCCAGCGCACCGGCCAGTTCATCGTGCGCGTCCTTGGCGGCGAGCAGTTGCTGCTCAAGCACCTTGACGTCATCGACCAGGGCGAAGCGATGCTTGAGCACCGACAGCTCGCCGAGCCAGCGCTGAATGCCGGTGATTTCGCGTTCCAGGCGCATCAATTCCTGAGTACCACCGCGCTGGTCGTTTTGCAGCGCGTCCTGCTCGTTACGGTAGTGTTCGGCCTGAATCGTCAGTTCTTCCTTGCGCGCACTGGCGTAGTCCGACCAAGTGCCAAGCAACGAGTCGAGCAACGGCGAGATGCGGTGCAATTTGCCGCGCAGGATGTTGCGCTGTGTAACCCCGGCGGACAGTGCTTCGACCAACGGACCGGCGGTGACCAGCGAGTTGTAGTCCTGCTCCATGCGGCGCACGTCGCGGAAAGCTTCTTCGCACGCGGCGATGTAATCGACGCTGCCGGAACGCAGGCTATGTTCGAAAGCGTCGAGGAACAGTTGCTTGAGCTTGGCCGCGGTGATTTCGCGCATGTGCAGCAGGTTGATGAACAACGCGCGGAAGGTCTTCAGGCTCTGCTCGCTGGTGGAGCGCAGCGGGATCAGTGTCAGGTCCAACGGCACCGATGTGTGGCCACCCACCAGCAACCGACGCAGCTCGTCCGGCTTGAGTTCGTAGGCTTTAAGACCTTCGCGCTCCAGGTTGGTGAACAGCTCCTTCTGGCGCAGGCAGGTATCGTTTTTCTGGTAATGGGCGAGGTCCAGTTTGCCGGCGTAGGCGAAGAACTGGTGACCAAAACCACCGCCCGGGCCACGTCCGACCACGCCAATCACGTGGGGGCCGTGGGGCAGGGCGACTTCGACGAGGATGTAGCTAGTGTCGGAGGCGAAATAGAAACGCCGCGACTGTTCAAGGCTGTACTTGCCGAAACTCATGTCCGACATGCGCGCCAGAATCGGGAACTGCAAGGCGTTGATCGAGGCGGATTTACCGAGGTTGTTCGCGCCGTAGACCGACAGCGGCTCTTCCAGCGGGAACAGCCCGAGGCTGTAACCGGCGGTGTTCAAAAGGGCAAAGCGGCGAATGCCGTAACGTTCCTTGCTCATGCGTCGAGCTCCTGTTCTTCGGCAATGGCACGGGCCAACGCGAATTCTTCGCTGTCTTCCGCGCTCTCCACCTTGAATGCGCTAAGGTCGAGCGGATCATCGGTTTGCAGCAGTTTTTCGTCAGTGTCGTCATCGATCAGCACCGGCGCCGGCAATGGCAGTACGCTGTGCAGACTGGCGGCCAGGTCACGGTCTTGCTGCACCGACAGGCAAACGTCGAGGAAGCGGTGCATCGGCGGCAGGAAGCGGTAGATGCCGTTCTCTTCGCCAGCGAAACCGAGTTGAGTCATGCGGCGCATGATTTTTTCTTCCAGCTCTTCCTGGGTTTGTACTTCGGCCTGAATGAACAGGTCGCGGTATTTCTCCAGCAACGACGGCAGTTCATCGCGACCGAGGCTGCCGCCATCAAGCACGGCAATCGGATCGCGGCCCTGGTCAGCCAGGTGCTCGACGAGGATAAAGGTGAACAACGCCAGACGCTGGGCAGTCTTGTTCACTGCTGCTGCGGCGAGGTCCGGGACAAAGTAGTAGAAGCCCCGTGTGTCGCAGACCAGCTCAAACCCCAGGGCCTTGAACAGCGTGCGGTATTGGTCCTGAAAGTTCGACAGCTGCGCGTACAGTTCAGGATCGCGACGGCTGACGTGGTAGCCCTTGAACAGCTCGCGAAAGATCGGCGCCAGCTGAGAAAGTTCGGATAGATCAAGATGCATGAGGTGTGCTCGCAGAATGCTCGGGCGCGTCATCGCGGGCCGAGAGCAGGGCGAAGGAGCGCAGGCTGACCTGGTGCTCGTGAGTGTGGTAGTCGCGGCGTTCCAGGCGCTCGCGTTTGAAGCGTTTTTCCCGTGACAGGCGGGAGAACCAGTACAGCAACTCGTCGGTTGCGCCGTCCGGTTCCTGCTCCAGCAGCCAGGTCATCAAGTCCGGCATCGGCAGTGCGTCTTCGCAGCGTTCGAGCATTTCCCGAACGGTGCGCGGTGCCCGTGGGGCTTCGCCTTTTTGCGTTTTGTGGGCCTTGGGGAAACGCGCTGGTTTTGGCTCGAAACGCGCCAGTGCATAAACGTAGGCTTCGACCTGACTGGCGCTGCCGAGGAAGGTGCTTTGCGGTCGGGTGAACATCGGCATGGCCGCTTGTGGCACCGCGTCGATGCCCTTGCGGCGGATCATCGACAGCGCAAGCGCCGCGCCACGGGTCACGGCGTTGTGCCGGCGGGCTTCTTCACGCAGCGGCAGCAACAGCTCGCGGGCGTGACGCAAGGTCAACTGGGCGCTGGTCTGCATTTCGAGGATGCGCGCGTGGGTGCGTAGCAGCATGTCGTCGTCGACCAGATGGCCGAGGCGCTGTTGTTCGCTGAGCATGCGCAACAGCACGTTTTCCACCTTGCGCACGCCTTGCTCGAAGGCGCCGTCGGCGTTGACCAACTGAATCATCGGCTCGACGTATTCATCCCACGTTGCCAACACTTCGGCATAACGTTGACGCAACGGAATCTGTCGGTCGCTGGTCTTGGCCCGTTCGGCGACGGCCACCAAGGCCTGTTCGTCGTTGGCGAGTTTCTTCAGGACATCGCGTACGCGCATGTCGAGCAACCGCAGTTGGCGCGCCAGATCATTGCCATCACGGATGTCGAAGGCGTCCTGAATGTAACCGGCCAGCCGCTCCAGATGGCGTAGGTAGGCTTCGATTTCCAGGCACAGGCCCAAGCGGTGCTCACGGCGCAGATAGGCGAGGAAGTCGTGAATCTGCGCGTTCAGTTCAAAACGGTTCGGGCTTTTGGCCACGGGAACCAGAATGTCGAGGCGGATCCACACGTCCAGCAGGCTGGTGATGTCCTGTGGCGTGCTGTCCAGTTGCTGGGCGGCCAGCTGTGAGCGCAGTTCGTTGAGGCTCAGGGTGCCTTGGTCGAAGTGCTCGCACAAAGGCTCCAGAAGTGCCCAGTGTTCGGCGAGGGCGCGCAAGACGCGCTTGGGTTCGATCATTGGAATGGCCGGCTGGTTGGCGATTAAAAGCAGCGATTGTACTGCATCACGCGCGATGGGAATCATCCTCGGGGGATCGGCGGGACGGACAGTCGCTTTTCTCTCGATCAACAGCGGGCGATCTTGAGCGAAGGGCGGTAGAATCCCTGCACTTCAGTTATCCACAAGTGGCCGACCTTTGCTTATCGAGTCCCGTCGCCGCGCCTATTTGACCGCCATGCAGGTGGTCAACTGGCTGCCGCGCACCGAATTGCCCTTTGCCGCACCGTCGCGGCCCGAGCTGCTGGAAGCGCCAGAGCCGTTGATCGAGACGCCGATTGCGTCGGCTCAGGTCGCGAAAGCGGCCGTAGAGCCCGTGGCCAGACCGGTCGAGCGGGTCAAGGTCGAAGTGCCGCGGCCAACGCCTTCGGTTGCGCGCCCGGCGAGCAAACCGGTCGAGGACGCCGAAGACGCACCGGTCGCGGCCAAGGCACCGCCAGTGCCACCGCCGCGTTTTGCCCTGCAATTGCTGCGGGCCGGCCGTTGCCTGCTGCTGGTGGAGTTACCCACGGGTGGTGCGTTCCAGGCTCGCGATCCGGGCTACTTGCTGCTCAAGGACATGCTGCGCGCTGCGGGTCTGCCGGATAGCCCGCAAATTGTCGGCGAACCGGTCCGTTGGCCACTGCTGGTGCGCGGAACCATGGATCAGGGGCCGGAAGCCGCCCGCGATTTCGTTCAAGGCTTCCTTTCTGCTCGCCTGGAAGACGCGCCTTGTGTGTGCCTGTGGTTGATCGGTTTGCCGGCGGTGCGTTTTGCCGGTGAAGCGAATGCGCAATCCTACAACCGCGAGCTTCAGGTCGAAGGCCTGGGTTCGGCCTGGGCGCTGCCTGGCCTGGAATTATTAATGGAAGAGCCACAGCGTAAGGCTGATGTCTGGCAAGCCATGCGTCGGCTGATGGCGCGCTGGAAAGAATCGAATGAGTGACGCTGTATCGTTCCGCCCGATGACCGAAGCGGATTTGGACGCTGTACTGAAAATTGAATACGCGGCGTTCAGTCATCCCTGGACCCGTGGGATTTTTCTTGATGGTCTGGGCAAATATCAGATCTGGCTGATGTTCGAAGGTCAGCAACAGGTTGGCCACGGCGTGGTGCAAATCATCCTCGATGAGGCGCATTTGCTGAACATCACGGTCAAGCCGGAAAATCAGGGGCGCGGCTTGGGTTTGACGCTGCTTGAGCACTTGATGTCGATTGCTTACAAGGCGCAGGCCCGGGAATGCTTCCTGGAAGTGCGCGACAGCAATCGTGCAGCATTTCGCTTGTACGAGCGTTATGGCTTCAACGAAATCGGTCGCCGTCGCGATTACTACCCGGCGGTGGGTGGGCGTGAAGATGCGGTGGTGATGGCCTGCACGTTGGTCGACTGATCCCGTAGGAGCTGCCGAAGGCTGCGATCTTTAACAGTCTTCGTTGCGACACAAGATCAAAATCAAAGGATCGCAGCTTGCGGCAGCGCCTACCGATTACCATCAATCGGATCGCGCTCCGCCAGTTCAGCCTCATCCAGCCCGTTGCCGCCGCCGATTTCGTCCTCATCGACAATGCTCAAATCCCAATCAGCCTGATCGCCTTCTCCGGCCTCATGGGCGTCACGGGCGCCATCTTCACGGATCAGGTTTCCCGGGCTCATGTCGTCGGGTGACTCGTCGTCATCCGTCGAGTCCTCGGGCATGCCCGCTTCACGAATGTGTTTCCTGGGCATCTGTTGCACACGTTCATGCTCGGGGATCAGGCCGCCGATGGTCTCGCCGGGTTCTTCTTCATCGAAATCCAGTTCGCGCATCGAGCCCATGCGGTCTTCGTTGTCGTCGATAGGCTCGGGTTGGACCGCGCCGTACGGACGTCGTGAATCAGTCATGGAAAAACCTCATAATGTGGGGCCCTATAGGGTGGACAGGCGTTACCCTTAAAGATTCCAAGCTATTTCTGTTCGGCTACCTGCAACACCCGCGTGACCCCGATGGGCGGTTGTCTGTCACAGTAGCGCATCATTCTTGAGGTTTCAGAGCATGAACGAATTACAAGATCTGATTGATAACAACGCGCGTTGGGCCGATGCGATCAAGCAGGAGGATCCTGACTTCTTCGCCAAACTGGCTCGCCAGCAAACCCCGGAATACCTGTGGATCGGTTGCTCCGACGCGCGTGTACCGGCCAACGAAATCGTCGGCATGTTGCCTGGCGACCTGTTTGTGCACCGTAACGTTGCCAACGTGGTGCTGCACACCGACCTCAACTGCCTGTCGGTGATTCAGTACGCGGTGGACGTGCTCAAGGTCAAACACATCCTGGTCACCGGCCACTATGGTTGCGGCGGCGTGCGCGCTTCGATGCAGGACCGTCAGTTGGGCCTGATCGACGGCTGGCTGCGCTCGATTCGCGATCTTTATTACGAGCACCGCGAAGAGCTTGGCCAATTGCCGACAGAAGAAGAGCAGGTTGACCGTCTCTGCGAGCTCAATGTGATCCAGCAAGTGGCCAACGTCGGCCATACCAGCATTGTGCAAAATGCCTGGCACCGCGGGCAGAACCTGTCGATCCACGGTTGCATCTACGGCATCAAGGACGGTCGCTGGAAAAGCCTGAATGCGACCATCAGCGGTTTCGAGCAACTGCCGCCGCAATACCGTTTGCGTCCGGTAGGTGCCTTGTAAACAGCGCAGAGCCTCTGTTCAGCAGGGGCTATGTCGATGCCAATGTTGCAGGAACTTCAGGCCTTCGGCGTTTGGCGGATCATCGTAGCCGGTGATCCAGCCACGGCAGTCGGGTGAGCCGCACTGACAGGCGAACTGTGGCACCAGTTTGTCTTCAGTGCTGGCGTAATCCATACACAGCACGCTGCCCGGTTTGATGTCCTGCAATGCCCATAACCACATCTCACTCATGTCGAGAAAGACATTCGGGTCGCAGGCGTGCAGCAGCAGCCCTGAAAAAAACGGGTCATAGACGTGGATCCCCGGTGCCAGTTGCACGGTATGCAGATGGCGCGCATGGGTCAGTAGCCCGGACACCCGGCAGATTCGGCTGATGCGCAGGTAATCGCGCTGTGCCGTAATTGCCGCACCGCGCCCGTCGTTAGTCTGAAAAACCGTGAAGTCCGTCCTGGAAGGATAACCCTGGAGAGTGCTGAGCTCATCGTACGGGTAAATGCACTCGCGGGGCAGCGGACGAGCCTTGTCCTTGGCCTGAGGTTTCATAACGGTCCTTGTCTGTTTAGGGCTGCGACCAGCGGAAGCTGGCAATCCTGCCAGCCCTGCAGCACATGGGTA
The DNA here is from genome assembly GCF_001874645.1 of Pseudomonas frederiksbergensis. NCBI lineage: Bacteria > Pseudomonadati > Pseudomonadota > Gammaproteobacteria > Pseudomonadales > Pseudomonadaceae > Pseudomonas > Pseudomonas frederiksbergensis. The sequence goes on from NZ_CP017886.1 coordinate 3,795,459, forward strand.
CGCTTACAGAGTCTCGCAAATGAATCAGAGGGTCTACTGTCATAATTGACAGGAGATAGAGGCTGCCTGCCGCGTAAGCGAATGCTTACGCGGCAGGCGTGCTCGCAGGATTACAGGTGCGATGCGGCCAGCGCGGGTGCAGGCACCTTCAACTGGTCCAGTTGGGGTTTGATGTCCGGGGTCGAGCACTTGGCTGTCGCTTGCTCGGGCGTCAGATTGCGGATCGAGGTGTAGAACAGCTCGCAGGTTTGCTCTTTCTGAGCCACTTGCCAGGTTTGCGTGCAGGTGTTGAGTTGTGCGCTCGGGTCACTGCCGGGTTTGCTGCCCATACCCGCTTGCCAGCACGCCGCACTCAAGTCCTGGCCCATCACCTTCAAACCCACGGCATCGGCCTTGGCCTGATCGTCGTCATAGTTCGCCGGGTCGGCCGCATACCAGATGTAGCTGGGGTGGTTAGAGCCCAGCACCGGTACCTTCACGCCTGGGGTTGGGCTGATTTGTGCCAGCCCCAACACGGCCACGGTCTGTCCATACTGCTCCTTGACCCAGTTACGCACCGGTGCACCGAACGCGACCATCGGCAAGGTCACGCCGCTGGTGGTCTGGCTGAATTGCTTGACCAGGGTGGTCTGGTAGTCCTTGAAGTAGCCGTAGACGCCTTCAAGGTCCTTGCCGGCGGTGGAGGGGGCGGCAATCGGTGCGATATCGATGATGGTCTGGTAGCGCGGTGTTTGTTCGGCGGCAATGCCGTTGGCGGTCAGCAACGTTGCCCAGCGGTCGGTGGTCTTCGATTCCAGGTAATCCTGGGCCTGGGTCAGCGAATAGTCCGGTGGGAAGTGCAGCAACTCGACGCTTTTACGGTTTTCCAGCGCCATGCCCAAAGGCAGGAACATGTACCAATTGAACGCCCACTTGCCGTCGGCATTCAGTTTGTTGGCGCCGGCGTGGGCCAGATCCCCGGCATCGAGCAATGCAGTCAACGGTTTTGCGTAGTCCTTTGGCACGCCGCTGATGTTTGCGTAGAGCTGATTATTATCGGTTTTTACCCGGACTTTTGCCGTGGTGTAGCCATCCCGTTGAACGCTTTGGGTCAGGTAGTGCTCGACCGTTTGCTCCAGCGTCCAGTTGCGATAGCAAATCACGTTGCAGTTGTTGGGGTAGGCGAACAGCTGCGTTACCCGTTCGGTACTGCCCAGTTTCAGGTCGGTATCGGCGTGGGCCGTGGCACCCAAGGTAAGGGCGGCGAGGGTGAGGCTCAATCCTGCGAGTTTGAACATGCTCAGATCCTTTTCAGCGTGGGTCCCCGGAAGCGGGGGCGGTTACATACTGAAACCACTTGTGCCGATAGGTCTAGTACCCACGCAAAAAGATCTCAACTCAGAAAAAATCAGCCAGGGAAATGCAGCGCATTGCTCAAATCGCCCATCGGCTTCTGGCCTCGGGCAATCATTGCGGTATCACGCTGCTTGATCCCGTCGAGCGTCTCAAGCTGGAACACCCGCGTGATCAGCCGCAGGATCGACGCGGTGTCGTACACCGTGTGATCCACCGTGCCTTTGCGGGCAAACGGCGAAACCACCAGGGCCGGCACCCGCGTTCCAGGACCCCAACGATCACCTTGCGGTGGTGCAATGTGATCCCACCAGCCGCCGTTTTCGTCGACAGTGACCACCACCACCATGTTTTTCCATTGTGGGCATTCGCGCAGCACTTTCAGGGCGCGGACAATATGCCGGTCACCGGATGCCACGTCGGCGTAACCGGCGTGCATGTTCAGGTTGCCTTGGGGTTTGTAGAAGCTCACCGCCGGCAACTTTCCGGCTTCGGCATCGGCAAAAAACCGATTGGTGCTCGACTCGTCACCCAAACCGCCATCGCGCAGGTGTTTACTGCGTTCGGCGGGGTTTTCCGGGCCCAGTTGCTTGAAGTAGTTGAACGGCTGATGGTGATATTGGAAGTTGGGGATCTTCGGAATGCCCCCCGAATCCTTGAACTGCTCCAGCGTTGCCTGCCAGGCACCGGCGTACCAGGCCCAGTCGATGTTCTTCTTCGACAGCTTGTCGCCAATGTGTTCGTGGCTTTGCGGCACCAGCACGCTGGGCAGATCGGCTTTGGCATATTCCGGGCGCTCCGGATCGCGGATCCAGGTTGGCCAATGGGGCGGAGCCATGGTGTTGACCGCATAACCGTCCGGGGTCAGGGCGCTGGGGCCGAATTGCGGTGGACCGGTCATGGCGCTGGCCGGGGACTTTTCCAGCGGCTTGAGGCGTGTATCGAGCGGGTCATCGCTTTGCAGCGAAGCGATTTGCGCCTTGGCCACCGAATTGGCTGCATCCGGGTAAAACGGCACGGCGGCACTGATCAGGTATTGATGGTTGAGAAACGAGCCACCAAACGTACCCTGGAAGAAGTTATCGCAGAGCACGAACTCCCGGGCCACGTCCCACAGGCGCAGGGAATAACGGCTTTGGGCGTAATGCCCCATGGTCAAGCCGCCCGAGTCGGCCCAGGCGACAAAACGGTCATTCTTGCCGCCATTGATCTGCATCTGGTTCTGATAGAACACATGCCATAAATCCCGCGTCACCAGGCCAAACGGCAAGTCTTCGCCATTCGGCCCCTTGAGGGCGTAGGGGGCGTTGGGCAAGTGCTCCTGAAATTGGGTTTCGTTTGGATAGGTCACGCCATCGAGGGTTTGCGGACCGATCTGCAGCACGCCACCCCAGGCCGGCGGCAAGGTTTCGAGCAGACTGCCGTCACGGTCGCGCTGCTGATAATCCTCAGGCTTGAGCGCCGACAAGGGTTTTTCGAGACCTGGGAAATCGCCGAACAGGTTGTTGAAACTACGGTTCTCGGCGTAGATCACCACCACGGTTTTCACCTGATCGTGCAATACCTTGTCCAGCTCGGCAGGCGACAACGGACGCTCATCCGGCTTGCCTGGCGTGTCGCCATTGTTACCGCACGCACTCAGCGTCGCGCCGACACCGAGGACTGCAACACCCCCCAGAAAGCGCCGACGGCTGGTGTCGGTGGGGCTGTCGTCTGATGGAGGTGGTGCGTCGTTGCCGGTTTTGTCGTCGTTCATCCTGAATCCTGGTTTGCGAAAAAGTGTTGCCGTATATTTCGGCTGGACGCTAGCAGCGAGATGTGACGGCGAGGTGACAAGAGGGTTTCAGAGCCCTTTTGCCTACGGCATCACCGGCGCTACATACGTCAGCGTCTTCCCCAGTGCCCACAGCAGAAACAGCACCAGCGGGGTGTGCACCAGCAGTTGCACGAATGAAAACCCGATCAGGTCCCTCGCCTTCAGGCCGAGCACCCCGAGCAGCGGCAGCATGTAGAACGGGTTGATCAGGTTGGGCAGGGCTTCGGCGGCGTTGTAGATCTGCACGGCCCAGCCCAGGTGGTATTTGAGGTCGTTGGCGACTTGCATCACGTACGGCGCTTCGATGATCCATTTACCGCCACCAGACGGAATGAAGAAACCCAGGATCGCCGAGTACACGCCCATCAGCAGGGCGTAGGTGTCGTGGGAGGCGATGCTGACGAAGAAGGTCGAGATGTGGTGCGCCAGGGTCTGGCCATCGACGCCTTTGACCACGGTCATCAGTGCGGCGATCGAGCCGTACAGCGGGAACTGGATCATCACGCCCGTGGTGGTCGGCACCGCACGGGCCACCGCATCGAGGAAGCTGCGCGGGCGCCAGTGCAGCAATGCACCGAGCATCAGGAACAGAAAGTTGTAGGTGTTCAGGCCGGAGATCGCGCTGATCGCAGGTTTGGTCGAGAACTCATGAAACAGCCATCCGGCGGCCAGCAGCACCAGCAAAATAGTCAGTATCGGGCTGTACTCCAGCCATTCGCCCGGACGGGTACGTGGCTGCGGTGCCGGAATGCTGAAGCTTGGGTCGACACCACAGGCCTTGGCATCGCGAGCGGAGTTCGGGCCGGGGGCGGTGGCGTAGGCGATGATCAGCGAGACCACGATCAGAGCCAACAACAGCACGCCGGACTGCCACAGGAAAATCGTTTGGGTGAACGGGATGACGCCAGTGATCGACAGGATCGACGGCGGCAAACTGGCCGGGTTGGCCTGCAGTTGCGCCGCCGACGAAGACAGCCCCAGTGCCCAGACTGCGCCGAGCCCCAGATAAGCCGCGGCACCGGCAGCACGGTAATCCATGTGCAAATCGGTACGACGCGCCAGTGCCCGCACCAGCAAACCGCCAAATACCAGCGACAGTCCCCAGTTGAGCAATGATGCAACCATGGAAATCAGTGCGACCCAGGCCACGGCCGAGCGACCGTTTTTCGGGATGCGCGCCAGGCGGTCGATCAGTTTCACCGCCGGTGGCGAGCTGGCGACCACATAGCCGCCGATCACCACGAAGGCCATTTGCATGGTGAACGGGATCAGGCTCCAGAAACCGTCGCCGAAAGCCATCGCCGCATCGGTGGGCTTGGCGCCCATGGCCATGGTGGCGAGGGCAACGATAATGACAGCGAGCGCGGCAAACACCCAGGAGTCGGGAAACCAGCGTTCGGCAAAGTTTGAGCAGTGCAGGGCAAAGCGGGCGGAGCGGCTATCTTCGATTGCAGCGGCCACGGGAGTTCCTCGAATTTTTATGTTTATTGTGATGCGAGCAGGGCTGCGCAGGCCCTTGCGGTCAGACGTAAACAGTAAATCAATCAAGAGGGTTTTGCGGTGCTCTTTTGCTTATGTGGGACTATGGTCTAACGGGTTGTTCGAGCGCGCTTTTGCGTAGACCATGGGCGCCGTGAATTTTTTGCTGCTATCAGAGCCTGTTTTATGACTGCCACCCCTGACACTCGACCCGCGCCGTTCTCCCGGTCTGACTACAAGACCCTGGGCCTGGCGGCGCTCGGCGGGGCGCTGGAAATCTACGACTTCATTATTTTCGTATTTTTCGCCCTGACCCTCAGCCAGCTATTCTTCCCGCCGGAAATGCCTGAGTGGCTGCGTCTGCTGCAAAGTTTCGGGATTTTTGTCACCGGTTACCTGGCGCGGCCGCTGGGCGGGATTTTGATGGCACACTTCGCTGATCGGCTGGGGCGCAAGCGGGTCTTCAGTTTGAGCATCCTGATGATGGCGCTGCCGTGCCTGCTGATCGGGATCATGCCGACCTATGCCCAGATCGGCTATTTCGCACCGCTGCTGTTGTTGCTGCTGCGCGTGTTGCAAGGTGCGGCGGTGGGCGGTGAAGTGCCGAGCGCCTGGGTGTTTGTCGCCGAGCATGCACCGGCCGGCCGCCGTGGTTATGCCTTGGGCTTTCTGCAAGCCGGGCTGACCTTTGGTTACTTGATTGGCGCGTTGACCGCGACCTTGCTGGCGCAGGTCTTCACCCCGACGGAGATCCTCGATTACGCCTGGCGTTACCCGTTCCTGCTGGGTGGCGTGTTCGGGGTGATTGGCGTCTGGTTACGCCGTTGGCTGAATGAAACCCCGGTATTCATGGCCATGCAGGCGAGTCGCGAGCTCCACGTCGAGCTGCCGCTGCGCACGGTGTTGCGTGAGCATCGGCTGGCGATGCTGCCGGCGGTGATCCTGACCTGTGTGCTGACCTCGGCGGTGGTGACCTTCGTTGTGATTACCCCGACCATGATGCAAAAGACTTTCGGCATGACCGCCAGCCATACCTTCGCCCTGAGCAGTCTGGGCATCGTGTTTCTGAACGTCGGCTGCGTGATCGCCGGGTTGATCGTCGACCGTATCGGCGCCTGGCGCACGGTGATGCTTTATAGCCTGCTGCTGCCGTTGGGGATTGGCGTGCTCTACACCAGCCTGATTGGCGGTGCGCACTGGATTGGTGTGGCCTATGCCATTGCCGGTCTGGGTTGCGGGGTGGTCGGCGCGGTGCCGTCGGTGATGGTCAACCTGTTCCCGGCGCGGATTCGCGTCTCGGGGATTTCGTTCACCTACAACATTGCCTACGCTATTTGGGCCAGTATTACGCCGTTGTTGCTGATTGGCCTGATGCCGTGGAGCCCGTGGATTTGCGTGATGTTCTGCGCGGTGATGGGGGCGGTCGGGATTGGCGCAGCGCTGTACTTCGGCTCACGCCTGCCGCGGGTCGATCATGCGGCTGGCGTGGCCTGCAGTCCCTGAGACACTTCAATCGTAAGGCTGGTCTTACCCACGCGGCGCCGGATCAGGCTCAAGCGCGACGATCATGTCGACTTCGACCGAGGCGTTTTTCGGCAACTGGTACACGCCCACCGAGGTCCGTGTGTGAACACCGGCTTCGGCAAAAATCCTGTAAAGCACTTCCGATGCTCCGTCGGCGACTTCACTTTGTTGCGTGAAGTCGGCGGCGCTTTGCACGTAGACATTAATGCGCAAGATCTTCTTGATGCGTTCGAGGTCGCCGAGCAACTGCATGAGGATCGCCAATGCGCGCATCGTGCAAATCTTCGCGGCATGCCGGCCTTGTTCCATAGAAACCTCGGCACCGACCCGGCCCACCACCATTACCGTATTTTCAATGCGTGGAATCTGTCCGCTGACGTACACCTCATCACCGTTTTGCACCGTAGGCACATAGTTGCCACCCATGCGCATTTCACCGTCGAAGCGGTGTCCCAACTGCTGGGCGATGTCTTCAAATAGCGCTTTGCGTGACTGATCCATGCCTCGATTCTCCTGTGGGGGGTGGTTGTGCACGGCCGACTATAGCGCGTTGAATCAACCTTCAAGACGCGGTTTTGAGGCGTTGCGGTGTGCATAGTGGCTAGGTGCCAAGTATTTTTGTAGGACAACCCGGTAATGCTCTTCAGAAAAACGTTGTAAGGCCGATGGTAAGTCTGAATGACGCTCTCAACCCTGCCCATCGGTATCGCCATGTTCAACAAACGCTTGAAGCAGGAGCTGTCGGCTCTTCGCGAGGAACTCTCCAGCCTTCAACAAGTGAAGGACAGTCTGGAAAGCGAGATGCTCGTGTTCACCCTGGATTCTGAAGGACGGGTGCAATCGATTAACCAGAATTTCGCCCAGGAAATGCTCTACAAAGGCAATGAGCTGATTGGCCGGCATCTCGAAGAGATCGTTCCGGCCCATGTCAAAACCGATGAATTTCACCTGCGCTTCAAGAATGCCCTGACCCGTGGCGAGCACTTCGCGGGCGCCGTGCGTTTGCTCAGAGGCAATGGTGAGGAAGCGTGGTTGCGCTCCATCGCCCAGCCGATTCGTAGCTCGGATGGCCGGATTAAACAATTTTCGATTTACTCCAGTGACCTGACCCGCACCATCGAAGCCTCTCGTGAACACGAGAACCTGATCGGGGCATTAATTCGTTCGACAGCAGTCATCGAGTTCGACCTTAACGGTAATGTGCTGACGGCCAACGACCGGCTTTTGAACGGTATGGGTTACAGCCTGGCGCAAATCAAAGGCAAACATCACCGCATGTTCTGTGATTCGGAGGAGTACAACAGCTCCGCGTATCATGACTTCTGGCGGCGCTTGAATGCTGGTGAGTTCGTGGCCGGCCGCTTCAAACGTGTCGACAGCCATGGTCGGGTGGTCTGGCTCGAGGCGTCCTACAACCCTGTGCACGATGCCAACGAAAAACTCTACAAAGTGGTCAAGTTCGCCACTGTGATCACCGATCAGGTCAATCAGGAGCAAGCGGTTGCTGAAGCGGCGAACATCGCTTACAGCACCTCGTTGCAGACTGACAGCTGTGCGCAACGCGGCACCACCGTGGTCACTCAGGCTGTGGACGTGATGCGTGAACTGGCCAAACACATGCAGCAGGCCGGCGAAGGGATTGAGGCGCTGAACGAACAGTCGCTGGTGATCGGCACCATCGTCAAAACCATCAGCGGCATTGCCGAACAGACCAACCTGCTGGCGCTCAACGCCGCCATCGAAGCGGCCCGTGCCGGTGAGCAGGGTCGAGGTTTTGCGGTGGTGGCGGACGAGGTTCGACAACTGGCTTCGCGCACCAGCAAAGCCACTGATGAAATCGTCGGCGTGGTGCGTCAGAACCAGGACATGGCGCGCGATGCCGTGGTGCTGATGACTGATGGCAAACTCCAGGCCGAACAAGGTTTGGCGCTGGCTGCCGAGGCAGGCGCGGTGATCGTCGAGATCCAGGATGGCGCACAGAAAGTGGTCAACGCGGTCGGGCAGTTCGCCAATCAGCTGTCGACCTAAGCGCGGCTCGAGCGAGCCTGCCTTAGGGGCAGGCTGCTGTTCAGGTCCGTCAGACCCAAAGATCATTCAGCGCCGTACGCTCCCCACCTTCGCTCCCGGTATTGAGCACGCCCTTGGGTTCGATCAGCAGCAGTTTGACTTCCTGTTCGGCAAACGGCTTGTGCTCTATGCCTTTGGGCACCACGTACATTTCGCCTTGGGACACCAGCACCTGACCGTCGCGAAAATCGATGCGCAGTTGGCCTTCTAGAACGATAAACGTCTCGTCAGTGTCCTGATGGTCATGCCAGATGAAATCTCCCAGCAGTTTCACCACCTTGAACTGGTAGTCGTTCATTTCGGCGATGACCCGCGGTGACCAGTGCTCGTTGATCTGCGCAAGCTTGTTGGCAAAACTCAGGCTTTGATACGGCTGCATGGCACGGCTCCCCTTGGTGATTGTGAGTCCACGGTAGCCTGCGCGGCAGCGCACTTCTTGCACGATTGTGCGCGCCTCAACGGCGGTGCATTTTCATCCAGCGGGCGGGTGACAGGCCGTAGGTTTTGCCAAATTTTCGGGTCATATGGCTTTGATCGCTGAAGCCTGCGATCAGCGCAGCGTTGGTCAGCGATTCGCCTTGCATCAGCAACGAGCGCACGAGATCCAGGCGGCGCATGGTCAGGTAACGATAGGGGCTGGTGCCGAACAGCAAGCGAAAATCCCGCGATAGACTCCAGCGATCGCGTCCGCTGTGTTCGGCCAATTGGTCCAGGGTCACGGGTTGCTCCAGGGCGCTGTGCATGAACTCGCGAGCGCGCTCCGCCGCCCGATAATCGAAACGCTGGCGATGGGCGGTCACTCCCGATACGGCGCTCATGGCCTGCGCCAGATCAAACAGCGCATCCTGCTGCTCCAGCGGGTCGAGAGGGCGGTCAATACTCTGCAGCAAGACCTCCGTCGCGGCAAACAACCGTGGATCCGTCGAAAGGCCGGTCTTGATAAAGGGCAACGGCTGGCCGCCGAGCATCTGCTGGATCAGCGCGGGCTCGACGTAAAGCATCCGATATTTGAAGCCGTCCTCGGTACCGGCCTCGCCATCGTGGACTTCGTCCGGGTGCAGCACCATAGTCCCGCCCGGCAAGCTATGCCGCCAGCCGCCGCGATACTGAAAGCTTTGCACACCGGACAGCGTGCGGCCTATGGCGTAGGTGTCGTGACGGTGAAGGTCGTAACCATGGCCGGAGAAAAATGCCTCGATACGCTCCAGCCCGCCCGTATCGGGGGCCCGCAGGAACCAGTCGGTGAGGATTTTCTGCTTGCCCATGGGGAGCCTTCATAGCGGGGTGTTCGGTGACGGACACGGTAGCTCAGGTGCTTGCTGGCTGTCAGCCGGATAGCCAGTTGATTGATGCGCCCAAGGTCGGGTAAAACCTGCGGGGCATCGTTGAGATACCAAAAGGATAAGGAACCCTGCGCATGACTATCAGTTTTCGCCCGGTAAACGAGCAAGACATCCCTCGGATCTGCAGCTTTGCCCGCAACGAGGAGGAACTGTTTTTCTTTTTCCCGGCGGCTACCTGGCCGCTCACCCATGAGCAACTGCGTGGCTCGATTGCCCAGCGCTCCGATTCCACGGTGATCGAGCTGGACGGAACGGTGGTCGGTTTCGCTAACTTCTATCGCTGGACAAGCGGAGGCACTTGTACCATCGGCAATGTGATCATCGACCCAGAGGTCCGTGCCAATGGCATCGGCAGGCATCTGATCAAACACATGATCGCCATCGCCCAGACCCGGCACCGCGCCGCCGAGGTGACGCTGTCCTGTTTCAACACCAACGTGGCCGGATTGTTGTTCTATCCAAAACTTGGGTTCACACCGTTCTCGATCGAAGAACGCCAGGACAAACAAGGCCAGCGGCTGGCCTTGATCCATCTGCGTTTTACTCAGGAGCTGAGTCTTTAACCGGTTCTGCTTGCCGTGTTAAGAAGTACTACTTTTAGAGGCAAGGTTCGCTGATGACCGATTCAAGCAATACGCAGGTTTACCTGTTTTCCTACGGAACCCTGCAGGACAAGGCTGTGCAGCTCGCCAACTTCGGGCGCGAGTTATCTGGCAGTGCGGACCAGATGCTCGGTTACGAGCAGTCCTGGGTCGAAATTACCGACCCCGACGTGTTGGCGACCAGTGGCAAGACTCACCATCCGATTTTGCGTCCCGGCGGTGCTGACAGTGTGCCGATACCGGGTATGGTGTTCCAGATCACGCCTACAGAGTTGGCGGCCGCCGACAGCTACGAAGTTTCGGATTACAAACGGGTCAGCGTGGTGCTGGCGTCCGGAATCGAGGCGTGGGTCTATGTGAGTGCCTGAGTTGGCAAGGGCAGACGTTGCTTGAGTCTGCCGTTGCATTGCCATATCAGTGCCGGATCCTGTAGTCGATCAATCTCCCAACGCTTCTCCTTCACGCCGTGGATCGGCGCCACCGGCCCAGGAGGCTTTGCCCTGCGCGTCGCGTACCCGAACGATGGCCTGGGTGCCGCTGGTCATGTCGATCTGATTGACTGTATGCCCTTTGTCCTTGAGGGCCTGGATCAGCGCCGGGCTGAACTGGCCTTGTTCCAGTTCGGTCGGGCCATTGCGGCTGCCGAAGTTGGGCAGGCTGATGGCGGCTTGCGGGTCGAGGTTCCAGTCGAGCATGCCGACCACCGACTTGGCGACGTACTCGATAATTTGCGAACCGCCGACGGAGCCGATCGTTGCGACCAACTCGCCGCTTTGACGATCGAAGATCAGCGTCGGCGCCATGGATGAGCGCGGGCGTTTGCCGGGTTCGACACGGTTGGCTACGGGTTGGCCGTTTTCTTCGGGGATGAACGAGAAGTCGGTCATCTGATTGTTGAGCATGAAACCCTGCACCATCAGGTGCGAGCCGAAGGCAGCTTCCACGGTGGTGGTCATCGACACGGCACCACCCTGATCGTCGACGGCAACCACTTGCGAGGTGGAGATCCGCAGTGGCGAGCGGTCAGGGGCGTAGGCCACCTGAATGCCCGGTGGCGTGCCGGGTTTGGCGCTGCCCATGCTGCGTTCGCTGATCAACGTTGCACGGTTGGCCAAGTAGCCAGTGGAGACCAGGCCGGCGACCGGGACTGGCACGAAGTCCGAGTCGGCGACGTACTGCGCGCGGTCGGCGTAAGCCAGGCGCTCGGCCTCGGCGATCAGGTGCACGGCTTCAGGCGCCGGTTCGATACCCGCCGGTTTGTCGGTCTTGAGGGGTTTCAGTGACGCCAGTGCGTAGCGACTGTCGCGGGTTTCCAGTGCCTGCAAGGTGCCGAGGATCTGCGCCACGGCGATTCCGCCCGACGATGGCGGTGGCGTGCCGCACACTTGCCAGCGCTTGTAGTCGGTGCACAGTGGGGCACGCTCTTTGGCGCTGTAGCCGTTGAGGTCGTTCAACGACAGGCTGCCGGGGTTGGCATGGCCCTGAACCTTGGCGACGATCTCCTGAGCAATCGGACCTTGATACAACGCACTCGGGCCTTCCGCAGCAATGCGCTTGAGGACCTTGGCCAGTGCCGGGTTTTTCAGCAGCGTGCCAACGGCTTTCGGGCTGCCATCGGCATTCAGGAAGTAAGCAGCCATGTCGGGCGAGCGCGGCAGGAACGGATCGGTGGCGATCATCGTGTGCAGGCGCGGCGAGATCGCAAAGCCCTGTTCCGCCAAGGCAATGGCCGGCTCGAACAACGTCGCCCACGGCAAGCGGCCGTGCTTCTGATGGGCCAGTTCCAATGCGCGCAACACCCCCGGCGTGGCGACCGAGCGACCACCGATCTGTGCCTCGGTGAACGGCATGGGTTTACCGTCGGCTTGCAGGAAGAGCTTTTCAGTCGCACCGGCGGGTGCGGTTTCACGGCCGTCGTAGGTACGCACCGCTTTGCCGTCCCACAGCACGATCAGCGCGCCGCCACCGATACCCGAGGATTGCGGTTCGACCAGTGTCAGCACCGCTTGCATGGCGATGGCGGCGTCGATTGCCGAACCGCCCTGACGCAACATCTCCCGTCCCGCTGCGGCTGCCATCGGGTTGGCGGCCGCCGCCATATGTTTGAAAGCGGATTGGGTGTGCAGGTCGGTGCGATACCCCGAGGCGATTTCCGGGGCCAGCGGCAAGGCGCTGACGGGCGGCGAAGAGGGCGGGGCGTTGCAGGCAGCGAGGGTCAGCGCGGTGGTTATCAGCGAGAGGGCTGCCAGGCGGTAGCGATTCAAATGGAAAGCTGGGAACACGTGGGGCACTCCGTCCTTGGGAAAAAGATCAGCGGACTGTATCGGCCGCAGGCGTCAGCTGCAACGCTGGTCTTGTGTGTATTGATCGACGGATGGGCAGCTTTTTCCTTCTTCAGTGGAGGGTTTTTCTGTAGGGTCTGGGGCGTGAGATCTTCGCTAACAACAAGCCAATAACAAGTCCATAACAACAAGAGGCCGACATGCAGACCGAGTTCCCAACGCAGCCAAGTTACCGTTCGCAACGCGAACAATTCCTGGTGGCAGCGACCGCAGCCGGCGCCCGGTTGACCGAATACCCGCATCCACTCAAAGGGCCGTTTGGCGAGCCCCTGAGCACTGACGTGGCGGTGCTTGGCGACCCCGGCGCAACGCGTCTGCTGGTGATGCTGAGCGGCACCCACGGGGTTGAGGGCTTCTACGGTTCGGAGTGCCAGATCAACTGGTTGAACGAGTTCGGCAAACGCCCACTGCCCGATGACGTCGCGGTGGTGATGATCCACTTGATCAACCCCTGGGGCACGGCATGGCTGCGTCGCGTCAACGAAGACAACATCGACCTGAACCGCAACCACCTGAACTTCGATCGCCCGCTGCCCGACAATCAGGCTTACGCGGCGTTGAACGAGATTTATACCTTCACCCAGTTGCACGGCCCGGAGCGTGATCGCGCCGATGCTTTGCTCGCCGCGCAACTGTGCGAGCATGGCTGGCCGGCAGTGATGTCGATTGTCGAGGGTGGTCAGCACAGTCATCCCGACGGTCTGTTTTACGGTGGGCTGGCGCCGAGCTGGTCGAACCGGACCTTGCATCAGATCATTGCGGCGCATCTCTCTCAGGCCGAGGTTGCCATGTGTTTCGACCTGCACTCCGGCGCGGGAGAGTATGGCCATCCGATGCTGCTGACCGTTACGCAAGCGGCCTATCCTGAACTGGAGCAGGCGCAGGCCCTTTATGGTCCGTGGCTCTACACCATACAGACCGGCGCACAGACCCACAGCGAAACCGGGATTGCTGCATCGGCCACTGGCTACACCTCGCAGGCGCTGCTCGATGCGCTGCCGAAGGTGCGCCTGATGCCGTTTGTCATCGAGTGCGGCACTTACCCAGGTGAGGCGGTTCATGCTCATCTGCGTGATGATCACTGGCTGCACCTGCATGGCAATCCACGTGATGCAGTGGGGCGCGATATCAAGTTGAACCTTCTTGAGCAGTTCTATCCTGCCGACAGTGACTGGCAGGAAATGGTCTGGGTTCGTACCCGGCAGATTTGGGAAAAGGCGTTGTCTGCCTTGCCCACGATCTAGTCGAACGCCTCGGCGCTTGATGAACACTGCGGCTCACATTGCGATGTGAGTCGTCGGTGGGCTGGGTACTTTTCTTCAGGCATAAAAAAACGGCCTACCTTTCGGTAAGCCGTTTTTAGTACTTGGTGGCTACACAGGGACTTGAACCCCGGACCCCAGCATTATGAATGCTATGCTCTAACCAACTGAGCTATGTAGCCAAGTGGCGCGCATTATTGGCTCGTAACGATGATGTGTCAAGCGTAAATATAAAATATTTCTCTACGCTTTCAACCGGTTATCGACCTGCCTCGTAAAAACCGATGAGTTTACCGCTTCAAACCAGCTGAAACCGCCCGGTATTCTCGCTTAAAGCCTTGCTGCCCGAACTCAAAGTGTCCGCCGCCAGGTTCACTGCCCGTGCGCCTTCAAGCAAGCGCACGGCGGCCTGATCGACTTGCTGGATGTTGCCACTGACCTCATCGGCGGTGCTGGCTTGCTCTTCTACCGCCGTAGCGATCTGCGCCAGGGTATCGGTGACGCTTTGCACCGCGTTGGCGATTTCCCCCAACCGTTCGCCGAGACCGGTGACTGCTTGAGCGTCGGTGTGTGCCTGGCCGCAGGCGGCTTCCATCAGGCTCACGGCTTCGTTGACAGTGCTGCGCAGGCTGTCGACGGTGCCGGCGATCTGCGCGGTGGAGGATTGGGTACGCTGCGACAGGCTGCGCACTTCATCGGCGACTACCGCAAAGCCTCGGCCTTGTTCGCCGGCACGGGCCGCTTCGATGGCGGCATTGAGTGCTAGCAGGTTGGTCTGCTCGGCCACGCCGCGAATAGTGTCCACCACCAGTTGGATCTGCTGCGCTTGTTCGCTGACCCGGCCTAAAGCGGCGGCGGTGTCGTTCAGGCGCTGATTGAGCTGCTGAATGCTCGCCGTCGTGCGTTGACTGTCGCGGCTGCTGTCAGCGGCAATGCGCTGGGTCTGCTGAGCGCTGCCTGAGGCTTGTTCGCAACTCTGGGCGACGCCTTGCGAGGTCGCGGCCAGTTGCGTGGCCGCAGCGGCGATCTGGCTGATCTGCAACTGCTGGGCTTCGACTTCACCGAGGGCGCCGCTGGCGTGAGCATTGAGGGCTCGCACCGCGTTGCTCAGTTGCAGGGTTTCGTGATCGACCCCCAGCAGGCTGGTGCGCAGTTGCACCACTGCAACGTTGAGCGCGGTGCTGATTGCTGCCAGCTCATCGCGACCGTGCACGGGCACTTGCAGGCTCAGATTACCATCGCGCAGGGCTTCGGCGAGCAGCGTAATGCCGCTGGCGCTGCGGCGGATCGAGGCTTGCAGGCAGATGAACAAATACAGCGCGGCCAGCAGCAGGCAACCGAGGATGCCCGCCACCAGAATAAACTGACGAATGGCTGAGCCGTGGTAGTAGTCCAGACGCTGATCCAGTGACACCAGTGATTGCTGACGCAGCGAGGCGAGGTCAGAGAGGAGGGCGTCGAGGTTGCGTTCGAAGTCTTCCGATTTGAGCGTGATGCTGGCGCCGAACATGCCGTCATCCAGCCCTTTCAGTCCGGCGTCCAGATGCTTGAGGCTGTCGTGGTACTGCCCGGCCCAGGTCTGCAACGCACTTGGCAGCCGTGCTTCGAGCAGGCTGCCAGTCTTGATCAGTTGCTCGCGAGCGTCGCCAATGCGACCGCGCAGGTCGCGCAGCTGCAGACGGCTTTGCAGTGAGAACTGTCCGGAGACCACCGACGCCTGACCGATGCTGGCGAGGCGTCCGACCCGTTCGATCAGGTCTGGCGCGTGCTGGGTCGAGATCTGCGTCAGCAAGTACGTTTCCAGCCACGGGGCCAGTGTCAGGCGGTTATCCATGGCGATCTGTTCGCGCAGTGCTTGCAGCGCGCTGAGCGCCGCAGTGAAGCGTTCATAGCCGTCCGGCCACCAACCAACGCTGCTCAGGCTTTTCGAGTCCAGACCAATGAGCGCGGTTTGCAGGGTTTGATAGCGACTGAGGGTGTCGGCCTCGGCCCCTTCGGTTGTCAGTGCATGACCCAGATCGTTGACGGCTTGGTTCAGCGCGGGCTGCACCGCATCGAACGCAGCCATCGCGGCGACGGTGGCCGGTGTTGGCTGGCGATTGGTTTCGGTGGCGCGCCAGCGGGCGGCGCGGTCGCGTTGAGCGGCGAGCAGGTTGTCCAGCGCATCGAGGGCTATCAACTGGTGCACGCCGGCACGCTCGCCTGCGATCAGGCTGAGCTTGTCGCGGTAATCCTGGCCAATCATCCACAGGCTGCCCGCCAGCGGCAGGATAAACAGCAGAAACAACAACTGAAACTTGCGGGCGAAACCGAAACGCCCAAGCAGTCCAATCCCCGGTGCCAGAAAAGCCTGCATGCCCGACTACTCCTCTGGGCACCACGCACCATTAGCGTGCGGTTGCGGCGTTGTGACCGCTACCTGTGCCCTCATAAAAGGCCTCGAAAGTTCACTTCGTCGGGTCATGTAGGACCGGCGCTGTGGTGAAACTTCCCATTCTCGATCCCCTTTGTAAGGGGCCGCGTTGAAGCGGATAAGTAAGGCAAGATTCAGACCATGGCACTGCGCTATTACGTGGCGATCGACACTCTGGAAGTCGTTAGCAGGCTAAGGGGATGGCGTTGCTGCACTGAAAAATGGCACATTGGCGCACCTGCAAGTACGCTCCCATCCGTTGTATGGAAACTCTCATGGCTACCAGTAACGCTCAAACGGCCGCATCGCCGGCACTCGCGACTTCGCAAAGCAGCCCGTTGGTCATGCGAATCATCGGCGCGGTGGCGCTGGCGCATTTGATCAACGACCTGATTCAGTCAGTGCTGCCGTCGATCTACCCGATGCTCAAGGCGAATTACGGGCTGACCTTCACCCAGGTTGGCCTGATCACCTTGACCTTTCAGCTCACGGCGTCGCTGTTGCAGCCGTGGGTCGGTTATTACACCGATCGCCATCCCAAGCCATATCTGCTGCCAGCGGGGATGATCTGTACCCTGGTCGGCATTCTGATGATGTCCCAGGTCGGCAGTTTTCCGCTGATTCTATTGGCGGCGGGGTTGATCGGCATCGGCTCATCGACCTTTCACCCGGAGGCTTCTCGTGTAGCGCGGTTGGCCTCTGGCGGGCGTTTTGGCCTGGCGCAATCGACCTTTCAGGTCGGTGGCAACGCCGGTTCAGCGTTCGGGCCATTGCTGGCGGCGGCGATCATCATTCCGTTCGGCCAGGGCAACGTCGCCTGGTTCGGCTTGTTCGCAGTGTTTGCGTTGGTGGTGCTGTATGGCATCAGCCGCTGGTACGCCAACCACTTGAACCTGTTCAAGCTCAAACAAGGCCAGGCGGCGACTCACGGGCTGTCGAAGGGCAGGGTGATCAGTGCCTTGGTAGTACTCGGATTGCTGGTGTTCTCCAAGTATTTCTACATGGCCAGCTTCACCAGTTATTTCACCTTCTACCTGATCGAAAAGTTCGACCTGTCGGTGGCCAGTTCGCAGCTGCACCTGTTCCTGTTTCTCGGGGCAGTCGCAGCGGGGACCTTCTTCGGAGGGCCGATTGGCGACAAGGTCGGCCGTAAGGCGGTGATCTGGTTCTCGATCCTTGGTGTTGCACCGTTTACCTTGATCCTGCCGCATGTCGACCTGTTCTGGACGAGCATCTTGAGCGTGCTGATCGGCTTTATCCTGGCTTCGGCATTCTCGGCCATCGTGGTTTACGCGCAGGAACTGGTGCCGGGCAATGTCGGCATGATCGCCGGGGTGTTCTTCGGTCTGATGTTCGGTTTCGGCGGGATTGGTGCGGCGCTGCTGGGGCATCTGGCGGACATTCACGGCATCGAATACGTGTACGGGCTGTGTTCGTTTCTGCCGCTGTTCGGGGTGTTGGCGATCTTTTTGCCGAGAACCAAGAGGGTTTAGGTCTGAAAAAATCGTCCGAACGCGGCCCGAACCTTCGGCAGCTACAGGGGATCGCATTCCAACGGAGCTGCCGAAGGTTGCGATCTTTCAGCAATCAACAGGCAAAAAAAACCGCGTCTGAACGCGGCTTTTTCTTGGGCGTGTATTTTACACGTTGAAGCGGAAGTGCATCACGTCGCCGTCCTTGACGATGTATTCCTTGCCTTCCAGGCGCCATTTACCGGCTTCTTTGGTACCGGCTTCGCCCTTGTACTGGATGAAATCGTTGTAGGCGATGACTTCGGCGCGGATGAAGCCTTTCTCGAAGTCGGTGTGGATCACGCCGGCGGCTTGTGGCGCAGTAGCACCAACGCGGACGGTCCAGGCGCGGACTTCTTCAACACCGGCGGTGAAATAGGTCTGCAGGTGCAGCATTTCGTAGCCAGCGCGGATCACGCGGTTCAGGCCAGGTTCTTCGAGGCCCAGGGCTTCGAGGAACATGTCTTTTTCTTCGCCGTCTTCAAGTTCGGCGATTTCCGCTTCGATCTTGTTGCAGACCGGTACAACCACAGCGCCTTCTTCTTCGGCGATGGCCTTGACCACGTCGAGCAGCGGGTTGTTTTCGAAACCGTCCTCGGCAACGTTGGCGATGTACATGACCGGTTTGGTGGTCAGCAGGTGGAAGCCACGGATCACCGCTTTCTCGTCGGCGCTCATGTTCTTCATCAGGCTGCGCGCAGGCTTGCCTTCAGTGAAGTGAGCGATCAACTGCTCCAGCAGGCCTTTCTGAACCACGGCGTCCTTGTCACCGCCCTTGGCGTTGCGAGCGACTTTCTGCAGTTGCTTCTCGCAGCTGTCGAGGTCGGCGAAGATCAGTTCGAGGTCGATGATCTCGATGTCGCGTTTCGGGTCGACGCTGTTGGAGACGTGAATCACGTTCTCGTCTTCGAAGCAGCGGACCACGTGAGCGATGGCATCGGTTTCGCGGATGTTGGCCAGGAACTTGTTGCCCAGGCCTTCACCTTTCGAGGCGCCGGCAACCAGGCCAGCGATGTCGACGAATTCCATGGTAGTCGGCAGGATGCGCTTTGGATTGACGATGGCCGCCAGGGCTTCCAGACGCGGGTCCGGCATCGGCACGATACCGCTGTTCGGCTCGATGGTGCAGAAGGGGAAGTTCTCGGCCGCGATACCGGATTTGGTCAGGGCGTTAAACAGGGTGGACTTGCCGACGTTAGGCAGGCCGACGATGCCGCAATTGAATCCCATGGTGTTTCCCCTAGGAGTTAGAGTCAGGCCTTCTGGCTGTGCAGGTTTTTCATCGCGCGGTTCCATTCACCGGCGAAGATATCCGGCAGCACGCCGAGGGCAAAGTCGATGCTGGCATCGAGTTTTTCCTGTTCGGCGCGTGGCGCACGACCCAGGACAAAGTTTGAAACCATACTGGCAACGCCTGGGTGGCCAATGCCGAGCCGCAAGCGGTGAAAGGTATTCTGGTTGCCCAGTTGCGCGATGATGTCGCGCAACCCGTTGTGACCGCCATGCCCGCCGCCCTGTTTGAGCTTGGCAACGCCGGGTGGCAAGTCGAGTTCGTCATGCGCTACGAGTATTTCTTCCGGCTTGATGCGGAAGAAACCGGCAAGCGCCGCCACGGCCTGGCCGCTACGGTTCATGTAGGTGGTAGGAATCAGCAGACGAACATCCTGACCCTGATGCGAGAAGCGCCCGGTCAGGCCGAAATATTTGCGATCGGCCACAAGATTGACGCCTTGTGCTTGCGCGATGCGCTCAACAAAAAGGGCCCCTGCGTTATGCCGGGTCTGTTCGTATTCGGCGCCTGGATTTCCCAGGCCAACGATCAGTTTTATGGCAGTCACGTCAGGGGCCCTTCTTTGGAGTGGTGGATAACATCGCGGGAGTACAGGTTGCGGCGAAAGTGGACGAAATGTGCTCATTTACATGATGCAAACTTCGCGATCCCGCCCGCTTTACTCGCTACTTGCCAGCTCGCGATGTTTCCATGACTCCGACGTTGCGGAGTAAAAAATTACTCGGCAGCGGCTTCTGGTGCAACGCGTGGCGCGTGAACGTTGGCAACAGCCAGGTCGTTACCGTGAGCCAGTGCAACGAACTCAACGCCTTTCGGAGCTTTGAGGTTCGACAGGTGAATGATCGAGCCGATTTCGGCGTCAGCCAGGTCGACTTCGATGAATTCAGGCAGGTCTTTTGGCAGGCAGGAAACTTCAACTTCAGCAACAACGTGCGAAATTTCGCCGCCTTTTTTCACTGCAGCAGCTTCGTTGATGAAGTGCACAGGAACGTGAGCGGACAGTTTCTGACCAGCAACAACGCGTACGAAGTCAGCGTGCATCACGTGGCCTTTGGCCGGGTGACGTTGCAGAGCTTTGATGATTACGTTTTGCTTGGTGCCGCCAACGTTCAGCTCGATGATGTGGCTGTAAGCCGCTTCGTTTTCGAGCAGTTTGGCAACTTCTTTGGCCAGCATGCTGATGGATTCAGGGGCTTTTTCGCCACCGTAAACTACAGCTGGAACCAGGCTTGCGAGACGACGCAGGCGGCGGCTCGCACCTTTCCCCAGGTCGGAACGCACTTCAGCATTCAGAGTAAAATCGTTCATGTTGTATCTCCAAAATAACCACATTCGCCCCAGCGTTTGCGACCAGCGCTAAAGGCGATATGGGCAAAAAAGCCCCGCCCCGACAGGTTATGCCGGGGCGGGGCGCTTTTCGTCATCGAGATGTATCCGAAGGGCAGGGCCCTTAGCGGAACATCGCGCTGATCGATTCTTCGTTGCTGATGCGGCGAACCGCTTCGGCAACTACCGGTGCGATATCCAGTTGACGGATACGTGCACAGGCTTGTGCTGCAGCGGACAGCGGGATGGTGTTAGTCACCACCAGCTCGTCCAGCACGGAATTTTCAATGTTCTCGATGGCCCGACCCGACAGCACAGGGTGTGTGCAGTAGGCAAAGACCTTGGCAGCGCCATGCTCTTTCAAGGCTTTAGCCGCGTGGCACAGGGTGCCGGCGGTATCGACCATGTCGTCAACCAGAATACAGGTACGCCCTTCGACATCACCGATGATATGCATCACTTCAGAGTGATTGGCTTTCTCACGGCGCTTGTCGATGATCCCGAGATCCACGCCCAGGGATTTGGCAACAGCACGTGCACGCACGACGCCGCCAATGTCCGGGGACACGATCATCAGGTTTTCGAAGCGTTGATCTTCGATGTCATCCACCAGTACCGGGGAGCCGTAGATGTTATCTACCGGAATATCGAAGAAGCCCTGGATCTGGTCAGCATGCAAATCAACCGTGAGAACACGATCGATGCCGACTACGGTAAGCATGTCAGCGACGACTTTCGCGCTGATAGCCACACGTGCGGAGCGCGGACGGCGATCCTGACGGGCATAACCAAAGTAGGGGATCACCGCAGTGATTCGAGTGGCTGAGGAACGACGGAAGGCATCAGCCATCACGACGAGTTCCATCAGGTTATCGTTGGTCGGAGCGCAAGTCGGCTGAATAATGAAGACGTCTTTACCGCGGACGTTTTCATTGATCTCGGCGGTAATCTCGCCGTCGGAAAACTTACCGACAGAAATGTCACCGAGAGGGATATGCAGCTGACGTACAACACGCCGAGCCAGATCGGGGTTAGCGTTCCCCGTAAAGACCATCATCTTGGACACGCGCAGTACCTGAAGGCTGAGGGTAACCTGGATGAGTATAGGAAAATGGCAGGGGCGGCTGGATTCGAACCAACGCATGGCAGGATCAAAACCTGCTGCCTTACCGCTTGGCGACGCCCCTGTATCTGTTGCAACGAGTACCCAGTACCCGGTTCCTTTTAGAGCAGACTTTGCAGCTTGCGATGCAACATCGAAATGTTGCTTCCCTTTGCTACAAACCCTGTAAGGGTCTCTGTAAGAAGGGCCGAGACTTTATCAGCTTCAGCTTTGCTTGGGAAGCCCCCAAACACACAACTTCCAGTTCCGGTGAGTTTTGCTTCGGTAAAATTACCTAGCAAATTCAAAGCGTTACGTACATCTGGATAACGCCTTGTTACCACCGGTAAGCAGTCGTTTCGACTGTTTCCCTTGGGAACGGGGCGCACTTTAATGGGAGAAGAGTTACGTGTCAACAGCGGATCTGAAAAAATTTCTGCTGTACTTACAGATACTTGCGGCACAAGCACGAGATACCACGGTTCTTCCGGGTCTACAGGGGTGAGCTTTTCTCCCACGCCTTCCGCGAAAGCCGCGTGCCCACGCACGAAAACCGGTACGTCCGCGCCCAGCGTCAGGCCCAAAGTCGCCAGTTGATCCTCGTCCCAGCCCAGTTGCCAGAGATGATTGAGGCCCAGCAACGTGGTAGCTGCATTCGAACTGCCGCCGCCGATTCCACCGCCCATGGGCAGAATTTTTTCGATCCAGATATCAACGCCCAACGAACAACCGGATTGTTCCTGAAGTTTTGTTGCGGCTTTGACGATCAGATTGCTGTCATGAGGGACGCCTTCGAACGCGGTGTGCAGATGAATGACACCGTCATCGCGTACGGCGTAGGTAATTTCGTCGCCGTAATCGAGAAATTGAAACAGCGTCTGCAGCTCGTGGTAGCCGTCTTCACGGCGACCCAGGATGTGCAGCATCAAATTGAGTTTTGCCGGCGAGGGCAGGGTCAGGCGAGTGGCAGGCATGTTATTGCCCCAATTTGCGTGGTTGCCAGTCCTTGATCACCAGCGTGACATCAAGGTCGGTGCCGTGCAGTTTGATCCGCTCGGGCAGCCAGTAACCGTTTTGCTGGATGTAGCTGAGGTACTCGATTTGCCAGCCGTCCTGCTCAAGAGTGGCCAGGCGACTGTCGGCATCCAGGTTCAGGCGACTTTTGCTGTCAGGTGCGGGCAAGCCGCGAACCCACCAGACCAAATGTGAGACCGGCAGCTTCCAGCCCAGCTGTTCTTCGAGCAGGACTTCGGGAGTTGGCGCCTCAAAACGACCCTGGTTGGCCACTTCCAGCGACACCTGGCCGGGGCGACCGGTCAAGCGTGCCGCGCCGCGACCCAGCGGGCCGGACAGGCGAATATCGTAGTAATCCTGCCGTTGCAGCCAGAACAAGGTGCCGCTGCCCGAGTCTTTCGGGGCTCGGATGCCGACCTTGCCGTTGATTTGCCAGCCATCCAGGCTCGTCAATTGCTGTTTGTGCTCGCGCCATTGCGCGGGATTACCGTGGCCCTCGACGGATTCACGGGCGCCAAAGCCCGCACAGCCGGCGAGCAGGGCGATGAAGCTGAAAACGATGATGTGGCGCAAAAACATGATTTTAAAGAGTCTCGGAACCGGTCAGGCGCTTGATGGTACTGCGCAGGGTAGGGCTGTCGGGCTGCTCCTTGAGGAATTTGCCCCAGATTTGTTTGGCTTCGCGTTGCTTGCCGTTGGCCCACAGGACTTCGCCCAGGTGCGCCGCGACTTCCTGATCGGGGAAACGCTCCAGGGCCTGGCGCAAGTAGCGCTCGGCTTCATCGAGGTTGCCCAGGCGGAAATTCACCCAGCCGAGGCTGTCGAGAACGGCCGGGTCTTCCGGGTTCAACTGGTGCGCGTGCTCGATCAACGCCTTGGCTTCGGCGTAACGGGTGGTGCGGTCGGACAGGGTGTAACCGAGGGCATTCAGCGCCATGGCGTTGTCCGGGTCGCGCTTGATGATCAGTCGCAGGTCTTTTTCCATCTGTGCCAGGTCATTGCGTTTTTCCGCCAGCATGGCCCGGGTATAAAGCAGGTTCAGATCGTCTGGATACTGCTTCAAGGCTTTATCGAGAACTGCCCAGGCGCGATCATCCTGCTTATTGGCAGACAGGGTTTCGGCTTCGATCAGATACAGCTGGATCGCGTAATCCGGTTGTTCGTCGCGTGCTCTGGCCAAACGGCTTTGGGCTTCGGCGGTGCGTCCGTTGTTCATCAGGATATCGGACTGACGCAGTTGCGCCGGCAAATAGTCGTTACTCGGGCCTACCAAGGCGTACTCGATCAGGGCGCCTTGCGGGTCGTTGCGTTCTTCGGCGATACGACCCAGGTTCAGGTGGGCCGAGTCGACATGGCTTTCCCGGGCGATGAGGTCTTCCAGGTAACCCTTGGCCTCGTTCCAGGCCTTGGCTTCCAGGCAAACAAGTGCCAGGGAATAGCGCAACTCGTCGTCTTCCGGATACTGCTGGACCAGGCTTGAGAACTGCTCTTTGGCATCGTCCATACGGTCCTGTTCGACCAGCAGGCGTGCATACGTCAGGCGCAGGCGTTTGTCGTCCGGGTATTTGCGAATGCTTTTTTCCAGCAGCGGCAGCGCTTCATCGCCACGGTTGAGGCTTTGCAGCAGGCGCGCGCGCAACAGAATTGGGGCGATTTCACCGGCTTCCGGAGGATTTTTCTCCAGCAGGGTCAGTGCGCCCTTAGCGTCACCGTCCTGTTGCAGCAACAGAGCCTTGCCGAAAATCAGCTGGCTGTTCTTCGGATGGCGCAGCAACAAGCGGTCAAAACTTTTCGTCAGGCCGTTGCGGGTGTCCTGATCGGTATCGGCTGCGGACAGGGCGAGGAAGTCGAAGTGGGTATCGCCCTTGCCCTGCAAAACCTTCTCCATATAGGCCATGGAGTCGTCATAACGCCCGGCACGGGCCAGCTGCACGGCGGCGGCACGTTGTGCTTCGAGGTCGTTCGGGGCGTTTTTCGCCCAGATCAACGAGCTATCAAGCGCTGCCTGATCGGCGCCCAGGTATTCGGCGATGCGAAAGGCACGCTCGGAAATGCCCGGATCCTGGGTGTTGACGGCCTGGGTCACGTAGTTGTCCAGGGCAATGTCGAAACGATTGCGCTGGCCAGCCAGTTCCGCGCTCAGCAGGCTGAAGATAGTGTCTTCGCTGAACGAGCTGTAAACCTTGGGTTTTTCAGGGGCCTTCGTGCTGCCTTCGACCGGCGGCGTACCGCTCGGCGAAACGGGTGCCAAGGCCTGGCAGCCGCTGAGGAAGACAAAAGCGAGGAGCAACGCGGAAGATCTATTCATATAGGAAGAGGACGACTAACCTGCGGTCGGATCATCATGACACAAGCCTTCGACCAAACATAACCGGCCTGTCAATTTACGTATGCGGCCAATCCCCCGTAGGCGCTGGCATAGCCTGCGATCTTTTGATCTTGCCGTGTCACGTCCGTGAAAACACCAAAGATCGCAGCCTTCGGCAGCTCCTGCGGAGGCAATAGATATCGAGTGGTTGTTCTGGCTCTGGCGAAGTAGGACAATTGTCGGCTTCTCGACATCATCAGCGACCTTGAATGGCCTTCCTTGCACTCGGTATTAACCACAAGACTGCGTCAGTAGACGTCCGCGAGCGCGTGGCTTTTACTCCAGAGCAGCTGGTTGAGGCCTTGCAGCAGCTCTGCCGACTCACCGACAGCCGCGAAGCTGCGATCCTCTCCACCTGCAATCGCAGTGAACTCTATATAGAACAGGATCAGCTTTCGGCGGAGACCGTGTTGCGCTGGTTGGCCGATTATCACCATTTGAGCCTCGAAGAGCTGCGTGCAAGCGCTTATGTGCACGAAGATGATGCGGCAGTTCGTCACATGATGCGTGTCGCCTCCGGGCTCGACTCGCTGGTGTTGGGCGAGCCGCAGATTCTCGGCCAGATGAAATCGGCCTACGCCGTGGCCCGCGAGGCTGGCACCATAGGTCCGCTGCTTGGGCGTTTGTTCCAGGCCACGTTCAATGCCGCGAAGCAGGTGCGCACCGACACCGCTATCGGTGAAAACCCGGTGTCCGTGGCGTTTGCCGCGGTCAGCCTGGCGAAACAGATTTTCAGTGACCTGCAGCGAAGCCAGGCGTTGCTGATCGGCGCTGGCGAGACCATTACCCTGGTCGCCCGCCATTTGCATGAGTTGGGCGTGAAGCGGATCGTGGTCGCCAACCGGACCCTGGAGCGCGCCAGCATCCTGGCGGAGCAGTTTGGCGCCCACGCGGTGCTGCTCTCGGACATCCCGGCAGAACTGGTGCGCAGTGATATCGTCATCAGCTCGACCGCCAGCCAGTTGCCGATTCTTGGCAAAGGCGCGGTCGAAAGTGCCTTGAAATTGCGCAAGCACAAACCGATCTTCATGGTCGATATCGCTGTACCACGGGATATCGAGCCGGAAGTCGGCGAGCTGGATGACGTTTACCTCTATAGCGTCGACGATCTCCACGAAGTGGTCGCCGAAAACCTCAAGAGTCGTCAGGGTGCTGCCCAGGCGGCGGAAGAAATGGTTTCCATCGGCGCCGACGACTTCATGGTTCGTCTGCGTGAACTGGCGGCGGTGGATGTGCTCAAGGCCTATCGTCAGCAGAGCGAACGCCTGCGCGATGAAGAATTGCAAAAAGCCCAGCGCCTGCTTGCCAACGGCAGCAGTGCTGAAGACGTGCTGGTGCAACTGGCCCGTGGCCTGACCAACAAACTGTTGCATGCCCCCAGTGTGCAGTTGAAAAAGCTCACCGCCGAAGGCCGCCTCGATGCGCTGGCCATGGCCCAGGAACTCTTTGCCCTCGGTGAGGGCAATTCGGATAGCTCTTCGGATAAAAAATCGCAATGAAAGCGTCACTGCTCAATAAGCTGGACATCCTCCAGGACCGTTTCGAGGAACTGACCGCATTGCTTGGCGATGGCGAAGTCATTTCCGATCAGAACAAATTCCGCACGTATTCCAAGGAGTACGCGGAAGTTGAGCCGATTGTCACCACCTATAAACAGCTGCTCAAGGTTCAGGGCGATCTCGAAGGTGCCCAGGCGCTGCTCAAGGACAGCGATCCCGACATGCGTGAAATGGCTGTGGAGGAAGTCCGCGAAGCCAAAGAGCAGCTGATCGAACTTGAAGCCAGCCTGCAACGCATGCTGCTGCCCAAGGACCCGAACGACGGGCGCAACGTGTTCCTGGAAATCCGCGCCGGCACTGGCGGTGACGAGGCGGCAATCTTCTCCGGTGACCTGTTCCGCATGTATTCGCGTTACGCCGAACGGCGTGGCTGGCGGGTCGAGATTCTGTCGGAGAACATCGGGGAGCACGGCGGCTTTAAAGAAGTTATCGCACGGGTCGAAGGCGACAATGTCTACGGCAAGCTGAAGTTCGAGTCCGGCGCACATCGCGTGCAACGGGTTCCGGCCACCGAATCCCAGGGCCGTATCCACACCTCGGCCTGCACCGTGGCGGTGTTGCCTGAGCCGGACGAACAGGAAGCGATCGAGATCAACCCGGCAGATTTGCGCGTCGATACCTATCGTTCCTCCGGCGCAGGTGGTCAGCACGTGAACAAGACTGACTCGGCGATCCGGATTACTCACTTGCCGTCGGGCATCGTGGTCGAGTGCCAGGAAGAACGCTCCCAGCACAAGAACCGGGCGCGGGCGATGTCCTGGCTCTCGGCTAAATTGAATGACCAGCAAACCAGCGCCGCGGCGAATGCCATCGCCAGCGAGCGCAAGTTGCTGGTGGGGTCGGGCGACCGCTCCGAGCGAATCCGAACCTACAACTTTGCCCAGGGCCGGGTCACCGACCACCGGGTCAACCTGACGTTGTATTCCCTCGACGAAATCCTCGCGGGTGGCGTCGATGCCGTGATCGAACCGTTGCTGGCCGAGTATCAGGCTGACCAACTGGCGGCGATAGGTGAATAAATGACCATCATTGCCAGTTTGTTACGTGCAGCCGACCTGCCTGACTCGCCGACTGCGCGTCTGGATGCCGAGTTGCTGCTGGCCGCAGCCCTGGGCAAGTCCCGTAGTTTTCTGCACACCTGGCCGGAGCGCATCGTTCCCAGCGAAGCTGCGTTGACTTTTGCCGAGTACCTGCAACGTCGCCGGTCCGGTGAGCCGGTGGCGTACATTCTCGGTCAGCAGGGTTTCTGGAAGCTTGATCTGGAAGTGGCGCCGCATACGCTGATCCCGCGCCCGGACACCGAATTGCTGGTCGAAGCTGCGCTGGAACTGTTGCCTGCAACACTCGCCAGGGTTCTCGATCTGGGCACCGGCAGCGGCGCGATTGCCCTGGCCCTGGCCAGCGAGCGTCCAGCCTGGCAAGTCACGGCAGTGGACCGGATCCTCGAAGCCGTGGCCCTGGCCGAGCGCAATCGCCAGCGTCTGCACCTGAACAACGTCACGGTGCTCAGCAGTCACTGGTTCAGTGCGCTGAAAGAGCGTCGCTACACACTGATCATCAGCAACCCGCCTTATATTGCCTCCGCCGACCCGCATCTGGTGGCCGGTGACGTGCGATTCGAGCCGGCCAGTGCGCTGGTCGCCGGCAGCGACGGGCTCGATGACTTGCGTTTGATCATCGCCCAAGCGCCGCAGCACCTGGAAACGGGCGGCTGGTTGATGCTTGAACACGGTTACGATCAGGCCGATGCCGTGCGCAATTTGCTGCTGACCCAAGGTTTTGAAGAGGTTCATAGTCGCAAGGACCTTGGTGGCCACGAACGTATCAGTCTGGGGCGTCTACCGTGCTGAATGATCAGGAACTGTTGCGTTATAGCCGGCAGATTCTGTTGCAACATGTCGACATCGACGGCCAGTTGCGACTCAAGCAAAGTCGCGTCTTGATCGTCGGCCTCGGCGGGCTCGGTGCGCCGGTCGCGCTGTACCTGGCGGCGGCTGGCGTTGGTGAGTTGCATCTGGCGGATTTCGACACGGTCGACCTGACCAACCTGCAACGGCAGATCATTCACGACACCGACAGCGTCGGGCTGAGCAAGGTCGACTCGGCGATCCGTCGTCTGACGGCCATCAACCCCGAGATTCAACTGATCGCTCACCGTACCGCGCTGGACGACGACTCGTTGGCGGCTGCGGTGTCGGCGGTCGACGTGGTGCTCGACTGCTCCGACAATTTTTCCACCCGCGAAGCGGTGAACGCAGCCTGTGTGGCGGCACGAAAACCTTTGGTCAGTGGTGCGGCGATTCGTCTGGAAGGACAGTTGTCGGTGTTTGATCCACGTCGCGCCGAGAGCCCGTGCTACCACTGTTTGTACGGGCATGGCAGCGAAGCCGAACTGACCTGTAGCGAGGCCGGCGTGCTCGGCCCGCTGGTGGGTCTGGTCGGTAGCCTGCAAGCCCTTGAGGCGCTGAAACTGTTGGTCGGGTTCGGTGAGCCGTTGGTGGGCCGGTTATTGTTGATTGATGCCTTGGGGTCGCGATTCCGTGAGTTGCGGGTCAAGCGTGATCCGGGCTGTAGCGTTTGCGGGGGCCGGCATGCGTGAGGCGCCCATCGGCGTGTTCGATTCTGGCGTCGGCGGGTTGTCGGTGCTGGCTGAGATCCAGCAGTTGTTGCCCAATGAATCGCTGTTGTATGTCGGCGATTGCGGGAACATCCCCTATGGCGAGAAATCCCCCGAGTTCATTCGTCAGCGCTGCAGCGTAGTCGCGGAGTTTTTTGCCCGGCAAGGCGCCAAAGCCTTGGTCGTGGCCTGCAACACGGCAACCGTGGCCGGTGTCGCGGACTTGCGTCGCGACTACCCGGACTGGCCCATCATCGGCATGGAGCCTGCGGTCAAGCCGGCAGCAGCGGCCACTCGCAGTGGTGTGGTCGGGGTTCTCGCCACCACCGGTACCTTGCAGAGTGCCAAGTTCGCAGCCTTGCTCGACCGTTTTGCCACCGATGTCCGTGTCATCACCCAGCCGTGCCCAGGATTGGTGGAGCTGATCGAAGCCGGTGATCTGCACAGCCAGGCACTGTGCCAGTTACTGGCCGGTTATCTTGAACCCTTGCTGGCGGCCGGGTGTGACACGATTATTCTCGGTTGCACCCACTATCCTTTCCTCAAGCCATTGCTCAAGCAAATGCTCCCTGCCGACATCAGCCTGATTGACACTGGCGCGGCTGTTGCCCGGCAAACCCAGCGCCTGCTCGCCGAGCGTGAATTGCTCGCTGACGGGCCGCCTCGCGACGCGCAGTTCTGGACCAGTGCCAGCCCCGAGCACCTGAGAAATATCCTGCCGCTGCTCTGGCATAACGCTGGGGTTGTGCGAAGCTTCAGTCTGTAGGAAGTCTTGGAGGGGACGCTTCGATGGGGTGAACTTCTGTCGACGCGTGGATTTCCACTGCACGTCTGTTGAGTCATAAAAACCAAACAAAATCGTTCGGAAAAGGATGTTTCTAATGAAGCGACTGTTCTGTTTGGCTGCGATTGCGGCCGCGTTGTTGGGGCACAGTTTTACTGCTCAGGCGGCTGGCGTTGAGTTCGCGGTGGGCCAGACCACCGATTCGACCCAGACTTATCGCCTGGGCCTGCAATGGAATTGGGATAATAGCTGGTTGCAGAGTGATGTCGGGCGCCTGACGGGCTACTGGAGCGGCGCTTACACCTATTGGGACGGTGACAAAACGGCGAGCAATCACAGTCTGTCGTTCTCTCCGGTGTTCGTTTACGAGTTTGCCGGGCAAACCGTCAAACCATATCTGGAGGCCGGCATCGGCGTTGCGCTGTTCGCTCATACCGAAGTGGAAGACAACCGATTGGGTTCGGCTTTCCAATTCGAAGACCGCCTGGGCTTCGGCCTGCGATTTGCCGGGGGACATGAAGTCGGGGTTCGCGCGACACATTACTCCAACGCCGGTCTCAGCCGTTTCAACGACGGTATAGAAAGCTACGCGTTGCATTACACGATGCCGCTGTAAGGTTCAAAAGCATCGCTGGCAAGAGCTGGGCGGTCCCCCCCCGCTCAGGCTTTCGGTGATCTTGTAGCGCTGGCTTGTCACTCAGCGATACGCTGTCGCAATCCCCTGACGCTCTTCGATGCACTCCGGTGCACCCATCTCGAACTCCCGGCAGATCAGTGGGCGTTTTTCGTAAATGGTGCACATCATGCTGTCGCGATCCAGGGCGGCGCACCAGCCATCATCCAGACGCAGCATGACTTCCCCGCCCCAATCGTCGGTGTCGATAAAACGTT
This sequence comes from Pseudomonas frederiksbergensis, assembly GCF_001874645.1. Classification (NCBI taxonomy): domain Bacteria; kingdom Pseudomonadati; phylum Pseudomonadota; class Gammaproteobacteria; order Pseudomonadales; family Pseudomonadaceae; genus Pseudomonas; species Pseudomonas frederiksbergensis. Next base: position 3,826,102 of record NZ_CP017886.1, read on the forward strand.
CGGGCACGCCGGTGTCGGTGATCAGCATGACTTCGAGCTGGCAACAGCAGGCTGCGCAGGTCGAGCAGGTGACCGCCGGTTCGGCAATGGTCTTGAGGGGGATCGTGTTCATAGGCGCGCAGTGTAAGGCAGTGCGCCGATGCTGTGTGAAAGGCCTGACGGACGCTTAACCAGATGAGGCTGCCGACTCGATATCCAGACGCGAAGGCAAATGTTTGAACGCTGCCAGTGCGCGTTCGCGTGACTGACCCAGATCAACGATTGGCAGCGGATAGTCGGCCACGCCAAACAGTCCACCCATGGCTGCCGGGTTGTGGATAGTTTTTGTGTTCAGCCCCGCCAGCTCCGGCAGCCAGTGCTTGATGAACAGACCTTCTGCGTCGAATTTTTCCGATTGGCTCAGCGGGTTGAAAATCCGGAACCAGGGCGCCGAATCGGTGCCGGTGGAAGCGCTCCACTGCCAGCCGCCGTTGTTCGCGGCCAGATCGCCATCGATCAAATGGCGCATGAAAAAGCGCTCACCTTCGCGCCAGTCGATCAGCAGATTTTTTGTCAGGAACATCGCCACCAGCATCCGCAGACGGTTGTGCATCCAGCCGGTTTCCAGCAGTTGGCGCATGGCGGCGTCGATGATCGGCAATCCGGTACGCGCCTCTTTCCAGGCCGCCAGCTCATCCGGCGCGTCGCGCCAGGCCAGGGCTTCGGTTTCCGGGCGAAAGGCGCGGTGTCGGCAGACGCGTGGATAGCCCACCAGAATGTGTTTGTAAAACTCGCGCCAGAGCAATTCGTTGATCCAGGTGATGACGCCGACGCTGCCGCTTTCGAACTCGCCTTGATTGGTTTGCACGGCGGCGTGCAAACACTGGCGTGGCGAAATCACTCCGGCCGCCAGGTACGCGGACAACTGGCTGGTACCGGGTTTTGCCGGGAAGTCGCGTTGGTCTTTGTAATAGTCGATCTGCCCTTGGGCGAAGTGTTCCAGACGCCGACGCGCTTCGCTTTCACCGGCTGGCCAGAGTGCACGCAGCTGTTCGTGCGGAGTCTCGAAACCCTCGACCTGCGATGGGACCGGGTCACTGCTGATGGCGGTTGGCGCCTGAATCCTGGGTGCGGCAATCAAGCGGGGTAATGCACCCTGCAGACGGGCGTAGCAGACTTTGCGGAACTGGCTGAAGACCTGAAAGTACGTACCGGTTTTGGTCAGAACGCTGCCGGGCTTGAACAGCAATTGATCGAGATAGCGATAAAATCCAATGCCTGCAGCGTCGAGCGTTTTGGTAACGGCCGCATCACGGCGACTTTCGTTCACGCCGTATTCCTCGTTGACGTGAACCGCCTCGACGTTCAGCTCTGTGCATAACTGGCCAAGTACCCGCGGCGCATCATCCCAGCGTGTGGCAGTACGGATCAACAAGGGAATGTTCAGCTCGCCGAGGACGTGGCTCAACTCGCGCAGGTTACGCAGCCAGAAATCCACTTTGCACGGAGCATCATCATGGGCGTGCCATTGCTGCGGGCTCAACAAATACACCGCTACGCACGGGCCACGAGCTGCAGCGGCCGAGAGGGCGGTGTTGTCATGCAGGCGCAAGTCGCTGCGCAGCCAGATCAATTGCATGCTGGTTTCCGTATAAGCATTTAAATGAGCCCGCGTTGAACCAGTGCCTGAGTGGCCGACAATGGATCTTCGGCCAGAGACAAATCGGCTATTTCAGAGGTTTTGGCGGACAACTCGGCGTAGTGGATGCACACCGCGGGGCCGGCCATGAGTTTTGGGCAACTGACGTTGTTCAGAAGTTTCGACAACTGTTTGAGATTGATCGTTTTACTGGAATACAGCAGCACACCACGCGCTTGCAGATGCTCGACCGCCAGAGCCAATTCGCCGGCTGGCAACGGCCAGTCGAACACTTCCACGGGGCAATCAGCGCTGCTGATCAGCCAGGCGGTGAGCCACAGGTGCGGCTCCAGGGGCAGGTCGGAGTGATTGATCAGCAGCAACGGCGCGCCGCGCAACTGACGGTTGTTATGGTAGACCCTTGCACCGAACTTGCTGCGCAACCAGGAATAAAAGAACGCCCGCTCCATCTGCGCGCCGAACTGCCCTTGCCAGCGTTGCTCGAGTTCCGCCAGCAGCGGCATCAGCAGTTGCTCGCACAAGGTGCGTGGGGGATACAGCGACATGGACTGATTGAGCGTGTCATCGAGCTGGCGCTCGGCCAGTTGACTGATCGCCTGTATCAGCTTCAGACGCAGCACATGCCAGTCATTTTCGACGGGTTCGCTCAACGCTAGTGGCGTGTCCAGCAGTTGTTTGACCTGGCTGACGGCGACGCCGCGATTGAGCCAGGTGAGGATGTGATGGATTCGTTGCACATGCTCGGCCGAGAACAGCCGGTGTCCCTTGGGCGTACGCTGCGGCACGATCAGCCCGTAACGGCGTTCCCAGGCGCGCAGGGTGACGGCGTTGACGCCGGTGATTCGGGCGACTTCGCGGATCGGCAGCCAACCGTCCTCCAGGGCCTGTTGATAGTCGGCGCCGGCATCTTCGTCATGGGTGTGAGTGTCAGGTTTGGTTTTCATTTAAATCGTGTTTCGCAGGCTGAGATTTTCCGGGTGCGGTTGCAGGTACACCTGCCGTGTAACGTACGGATCGGGATGATGGCGCAGGTGATGCTTGAGCAAGGTCAGCGGCACCACCAAGGGCACGATGCCGTGGCGGTACTGACCGATGACGTGCTGCACTTCCTGTTTGTCTTCGGCGCTGATGGCTTGTTTGAGGTAGCCGCTGAGGTGTTGCAGCACATTGGTATGGGTGCGGCGGGTGGCGCATTTTTTCAGCGCCGTCATCAGCTCGCTGAAATAGCGCGGGCCGAGTTCATCGGGATCGGTCTGGCCCATGTCGCCCAATAGCTTGCCCAATGCTTTGTATTGCAACGGGTTGTGCGCCATCAACAGGTATTTGTAGCGCGCGTGAAAGTCGGTCAGGCCACGGCGGCTCAAGCCGTTTTGCAGGAGTTCCTGCCAGGCGGCGTAGGCAAATACCCGGGTCAGGAAATTCTCGCGCAGAACGGGATCGTTCAGCCGACCGTCTTCTTCCACCGGCAGGTCCGGGTGTCGGGCGCAAAACGCTTGAGCGTAGATACCGCGTGCACCACCGTCCTGCGGGCTACCGTTGGCGTGGTAAACCTTGACCCGCTCCAGGCCACAGGACGGTGATTTCTGCATGAAGATATAGCCGCAAATGTCGCCCAGCTCGCCGGCCATGTGCTGACCGTAGTTCGCAAGCAGTTGGGTGACATCGCGTTCGCGGTGAATAGTGCCAACGGCCTGGGGCTGCTGCGGATCGCCGACCAGTCGAATCGGCTCGCGGGGAATTCCCAGGCCGATGGCGACTTCCGGGCACACCGGGACACATTCGACATAATCCGCGAGGGTTTGACTGCACAGCCGCGACGCTTTGTGTCCGCCGTTATAACGCACCTCGGCACCCATCAGGCAGGCGCTGACAGCGATTTTTGGTTTGCTCGCAGAGTGGCTGGGCATTGGCGCACCTCGGATCTATACCTGTACAGGCTGTTCGCGCTGTACAACACGTATTGATCATAGGTCCAAAGGTGTACAAGTCAAATTGTTTGTATAATTTTTTGCTGGCGTCAGCAGCTTGTGCGGACAGATACGCTTCACTGCAGGTGTTCGTGCAGACGGCGAGCCGCTTCCTGACCGCTCATCCAGGCCCCTTCGACACGCCCTGACAGGCACCAGTCGCCACACACGTACAAGCCCAGGTCGGCATCGGCCAATACGCCCCATTCATGGCTGCTGGACGGGCGCGCGTAGAGCCAGCGATGGGCAAGGCTGAAGATCGGCGGGGGCATGGAGTCATGCAGCAGCTCGGCGAAGGCACCGTGCAGTTGCTCGATCACGGCCTCTTTAGGCAGGTCGATATGTTGTCGGCTCCAGTGGCTATTGGCGTGCAATACCCAAGTGTCGAGGGTGTTGTCGCGGCCCGGCTTGCTACGGTTACGCGCCAGCCAGTCGAGCGGGCTGTCCTGTACGAAGCAGCCTTCCATCGGCGTATCCAGCGGTGTGTCGAAGGCCAGCGCAATGGCCCAGGTCGGGTCCATTTTTACCCCGGCGGCGACCCCGGCGAGTTTCGGCGCGGCGGCCAGCAGGGCAGTGGCTTGCGGCGCAGGCGTAGCGATGACGACATGGCTGAAGGGACCGTGGGTGAAGCCTTCGGCATCCTGCAAATGCCAATGTTCTTCGCCACGATAGACCTCGGTAATCCGGCAAGCGAAATGCGCTTCCGTATCGCCGATCAGCGCGCGGGTGATGGCACTCATGCGTGGGGTGCCGACCCAGCGGGTCTGCTCATCCGGCGACGGGCTGAGCTGGCCGCCCTGATAGTGGTAGAGCAGCGGTGTCCATTCGGCGACCCAGCCATTGGCTTGCCAGCGCTGGACTTCGATGACGAAACGGCGATCACGGGCGGTGAAATATTGTGCGCCCATGTCCAGTGCGCCGGCGTCGCTGCGTTTGCTCGACATGCGACCGCCGCTGCCACGGCTTTTATCGAACAATTGAACGACGTACCCGGCCTCTTGCAAGGCTTGGGCTGCCGAGAGTCCGGCGATGCCGGTGCCGATGATTGCGATGGGTACAGTCATAGGGGCCTCGTTTACCTTTCTGTACAGGCTACGCTGCGGGTTAGGCCTATACAATATTGTTTTCTGGTATAACTTTAAGCGTTCTCGTTCTGGCAGGTTGTCCTATTGTTAAACACAGAACCTGCCCGATCCGAAACATCCCTGCTTATAAAAATAGACTAGTGATCAGGGTAAAACGCCACGCGAGGAAGATGTCATGCACATATTGCTGACCGGCGGTACTGGTTTGATAGGGCGTCAACTCTGCCGACACTGGTTGAGCCAGGGTCATAGTCTGACGGTGTGGAGTCGCAGGCCCGAAAAAGTCGCCAAGTTATGCGGTACTCAGGTACGGGGTGTTGGGCGTCTGGAAGACATTGGCCAACAGGCGGTGGATGCGGTGATCAATCTTGCGGGCGCCCCGATTGCTGATCGCCTCTGGACTCATCGACGCAAGGCGCTGCTCTGGAACAGCCGGATCAAGCTCACTGAAACCCTGTTGGCGTGGCTTGAAGGCCGCGAGCAGAAACCGCAGGTGTTGATTTCGGGGTCTGCGGTCGGCTGGTATGGCGATGGCGGCGAGCGTGAGTTGACCGAGAGCTCACCGCCGGTCAGCGAAGACTTCGCCAGTCAGTTGTGCATCGCCTGGGAGGAGACCGCGCAGCGCGCCGAGGCGCTGGGGATCCGTGTGGTGCTGGTGCGTACCGGGCTGGTGCTGTCGGCGGAGGGCGGCTTTTTGTCGCGGCTGTTATTGCCGTTCAAAGTGGGGCTGGGCGGGCCGATCGGCAATGGTCGGCAGTGGATGCCGTGGATCCACATCAATGATCAAATTGCCCTGATTGATTTTCTTCTGCATCAGAAAGACGCTCGCGGTCCTTATAATGCGTGCGCACCAAAACCGGTGCGCAATCGCGAGTTTGCCAAGACCCTCGCCAGCGTATTGCACCGGCCGGCGTTCATGCCGATGCCGTCATTTGCTCTGAGGGTCGGTCTTGGCGAGTTGTCACTGTTGCTGCTGGGAGGTCAGCGGGCGACACCGACGCGCTTGCTGGCGGCGGGTTTCATATTCCGGTTCACTGATTTGCGTGCGGCCCTGGACGACGTGTCCAGCCGCCTTTGAAATAGGACGTTGCATGACCGATCACGCGTTGCTCCTGGTCAATCTGGGTTCGCCCGCTTCCACACAGGTGGCGGACGTGCGTAGCTACCTCAATCAATTTCTGATGGACCCTTACGTCATTGACCTGCCATGGCCGGTGCGACGTTTACTGGTCTCGCTGATTCTCATCAAGCGCCCTGAGCAGTCGGCTCACGCCTATGCCTCGATCTGGTGGGATGAGGGCTCGCCGCTGGTGGTGCTCAGCCGCCGCTTGCAGCAGGCGATGACCGCGCAGTGGACCCAAGGGCCGGTCGAGTTGGCCATGCGTTACGGCGAGCCGTCGATTGAGTCGGTGTTGACCCGCATGGCTGCTCAAGGCATCAAAAAAATCACGCTTGCACCGCTTTATCCACAGTTTGCCGACAGCACCGTGACCACGGTGATTGAAGAAGCCAAGCGTGTAGTGCGTGAGAATAAACTGGATGTGCAGTTCTCGATCCTTCAGCCGTTTTACGATCAGCCGGAATACCTCGACGCACTGGTTGCCAGCGCCAGGCCGTACCTTGAGCAGGATTACGATCACCTGCTGCTGAGCTTCCATGGGTTGCCGGAGCGGCACCTGAAGAAACTCAACCCAGGCCATAGCTTTGATGGCGACGGCGATTGCTGCGCCGGTGCGCCGCCGGAAGTGGTCGCGACCTGTTATCGCGGTCAGTGCCTGCGCACTGCCGCAGCCTTTGCCGAGCGCATGGGGTTGCCGGACGGCAAATGGTCGGTGTCTTTCCAGTCACGGCTGGGCCGCGCCAAATGGATCGAACCTTATACCGAAGCGCGTCTCGACGTGTTGGCCAAGCAAGGCGTGAAGAAGATTCTGGTGATGTGCCCGGCATTCGTGGCCGACTGCATCGAAACCCTGGAAGAGATCGGCGACCGTGGGCTGGAGCAGTTCCGCGAGGCGGGGGGCGAGGAGTTGGTGCTGGTGCCGTGTCTCAACGATGACCCGCACTGGGCGCGGGCGTTGAGCACCTTGTGCGAGCGAGCGCCGTTGGCGTTGTAAGCAAGATCAAAAGATCGCAGGCTGCGCCAGCTCCTACAGAAGACGCGTAGGAGCTGTCGAAGGTTCGGGCCGCGTTCGGACGATCTTTAAAGCAAAGGCTCATCCGCCTTCTTGTGCTTCCAGCTGTCATTGCCCGGCAGAATCAGGTTCAGCGCAATCGCCACGACGGCGCACAGTGCGATGCCCTTGAGGCCGAAGTCCTGCGCGCCGGTACCGGTGCCGATCAGCATACCGCCAATCCCGAACACCAGCGTGACCGAGACAATCACCAGGTTGCGCGCTTCGCTCAAATCAATCTTGTGGCGGATCATGGTGTTCATCCCCACCGCAGCAATCGACCCGAACAACAGGCAAAGAATCCCGCCCATCACCGGCACCGGGATGCTTTGCAGCAGTGCGCCGAACTTGCCGATAAACGCCAGGCTGATGGCAAAGATTGCCGCCCAGGTCATGATTTTCGGGTTGTAGTTCTTGGTCAGCATCACCGCGCCCGTCACTTCGGCGTACGTGGTGTTGGGTGGGCCTCCGAGCAAGCCGGCGGCGGTGGTGGCGATGCCGTCGCCAAACAGCGTGCGGTGCAGGCCGGGTTTCTTCAGGTAATCACGTCCGGTCACACTACCGACTGCAATCACGCCACCGATGTGTTCGATGGCCGGGGCCAGTGCCACCGGGACAATGAACAGAATCGCCTGCCAGTTGAATTCCGGAGCGGTGAAGTGCGGCAACGCAAACCACGGCGCGGCAGCGATCTTCGCGGTGTCGACGACGCCGAAGAAAAACGCCATGCCAAACCCGACCAGTACGCCGGAGATGATCGGCACCAGACGGAAGATGCCTTTGCCAAACACGGCCACGATCAGTGTCGTCAGCAGCGCTGGCATGGAGATCATCATTGCGGTCTGGTAATGAATCAGCTCGGAACCGTCACCGGCCTTGCCCATCGCCATGTTTGCGGCAATCGGCGCCATCGCGAGGCCAATCGAAATGATCACCGGGCCAATGACCACCGGTGGCAGCAAGCGGTCGATGAAACCGGTGCCCTTGATCTTCACGGCCACGCCGAGAAAGGTATAAACGAAACCGGCCGCCATCACCCCGCCCATGGTCGCCGCGAGGCCGAACTGCCCCTTGGCGAGAATGATCGGGGTGATGAAGGCAAAACTCGACGCCAGGAACACCGGCACTTGTCGCCCGGTGACCACCTGGAACAGCAGAGTCCCGAGGCCCGCGGTGAACAGCGCGACATTCGGGTCGAGGCCGGTAATCAGCGGCATCAACACCAACGCACCAAACGCCACGAACAGCATTTGCGCGCCAGACAGCACCGTGCGCCAGAGCGGGTCGTTGAACTCATCCTGCATGCTCACGCGTCCTTCTGCTTGGTGCCGAAGATCTTGTCACCGGCATCGCCCAGACCCGGAATGATGTAGCCGTGTTCGTTCAATTTCAGGTCAATGGACGCGGTGTAGATGATCACGTCCGGGTGAGCCTTCTCTACCGCGGCGATGCCTTCGGGGGCAGCCACCAGGACCATCGCGCGGATGTCCTTGCAACCGGCCTTTTTCAACAGGTCGATGGTGGCGACCATCGAACCGCCGGTGGCGAGCATCGGGTCGATGATCATCGCCAGGCGTTCGTCGATTTCCGGAACCAGTTTTTCCAGATACGTGTGCGCTTCCAGGGTTTCCTCGTTGCGAGCCACGCCCACGGCGCTGACTTTGGCGCCCGGGATCAGGCTGAGCACGCCTTCAAGCATGCCGATGCCGGCGCGCAGGATCGGCACGACGGTAATTTTCTTGCCGGCGATCTTCTCGACCGAAACCGTGCCGCACCAGCCTTCGATATCGTAGGTTTCAAGGGGCAGGTCTTTGGTGGCCTCGTAGGTCAGCAGGGCACCGACTTCCTGAGCGAGCTCGCGGAAATTCTTCGTGCTAATGTCGGCGCGGCGCATAAGGCCAAGTTTGTGTCGGATCAGCGGATGGCGGATCTCACGGATGGGCATAGGGAAAGGCTCCGGCGGCGGGCAAAAAAACCGGCCTAGATTAATCTATCCGAGGGTGTTGTCCTATAGACATACAGTACGTTAGTCCAGAAACGCTTGATCTGACCCGGCGGGATGCGTACCTTTGCTCGCTTTTCCGAATCCGCCACCCCCTTGGAGAGCACCATGTCCGCTGATCTCGAGCATATCCGTCAAATCATGCGAGAGGCTGACTGCCTGTACACCGAAGCAGAAGTCGAGGCGGCCATCGCCCGCGTCGGTGCGCAAATCAACGATCAGTTGGCTGAAAGCAACCCGGTGGTGTTCTGCGTGATGAACGGCGGCCTGATTTTCTCTGGCAAACTGCTCACCTATCTGAATTTCCCGCTGGAAGCTTCCTACCTGCACGCTACCCGCTATCGCAACGAAACCAGCGGCGGCGACCTGTTCTGGAAAGCCAAGCCAGAAGTCTCGTTCATCGACCGTGACGTGCTGATCATCGACGACATCCTCGACGAGGGTCACACCCTGGGCGCGATCATCGACTTCTGCAAACATGCCGGCGCTCGCGCCGTGCACACTGCGGTACTGATCGACAAAGACCACGACCGCAAGGCTCGCCCGGACCTGAAAGCCGATTTCGTCGGTCTGCCGTGCATCGACCGCTACATCTTCGGTTATGGCATGGACTACAAAGGCTACTGGCGCAACGCCGCAGGGATCTACGCGGTCAAAGGAATGTAAAACATGGTCACGCCGAGCTTTCTTGATCAAACACTGTTTACCGAACTGGTCGAGAAGGCTGCGGCCAATCCTCGTGGCCGGCAGCATCACAACTTCCACCAGATGGAGGAGTCGTGCCACCGTATGGCGGTGGGCTTGCAGCCATCGACCTACGTTCCGCCACATCGGCATTTGAGCGACGACAAGGGTGAAACCCTGTTGGTCCTCAAGGGCCGTCTGGGCGTGCTGGTTTTCGACGACGCGGGCCAGGTGATTGCCAAGCGAGTCCTGGAGTGCGGCGGCGATACGCTGGGGATCGATCTGCCGGCCGGTGTTTATCACGGTCTGGTCGTGCTCGAAGCAGACAGCGTCATGTTCGAATGCAAGGCCGGACCGTATCGTCCGGTCGGCGAGGGTGAACATGCGCATTGGGCACCCCGCGAGGGCGAGCCTGGCGTTGCCGAGTATCAGGCCTGGATGCTTGCGCAGTTCGATTGACGGTGCAAAGCGGGCGTCAGCCCGCTTGATTCAATTCCTCGCGGGTATTCACCCCGTCGACCAGACGCAAAATCCCCAGCGGATTGGCGTTCTTCAGGGCGTCCGGCAGTAACCTGTCCGGACAGTTCTGATAACACACCGGCCGCAGGAAGCGCTCGATTGCCAGGCTGCCGACCGAGGTGCCACGGGCATCCGACGTCGCGGGATACGGTCCGCCGTGGACCATTGCATCGCACACTTCGACACCGGTCGGATAACCGTTGAGCAGCAGGCGTCCGGCTTTCTGTTCGAGGATCGGTATCAGTTTCGAGCACAGCACAAGGTCTTCCGGTTCGGCGATCAGCGTAGCGGTCAATTGCCCGTGCAAGGCATGCAGCGCCAACTTGAGTTCTTGCTCGTCAGTCACCTCCAGCACGATGCTGGCCGGGCCGAACACCTCCTCTTGCAGCACCTCATCCCCTTCAAGCAGCAGGCTGATATCAGCCTTGAACAGCTGCGGCTGCACCTGATTGCCTGACGCAAGGTCGCCGCTCAAACGCGTCACTCGTGGATGGTCCAGCAAGCGCTGCACGCCGCCTTCATAGCTACGGCGGGTACCGCTGTTGAGCAGGGTCTGGGGCGGCTTTTCGTTGATCTGCGCGGTGAGTTGTTCAATGAAGGTGCTGAATGACGCTGAGCGCAGGCCGATGATCAACCCCGGATTGGTACAGAACTGGCCGCCACCCAGAACGATCGAGGCGCTCAATTCGCTGGCGATGGTTTCGCTGTGGGCCCCGAGGGCAGCGGGTAGCAGCAGCACCGGGTTGATGCTCGACATCTCGGCGAACACCGGAATTGGCTGCGGTCGGGCAGCGGCCATGTCGCACAGCGCCCGGCCACCGTTGAGCGAACCGGTGAACCCTACCGCCTGGATCGCCGGATGTTTGACCAGCGCCTCGCCGACGCCCGCACCATAAATCATGTTGAACACACCCTCAGGCATGTTGCTGCGCTGCGCCGCGCGAATGATCGCTGCCGCAACCCGCTCGGCGGTTGCCATATGTCCGCTGTGGGCCTTGAACACCACCGGGCAACCGGCGGCCAGGGCTGCTGCGGTATCACCCCCTGCGGTGGAAAACGCCAGCGGAAAGTTACTCGCACCGAATACCGCCACCGGGCCCAGGCCGATGCGCCATTGGCGCAGGTCGGGCCGTGGCAACGGTTGGCGTGCAGGCATGGCGCGGTCGATACGCGCGCCGAGGAAGTCGCCTTGACGCAGCACCCGGGCAAACAGGCGCAATTGGCTGCTGGTTCGCGCCCGTTCTCCTTGAATCCGCGCAGCGGGCAGGGCCGTCTCGCGGCAGACGATGGCGATGAAGTCATCGCCGAGGGCATCGATTTCGTCGGCGATAGTCTCGAGAAAGCTGGCGCGCACGCTGGCCGGCAGGTTGCGATAGTCGGGGTAGGCCTTGGCGGCGAAGTGTGCGGCGTTGTCGATTTCCTCCGCGTTGGCCTGGCTGAAGCGATAGGGCAGCGATTCACCGCTGTGGGCGTCGACGCTGTGCAGAAATTGATCGCCAGCGGCGCTGCGGCCGAAGCCGATAAAGTTGTGGCCGATAATGGCTGACATAAAAAATGCTCGGCATGGCCGCGCTCGATGCCGAGCGCGGCAGTGGGGAAGGGCGGTTACAGACCGACGTCCGGCAAGGTCGGGCGGTTGGCGAGCGCAGCCTTTACCAGTGCTTCGACCTCGTTGCGTTCGTGGTCAAGCAAGCCCAGGCGAGGTGGGCGGGTCAACGCCGTGCCACGTCCCATCAGTTCTTCACAGAGCTTGATGCACTGCACCAGGTCCGGACGGGCATCGAGGTGCAGCAGCGGCATGAACCATTCGTAAATCGGCATGGCCTCTTTGAAGCGACCATCGCGGGCCAGACGGAACAGCGTTTCGCCTTCTTTCGGAAAGGCGTTGGACATCCCGGAAACCCAGCCCACCGCGCCAACGGCAATGCTTTCGAGCACCACGTCATCGAGCCCGGCAAACAGTACAAAGCGGTCGCCGACTTCATTGCGCACATCGATGAAGCGCCGGGTATCGCCCGAGGAATCCTTGAAGCAGACAACGTTGTCGCAGTCGGCCAGGGAGATCAGGATGTCCGGGGTGACGTCGTTTTTGTAGATCGGTGGGTTGTTGTAGACCATCACCGGCAGGTCGATGCTGGCGGCAACGCTGCGAAAATGCGCGGCGGTTTCGAAGGGTTTCGAGGAGTAGACCAGCGCCGGCATCAGCATGATGCCGTCGGCACCCACGCGCTGGATTTCCTTGGCAACCTTGCTGGCGTTGGCGCTGGTGAATTCGGCGACACCGGAGATCACCGGCACCCGACCCGCGGCGGCATCCTTGGCGACTTCTACCAGGCTGATTTTCTCTTCGGTGCTCAGCGAGGTGTTCTCGCCGACAGTGCCGCAAATCACCAGACCTGAAACACCGTCACGCACCAGCCCACTGATGACCTTGTGCGTGCCTTCGTAATCGATGGAAAAGTCCGGGTTGAACTGGGTAGTGACCGCTGGGAAAACGCCGCTCCAGTTAACGTGCTTGCTCATGTTGCCTCCGATGATGACTTTTAGTATTTCGTATACGTTTAAGTTGGGCACTGAACGTGCCATGGGGTTCAAAGGGTTTTGCCAGGTACGGTGTTTCAAATAGTCAGTTCGACGGGCCAGGTGTCGGACAGTCGATAACCGCCCGGCCAAGGATCGCTTGGGTCGAGCAGATGCTGGTGGGTGCCGGTGATCCAGGCACGCCCGGACAGGCACGGGATAATGGCCGGACGTCCGGCGATTTCGCTGGTGCTGTCGATCCGGCAACGAAACTCGGAACCGATAATCGAGCGCCCGATGAACACTTCTCCGACCGCCAGTTGGCCTTTGGCGTGCAGCACCGCCATGCGCGCCGAACAACCGGTGCCACAGGGCGAACGATCGATCTTGCCGGGGCGGATCACTACCGCGTTGGCGGCACTGGCCACGCCGTTGGCGCGGTCGAGCGGGGCGGCAATCTGGCAGAAGGAAATGTGCTTCCAGTCCGGGTTCAGCGGGTGCACGAAACCCAACTGTTCATTGGCCGCTTGAGTGATCTTCAGACCACTGGCAACCAGATCCGCGGCTTCATCGGCAGTCAATGAGAACCCCAGACGCTGGGCATCGACGATCGCAAAGCTGTCGCCGCCATAGGCGGTATCGACCTGTAGCGAACCGAGGCCTTCGACTTCGATCCAGGCATCGAGCTTGTCGGCAAACGACACCACGTTCCGCACCTCGACCCGCTCGGCCTTACCGTTGCGACAGTGGGCGGTCACCTCGATCAAGCCGCCGGGGGCTTCAAGCACCAGCCGGGTCAGCGGCTCGGTCATTGGTAAAATGCCACTGTCGAGCAGTACCGTGGCCACGCACAGCGAGTTGGAGCCTGACATCGGCGGTGTGTCCGCCGGCTCCATGATAATCCACGCCATGTCAGCGAGCGGGTTCCTGGACGGCACCAGCAGATTGACGTGGCGAAAGACTCCACCGCGCGGCTCGTTAAGCACGAAGTTGCGCAGGGTCTGGTCCTCGGCAATCCAGCGCGACTGCTCCCACAGGGTCGCGCCGGGTGGTGGCGCGACACCGCCGACGATAACGTCACCGACTTCACCTTCGGCGTGGCAACTCACCACATGAATGATCTTGCTTGAATGCATGACTGTCTCCTGAGGCCTGTCTGTGGGCTACAACACCGACTTCAGGAAGTCGGCGGTTTCCGCACGCTGCGGCTGGCCGATCACCTGGTCCGGTGAACCGATTTCATGGATCTTGCCGTCGCGAAAGAACGCCACCCGATCCGAAACATCCCGGGCGAAGCGGATTTCGTGGGTCACCAGCACCATCGTCATGCCTTCCTCGGCGAGCAGGCGCATGGTGTCCAGCACTTCGCCTACCAACTGCGGGTCGAGGGCCGAGGTGGCTTCGTCGAACAGCATGTAGTCCGGCGACATGGCCAGCGCCCGGGCAATTGCCATGCGCTGTTGCTGACCGCCGGAAAGCTTGCTCGGAAACACCTTGAGCTTGTCGCCCAAGCCCACGTGCGTCAGTTGCCGCACGGCGATTTCTTCAGCTTCCTGACGGCTTTTGCCGAGCACCTTGCGCGGGGCGAGCATCACGTTCTCCATCACCGTGAGGTGCGGGAAGGCGTTCCATTGCTGGAAGACGATGCCGATTTTCTGCCGCAACTTGTTCAGGTCGGTGCCACTGGCATGCACAGGCGTGCCGTCGACGCGAATCTGCCCGCCCTGAATGGCTTCCAGGCCGTTGATACACATCAGCAAGGTCGATTTCCCCGAGCCCGAGCCACCGATGATCGACACCACTTCGCCTTTGTTCACCGTCAGGTCGACACCTTTGACGACTTCCAGGTTGCCGAAGGATTTACGAACGTTCTCGATCTCAATCATTTTCCTGCCACCTCTGTTCGAGCCGCGCACCCAGACGAGCGATCACCAGGCTCATGACGTAGTAGATAAGGCCGGCCAGGGCCAGGACGAACAACGGTTCCTGGAGCCGGGTGACGATGGTTTGCGAGGCACGCAGCAATTCGACGATGCCGATCCAGAGCACCAGCGAGGTGTCTTTCATGACGGCCAGCGTCAGGTTGATCCAGCCCGGAAACGCCACCCGCGTGGCCATCGGCAGGACAATGTGCAGCAAGTCCTGGCGGTGACTCAGGCCCAGCGAACGGGCGGCCCGCCGCGTGCTCAACGGCACCGACAGCACGCCGCCGCGGACGATTTCTGCGCAGTAAGCGGTGGAGTAGGCGCCAAGGATCACGCAGGCCACGGTGAACGCGCTCCAGTTCAGGCCGACGATCGACTTGAACGAGTTGAGCAGCACAAATTGAATCAGCAACGGCACACTGCGAAACACATCCAGCACCCAGGCCAGCGGCAGACTCAAACGCGGCAGCAAGGCCCGAAACAGGCCACACGCGACACCCAGCAACGTGCCGATCAACATGGCCCAGAACGTCAGTAGCAGCGTGGTACCGGCACCTTGCAGCAGGTAGAGGAAGTCGCCCGAGGTAAAACTTGAGGTGTACATGCAGGCCTCCTAGTACCGGAACAAACGCCAGGCCAGCAGGCGGGCGATCAACACCACCAGCTTGGCCAGGACGAAGTAGAGAACGGCGGCGATGGCGAAGAACTCGAAGGTGCGAAAGGTCTTCACGTTCAGCGCCTGGGTCACGCCGGTAAGGTCGCTGGTCAGCCCGACCACCACGCCCAGCGACGTCATCAGTAAGGCCCAGACCATTTGATTGGTCAGCGGGTAAAACACCACGCGCAACAATTGCGGCAGGACCACCAGCCGATAAGCCTTCGGCGCGCTCATGCCCAGCGAGCGGGCCGCGCGCAATTGGGTGTCAGGCACGGCGTTGAGGCCGCCGCGAAAGGTCTCCGCCAGGTAGCCGGCGTTGTTGAAGGTGATGCCGATCAGCAATGCCAGCCATGAGCCCATGTGAATGCCAAAGGCGCCGAGGCCGAAGTACAGGATGTACACCTGAAACAGCGCCGGCGTGTTGCGTGCAATCGACACCCAGCTGGCGGCAATCGCCCGGAACAGGCGCTTGTCGGACTGTTGGCCGAGGGCCAGGAACATTGCGATCAGAGTGCCGGCCAGCATCGACAGCACCGCGATTTCCAGAGTGATCCGCGCGCCGTCGAGCATGTCCGGCAACGCCTGGAAGGCGGCGCGCCAATGGAAGGTGTAGTCGAACATCAAAGGAGTTCCTTGGTTTTAAGATCGCCAAGATCGCAGCCTGCGGCAGCTCCTACCGGGTGTACGCAAATTTGTAGGAGCTGCCGCAGGCTGCGATTTTTTGGGGGCTAGCGATACACGCCGCTGGCCGTCAGCTGTGGCGCCGTGCCGCCAACCCATTGCGCGAACAGCTCCTGATACCGCCCGGAGCGCACCTGATGGTTGACGAACAGGTTGAGGTAGTTGATCAGGCCGAACTCATTACGCTTGGCGCCCAGAGACACGTAATCGATGTCATAGGGCGCGGTGCCGGCGACGCTGAGGTTTTTGTACTTGCCGGATTTGATCAGCGACGAGGCGACCGTCGAGGTCACGGTGGTCGCGTCGATCTGCCCCTGGCTCAGGGCAAGTACCGCGTCAGCCAGCGACTGGTAGGCATGGAAAGCGCCCTTGGCGTTGGCCCATTTCTTCACATCGTTTTCCAGGGCGATGGCTTCAAACGTGCCGGCCGGGCCGCCCACCGAATGGCCCTTGAGGTCGTCGTAGGCCTTGATTCCGGCATCGCTGCGGGTCAACACCACCATCTGGAAGGCGAAGTAGGGAATGGTCATGCCCACGGTCTTGGCGCGTTCCAGCGTGTCGGAGGTGGAGGCAACGATGACGTCAGCGCGGCCGGAAACCAGTGCCGGAATTCGGTCCGGAAACGGGGTCTCAACAATCTCGGCTTTGACCCCGAGGGTTTTTGCCAGGTCGTTGCAGTAGTCGACATCGAAGCCGGCCGGGGTGTTCTTTTCATCGCGAAAGCCCATCGGCGGAAAGTCCAGGGTGACCGCGCAACGCAAGCTGCCGGACTCGATGATGTCGTCGAGTTTGTCGGCCTGGGCCTGGGCGATGAACGCGCTGCTCAGCAGGGCGGTAATGAAGACGGCGGATGCAGGATTTTTCATAAGGGGCCTCGTTGTCGGATGGTGTCGAGCGTTGGGCAGTTCTTATCAAATGGGTATTTAGAATTTCGTATACGATATTTGATATGCACTGGATGTGCCAAAAAACCGGAGTTCACACCCGGTTCAACACTCGATGGGCTACGAGGCCCGAAATAGAAGCCAGCAGCTTGCGGTGCAATATCCGGCCAAGGAAATACGACAGGAAGACGAACGCCTCGAAGGCGGGCGCCGTGTCACAAAAGGGAGCAAGGTTTGGCGGGGTACTCAGTAACGGGTAACAGTCAGCGATGGTTGTCACGGTACTGTGAAGGGGACACGCCGGTGAGCGCCTTGAACTGGCGGCTGAAGGCGCTGTGGTCGGTGTAACCGCAGCGCAGGGCGATCTCGGTGATCGGCAGTTCGCCCGACAGCAGCTGCGTGGCCGCGCCCAGACGTGCCTTATGAATCATCTGCCGTGGTGTTAACTGGAAGATCCGTTTGCACAGGCGCTCCAGTTGCGCCACGGAAAAACCGCTGAGGGCGGTCAGTTCGCTCAGCGCGACAGGCTGCGCGTAGTGTTCGCGGATGTGCCCGTCGACCGCTGCGAGCTTTTCATAGGCCGGATGACTGGACTGGGGCGCGAGCAGGTCGTAGGAAATCCCCGCCATGCCGATAATGCTGCCCTGTGCATCGTGCAGTGCCAGTTTGTGGGTCAGACACCAACCAGGTTCGCGGCCAGGGTAAAGGTGCAGTTCAAGCTGATCGCTCAACGGGCTGCCGTCACTCAGCACCCGCAGGTCTTGCTCGGTGTAATGCGGGCCGAAGCGCGAGGGAAACACCTGTTCAGCCGTTTTGCCGAGTAACGCATTGGCGTCTTTGGCACCACAGCGTTGGGCCAGGGTTTGATTGATCAGCACGTAGCGGGCGGCGGTGTCCTTGACGAAGAACACCACGCCGGGCATGGCATCGAGCAGCGGTGTGATCAGGTGCAAACTGCCCAACAGCTCGGGCAGGTCGCGAGGGCAGGGCAGTGACAGGGGGAACGTCATCCGGTGGCGACCCGCAGGTAAGAGAGCCTTACTCTACGGTGGCGGACGCGGGATTGGGAAGCTCGGCAAGCTGCAACAGCGTGTCGATGCGCGTCGGGGAAAAGGGTGGACGTGGTGCCGCTAGCGGCCAGTCGAACAGGTAACGGGTCGCTGCACCGCAGACCCGTCCCTGGCAGGCACCCATGCCGCAACGCGTGTACAGTTTGGCCTGGTTCCAGTCGGTGCAGGTCTTGAGTGCTGACAGCGCAACGTCTTCACAACGACAAATCAGCGTATCGGCCGTGGCCAGGTGTTTCAGTTCGTCGCGCAAGGCAAAGCTGCGTCGCAACTGATCGGCGAACGCTTGCCAGCGTTGCCGCTGCGGCCAGAGTGCGCGGGCTTGCCGGACTTCACCGACGGCCATCAATCCTGCGATTGCACCCTCGATCCATGCCAGCTCACTGCCGCCAAAACCTGTGCATTCGCCCGCGGCATAGTGTCTGTTCAGGCTACTGAGCTGGCTCGCGTCGACGGCGATCGCGTCGTCCTTCAATTCGCAGCCCAGAGCGTGGGCCAGTTGGGTATTGGGGATCAGGCCGAAGCCACAGGCCAGTCGCTCACAGGGGATGTCGACGATCCGCCCCTGGCGTTTCAGGCGTATGCCTTGCAGGTGGTTGTCGCCATAGGCTTCGAGGATGTAGCTGTCGCTGCGGTAATGACGATCAAACAACTGCAAGGCTTGCAGCCACTTGGCTGGCCATCGTGGCAGTTGCAGGGCAAACCCGGCGACGGCTCTTAGCGGCGCTTGTTCGGCGATGTGCACGACCTGGCCCCCGGCCTTTTTCGCGGTGGCCGCGCTGGCCAGCAGCAGCGGACCACTGCCGGCAATCACCAGCCGTTCGCCGGCCACCGGCATGCCGCCCTTGATCAGCGCTTGCAGCCCGCCCGCGCCGGTGACGCCGGGCAAGGTCCAGCCGGGAAACGGCAGCAACAGTTCACGGGCACCGGTGCACAGAATCAGTTGTTCGTACTCGATGCTCCAGCCGTGCTCGGGGTCTTCCAGCAACAGCTGTCGGGCACCGGCCAACGCGACCACGCGTGTCGAATTGAACACCTGAACGTTACTCGCTGCCGCCAGTTTCTGACGATGAGCCTGAGCATTGCTCGGCAAGTGTGCATTGACGCCATCACGCCAGATTTGCCCGCCGGGTACCGGGTTGTCATCGATGATGGCGATGCGTGCGGTGCTCGGTGCGGCCGCCAACGCTGCCGCCATGCCCGCAGGCCCCGCGCCGATAATCAGCAGATCGACTTTCATGGCCGGGTCTCCACGCACATGCCTGTGCGGCAGGTGGTCTGGCAGGCAAGGCGGCGCTGACCGTCGATACTCACCCGGCACTCCTGGCAAACCCCCATCCCGCAAAAAGGCGCCCGGCGCTGACCGCTGACCGAGGTTCGACTGCAGCCGTCGCCAGCCAGGTAGAGCAGCGCTGCAACCGTTGTACCGGCGTCGACCGATACCGTGCGGCCATCGAGGCTCACTTCAATCATGCGCGTAACCCTCGTGCGGTGGTCAGGAAACGCCCCGGCAGATAAGGCGTCGGGTCGATGGCCGGAGTGGTTTTACACAGCTGCGCGGCCAGCAGATGCGCACTGCCGGGAGCTGTGGTCACGCCCAACCCTTCATGCCCGGCCGCCAGCCACAAACCCGCTTGCTGCGGATGCTCACCGAGCAGCGGCAAGCCATCGGGCGTGGCGGCGCGCAGGCCGGTCCAGCTGCGGATGGCGTTCATCCCGGCCAGCTCCGGCAAATAGTCGATTGCCCGGCGCAGCATGCGCGCCAACACCGAGGCTTCGACGCTCAGGTCGGTGGTGTCGAACTGGCGTGACGAGCCGAGAAAGAGTTGCCCGGTCGGGCGTGGCTGGGCATTGAAGGCAACCGAGGTGCCTTCGCTGGCGTGAGCACTGGTGACATAGCCCAGCTCGACCAACTGGTGATGGATCTTGCCAGGGTAACGGTCGGTGATCAGCAGGTGGCCCTTCTTCGGGCGAATCGGCAGCTCGGGGCACAGCTCGGTGGCATGAATGCCGTTGGCCAGCACCACCGCTTCGGCACGCAAGCGTTCGCCAGTAGCCAATCGCAGTTGATTGCCGTCGACCTGCGAGACGTCGACCGTGCGCCGAGTGATTCGGCCAGCGTTCTGGTTGAGCAGCCAGTGCGCAGCATTCGGCGCGTAGAGAATGCCGTCGCCGCTGACTTTCAGTGCACCACTCAGGCCGGCGCGCAGCATCGGCTCGGCTGTGTACAGGGCACGCGGGTCGAGCATTTCACAGGCGATGCCCTGGGCCTTGAGCGTCTGACGTTTGTGCTCGGCGCCGGCCATTTCCTCGTCATTGGCAGCCAGCCATAGCGTGCCGCAGTTGCGGTAGGCGCAATCGGGGTCCAGGCGCGGTGCCCATTGTCGCCAGAGTTCGATGGAGTATCGGCTCAGCGCCAATTCGGCCGGGTTGTCATCTATCGCCACCAAGTGGCCCATGCCGACCGCCGTGGCGCCGCCGCGCTGGCTGTCGAGCACCAGCACGTCGAGCCCGCGTTGCGCCAGCTCATGGGCGCAGGCACTGCCGACAATACCGGCGCCGATGACGATGACGTCGGCATTCATGAGCCGATGCCCCACGCGAACGGGTCGTCTTCCTCCAGCAACAAGTGGTTCTCGCCACTCATGTGGGCGCGACCGCGAATGGTCGGAATGATGCGTTGCGCGTCGAGCCGCTCGTAACTGGCTTCGAACTGGCTGCCGATCACACTGGCCTGGCGCCAGACTTCGCCGGGCTGCAATTTACCGTCCGCTGCCAGGCACGCCAGCTTGGCGCTGGTGCCGGTGCCGCACGGGGAGCGGTCGTAGGCTTTGCCGGGGCAAAGTACAAAGTTACGGCTGTCGGCCTCGGGGTCGTCGGCGAACAGCTCGATGTGATCGATTTCGCCGCCATCCTCACCGCGAATGCCCTGGTTCTCCAGGGCTTCACGGACCGCCCAGGTGTAAGCGGTCAGGGCTTCGAGGTTATCGCTGGCAATCCGCTGGCCGTGTTCGGCGATCAGGAAAAACCAGTTGCCGCCCCAGGCGATGTCGCCGCTGACCGTGCCGTAACCCGGCAGCGTCACCTGCACGGCCTTGCGGTAGCGCCAGGCCGGGACATTGCGCACGCTGACCGAGCGATCCTCGTGCAAGGTCGCCTCGACCGTGCCGACCGGGGTTTCGATCCGGTGCACGCCGGGCTCGATGCGCTTCAGGTACGCCAGTGAGACCACCAGGCCAATGGTGCCGTGACCGCACATGCCGAGGTAGCCGCTGTTGTTGAAGAAAATAACCCCGGCACAAGCGCCGGGATCTTGCGGCTCGCAGAGCAGGGCGCCTACCAGCACGTCACTGCCGCGTGGCTCAAGCACCGTGGCGGCGCGCCAGTGGTCGTGCTCCTCGGCGAGGCGGCGCTTGCGTTCGGCCATGGAGCCGGTGCCCAGTTCCGGGAAACCGGCGATGACCAGGCGTGTCGGTTCACCGCCGGTGTGAGAGTCGAGGACGTGGATACGTTTCATGAAGGGCGCCACCTTGCACAGGAAATGTCTGTGCAAGACTGGCGTTTGAGGCGCGCAATGGCTTGAGGGATTTAACCGTTACCGATGACGAAATCGGCACAGTCGATCAGATTCGCGCAGGTGCATTCGGCAGGTGTTCATAGAGCGTGCGGCACACACCAATGATGTGCTGCTCGATCAGTTCGGCGGCTTTGTCGGCGTCACCGGCCCGGCAGGCAGCGAGAATGTCGCGGTGCTCGTGGTCCGCACGGTCCTTGCCTTCCGACAGGCTCATCTGCATGCGCAGGTAGCGTTCGACCTTGTCATGAATCGAGCGGATCAGGTTGAGCAGGAACGGCCGCTGCGCCGGCTCGTAGAGGCAGGCGTGCAGGGCCCAGTTCAACTCGGCCCAGCGGCCGACGTTGTTTTCGTCGATGAACTCGGCACAGATACTTTCGGCGCGCAGGAACGTGGCTTCGGTCATGTTCGGCACGGCCAGGCGAATCGCCTGGACCTCCAGCAGCACCCGGACTTCAAAGATCTGCGCCAGTTCGGGCTCGGATATCTTCGTCACCACCGCGCCCTTGTTGCGCTGAAACTGCACCAGGCCTTCCGCCTCAAGGCGTTTGAGCGCCTCGCGCACCGGGATCTTGCTGACGTTGAACAAGCGGGCGATGTCGTCCTGACGGATCGGTTCGTCTTCGGCAAAATGACCGCCGATGATGGCCTCGCGCAGGTGCTTGGCGATGACTTCCGAAGCTGAGGGCGCAATCCCCAGATTTGGGGCATTGAAGCTGGGTAGAGGCACGTGAATGAATCCCGGCAAGGCGTGATGGCGAATATTGTATACGAGCACGTCAGAGCGCCAAGCGCTTTTGCGTTGCGCACTGTCTGGGCGCACTTGCGTACCGGTATCGGGCGCACGCATTGAGTGCTGGTCGTTGAGGCTTGGGGCGGGGCAGGGGTAAACTGCCCGCCCCGTGAGATGTCTGCGAGCTGGAGTCGGCAATGCGTAAAGATAAGAAACAGGTGATTGGTGACGAGATCGGCGATGCGCAGATCAAATTGTTCCTCGATTTTGAACCGATCGACGCGACTTCACCGTCCCTGCACAAACTGATCAAAGCCTACCGTGGCCTGCGTATCGACGATTTCGAGCGTTTCCTGGTGTTCTTTGTCGAGGCCGGTTACGACCTGGACGGCAAGGACTTTGTTGCCCAGATCCAGGATCAGCGCAATGCCGCTGACTACATCGAGTTGATCAACAAGGCTCGCGGTTAAGATCAAAAGATCGCAGCCTGCGGCAGCTCCTTGGGGTTTGCATACACCCCCAAACATTGTGAGTGTACTCGGTCGGCGTAGGAGCTGCCGAAGGCTGCGATCTTTTAAGAGCCATAAAAAAACGCCCCGCACTCAATGAGTACGGGGCGTTTTCTTTTTTTGGGAAAGGGCGTGCGAGCATCAAGCGAAGCTTGGGGTCTCGCTGCTTTCTGCAACCAGTTCCAGCGCGACGTTGTTCTGCGCATTGATCTTGCGATACAGCGCAGCGTCGGTTTCCAGGACTTTTTCCCGAGCCGGGAAGATTTCGGCAAGCTTGGTCGCCCACTCACCCTTGGCTTTGCCAGGGAAGCATTTTTCGATCAGCTCAAGCATGATCGACACCGTGACCGACGCGCCTGGCGATGCACCGAGCAGTGCCGCAAGGGATCCGTCCTTGGCGGCAACCAGTTCGGTACCGAACTGCAGGATGCCGCCTTTTTTCGGGTCTTTCTTGATGATCTGCACGCGCTGGCCAGCGACTTCCAGACGCCAGTCTTCGGCCTTGGCTTGAGGGTAGAAGCGGCGCAGCGATTCCAGGCGTTGTTCCATCGACTGCATCACTTCACTGACCAGGTACTTGGTCAGGTCCATGTTGTTTTTCGCCACGGCCAGCATCGGGCCGATGTTGCCGGCGCGAACCGACATCGGCAGGTCCATGAACGAACCGTGCTTGAGGAACTTGGTGGTGAAGCCGGCGTAAGGTCCGAACAGCAGGGACTTCTGGCCATCGACGACACGGGTGTCCAGGTGCGGCACCGACATCGGTGGCGAACCCACCGCTGCCTGGCTGTAGACCTTGGCCTGGTGGTGCTTGACCACTTCCGGGTTGTCGCAACGCAGCCATTGGCCGCTGATCGGGAAGCCGCCGAAACCTTTGCTTTCTTCGATGCCCGAAGCCTGCAACAACGGCAAGGCTGCGCCGCCAGCACCGAGGAAGACGAATTTGGCATCGACTTCACGGCTGTTGCCGCTGTTGACGTCCTTGATGCTGACGGTCCAGCCGGTGCCGTTACGCTTGAGACCGGTCACGCGCTTGCAGTACTTGACCTGGGCATCGGGTGCGCTGGTCAGGTGCTTGAGCAGTTGATTGGTCAGGGCACCGAAGTTGACGTCGGTGCCGTTCATCACGCGGGTCGCGGCGATGACTTCGTCGGCCGGACGCCCCGGCATCATCAATGGCATCCAGTCGGCCATTTTTGCCTTGTCTTCGGTGTATTCCATGTCGGCGAAGGCGTGGTGCTTGCTCAGCACCTTGTAACGTTCCTTGAGGAACGAAACGCCCGCGTCACCTTGCACGAAGCTCAGGTGCGGGACCGGGCTGATGAAGGATTTCGACGAGCCGAAGGTGCCTTTTCGGGTCAGGTAGGACCAGAACTGCTTCGACACCTCGAACTGGGTGTTGATGTGCACGGCTTTCTTGATGTCGACGCTGCCGTCAGCGGCCTGTGGCGTGTAGTTCAGCTCACACAGCCCGGCGTGGCCGGTACCGGCGTTGTTCCACGGGTTGGAACTCTCCGCGGCACCGGAATCCATCAGCTCGACGACTTCCAGCTTGATCGCGGGGTCGAGCTCTTTGAGCAATACAGCCAGGGTGGCACTCATGATGCCGGCCCCAACCAGTACTACGTCGACTGCTTCGTTATGCGCCATTTAACGCGTCTCCAAAATCTGCAGCACCAAATTGTCGGCATAGCTGCCAGGAGTGACGGGGCATACTCTGTAGAGCCCCGGGTCACCCATGGCCAGGATCGCCATGTCCGAATCTTCGCAATTTTTCGCAACTTCGACGCACGCTACCTACCGGGCTTAGGGTTCCTATGAACTCACTTCAGCGCGCGGGAGGCAATTCGACTTATGGTCGATACGTCCGTTTGTGCAACCAAATCCGTAGTGGACAGGCTTCAGGCTCCAGTTCTTGAGGAGTACTCGGTCCTGTGTCGTTGGGCTGTTGTAGACGCTAATGGTGCATGTTCAGACGCAAAACTATTCATTTGCTCGCCACACTCTTGTGAAGTTGTGAAAACCCGTTTTTTCACGCTCTTTTGAAGACGTGAACCTCAAAAAAGGGCTGTCCCAGCCTGGCACCGTGCCCGGATGGATTGCCGCCATGGGATACAGGGCAGGCAAAACGGGCAAACAGCTCAGTGACCGAGCGTAACGACAGCTCTGGCAGATTCGTGAAAAGTGGTGGTTTGCAGGATAAACAGCAAGCTCGCCAGCTTCACTCGATCTGTGTGGGCGGCTCTCTGTGGGCGGTGCGGGGGAGCTGATACGCAGGTATCAGCGATGCTGCGAGGCCCGATCAGGAGACGTCCTTATAATCGGGGGGAGATTGTAGCGAAGAAACGCAGGGAAATGGTCGTGTTTAATGACTTTTATTAGCCGTTCGGTCAGGTGGGCTACATGGCATGTGTTCAGGGTTGCTGGTTCGAAGGCGCTGCCCCCCGCTATACTGCGGGTCTGTCTGTATTTGCATCTGGAGAGTAACGCATGTTGCAACGCCTGTTGTTCGGTTTGATCACTGTGACCAGTTTGACCCTGGTTGGCTGCGCCAACAGCCCGCAACAACTAGCCCCGGAACCAAAACTGACGACTCAGTTGGCGCCGGTCGGGCATGGTCAGCCGGTGGTGGTGAGGGTGGTCGACGGTCGTCCGTCGCCAACCTTGGGCACGCGTGGTGGCCTGTACCCTGAAACGAGTGCAATCACGGTGCAAGGTGCGCAAATTCTGCCTAAGTTGCAGGCTCAGGCCGAAGCGGCTGTGCGTCTGTTGGGGTTCACCCCGACGCCCAACGCTTACAACGCGCCGCAGTTGACGGTGACGCTGGCTGAATTGAGCTATCAGTCGCCTAAAGAAGGCATGTATGTGACTGAGGCGACTATTGGCGCGGCTTTCCGCTCTGATGTGCAGAATGCCAACCGTCGTTACAGTGGTCGTTATGCGGCGTCGCTGAATCAGCGTTTTGGTATGGCGCCGAATCAGGAAACCAACACCAAGCTGGTAAGCGATGTGTTGAGCGATGCGTTGACCCGGTTGTTCAAGGATCCGACGGTGGGTCAGATGCTCGGCGAATAACGGTTCGCTGTATTCAAGAAGCCCGGCGCCAGTGATGGCACCGGGTTTTTTTATGTCTGTCGCCACGGGCGCACCCCATTCCCCTGTAGGAGCTGCCGAAGGCTGCGATCTTTTGATCCTGGTTTTTTGTTGGTGTACATATCCGTTACTGCGGTAAGGGCTGCTGGTGGTTTTAACGCAGCGCGGATCAACATTGATAGAGGCGCCGATGGAGGTATCTACGGGTTGACGGAGAGGCTCAGGGCGTGAAGGGGCGGGTGGATCAAAAGCCAAAGGCAAAGCCAAAGCTTCAGGCGGCTTCTACATAAAAGTCCAGCATGCTCACACCGGTCAGCAGGTCGGTTTCCGGCAGGTCGGCGTGTTGGTGACCGCCCAGGGCGCAGTAGACGAGCCAGTGGCGATCCTGGACGTTGAAGGCGAGGCTGCCGACGAGGTTTTGTTGTTCGTCGCTGGGGGTGATCAGGTACAGACGATCCTGGTTTTCTGCGTGCAGCATGACAGGCTCCGTGTCGTTTTCGAGGGCGACAGACTGGCTTGTCAACGTGACGCTCAGGTGACAGTGCGCATTAATCAGTAAATTATCGGTCACGGAGTGCAAAGCGCAGGGCGTAAAAAGCGTCTGGCCACTTGTAGCTGCTTTCAAGTCACAGGTGCTGTTTTTTACGTGAGGGGCATGACGTCGCTGCCTATGATCATGGATCAGCAGGCATTTTTGAGGTTCGCATCACCCATGAAAACGGCGCCCGAGGCGCCGTTTTTGTATTCAGCCGAAACCTTACAGCGGTAAACCCGCTTTGACCCGGTACTGATTGCGCACCGGTGTGGCGTATTGCAGCACCAGGAACGGCCGATGTTCCTCGGGGCACGCATCGAGGCGGCTTTGCCATTCTTGCTGGGCCTTGGTCAGTTCCTCGGCCGGGAACAACTGGGCGGCGCTCGGCACTTGCAGGTGCGGGTCGGCGTTGCTCCATTGGGCGTACGCCAGGTAGTGCACCGGGAACAACCGGTAACCACCGAGGATCTGCCGGTCCATCTCGATTGCCAATTGCTTGGTGTCGTCGAACAGCTCGCTGATTGGTGTAGCGAAGTTCACGTGGACCCGACCTTTGTAGCCGGTAATGCCTTTGGCGATACTCACATCATCCTCGCCGGACACCTTGGTGTAGCTGCCGGTGGTGGCGCGGATGTACAGCTCGCGGGCCTTGGCCTGATCGCACGGGTCGTACTCGTAGCTGATCGACACTGGCGTCAGGTTCAGCGACTGGATCACCTCGCCAAACGGCTCGTCCTTGCGGCTCATGTGGAACATCTTGAGGATCGCCGACTCGGTACGGTCGTCACCGTCCTTGGCGCGGCCTTCGGCCTGGGCGATCCAGATCGACTGGCAATCATGGCGGATCGAGTGATTGATGTAGGCCGACAGCAGCTGATACGCCGCCATCTTTTCACGACGACCGCTGATGGAACGGTGCACGATGAAGCTCTTGTTCAGGCGCATCAGATCGCTGACGAAGGGCTTTTGCAGCAGGTTGTCACCAATGGCGATGCGCGGTGTCGGCAGGCCGGCGTGGTAGATCGCGTAGTTGACGAAGGCCGGGTCCATCACGATGTCGCGGTGGTTGGCCAGAAACAGATAAGCGCTGCCGGACTTGAATTGTTCGACCCCGGTATAGGTCACGCCGTCGGTGGCACGCTCGATGGTGTGGTCCACATAAAACTCGACCTTGTCTTGCAAGGTCGCAACCGATGAGATGCCGGCAAACTCACGGCGCAGCCGATAAGCTATAAGTGGTTTGAGCATCCAGCCGAAGGCACCGGCAAAGCGCGGGAAGCGGAAGTGGGTGAGGATATCTAGAAACGCCTTGTCGCCCAGCAACCGTGCCAGCACTGCTGGGACTTCGCTGTCGTCGTAAGGTCGGATGGCATCGAATTCGCCCATCATGCTCTCTTGTTAGAAACGGCTAGGGTAAGTAATGGATTAGATCGATTACGGCAGGAGTACAGTCTGAAAAATAGGCTCAAACAAAAATAGCCCTGCAAATAGACCGGCGATTATACGCACAAGTCACTTGGGAGACCGCGATGCTGGAAACCGAGCGCTACGAATGTCCTTATTGTGGTGAAGAGGCGGAGGCCGTTCTGGATTTGTCTGGAGGGGATCAGACGTATATCGAGGATTGCCCCGTGTGTTGTCGGCCTATCAGATTTACTCTGCAGACCGACGGTCATGAATGGATGCTCGAAGTTCACAGCGAAAACGAGTGAAGGGTGGCCGCTATGCAACGCATCTACGACCCGGAAAACCTGATGGAAGGCGAGTTATTGCAAGGCATGTTGGCCAGCGAAGGGGTCGAGGCGCATCTGGTGGGGCGTGATCTGCTGGGCGGCGCGGGCGAGTTGCCGGTGTTTGGGCTGCTTGGACTGGCGGTGGATAACGATCAGGCACAATACGCGCGGGAGTTGATCGCTGCGTACAATGCCGCGCTGCCGATGCCCGGCGACGAGCCGGATAGCTTTCCTGACGTCCTGGTCTGTTAGGCTGGCGTCCGTTTTCGTTCAGAGTCGTGTTGCCCCATGTGTGGACGTTTTGCCCTGTTTCGTTGGAATCCCGCCTTCGCGGCCTTGCCCGGCTTCCCGGCCGATCAGCAGGCGCAGTGGAATATTTCGCCCAATGATTCGGTGCTGATCCTGCGCGCCGAGGCGGGTCAGCGCACGCTTGCCCGCGCGCGCTGGGGGCTGACGCCGCCGTGGCTGACCGACCTGTCGAAGACCCCGGCCCATGCCCGGGCAGAGACCGTCGCCGAGCAGCCGATGTTTCGTGAGGCTTTCCGTCAGCGCCGTTGCCTGTTACCGGCCAACGGTTTCTACGAATGGCGCGGCACCACCCGCAAACGCCCGTACTGGCTGACGCCGGGCGAAGGCTCGTCACTGTTTTTTGCGGCGATCTGGGAAGCGTATCCGGTGCAGGAACAGGTGTGGCTGAGCACGGCGGTGGTGACTCAGGCCGCCTCGAATCAGCGTCGTCCGTTGATTCTCGATGCCGCCGGTCAAGAGGCCTGGCTCAATCCCGAAACTCCGTTGCACACCTTGCAGGCGCTGCTCGCCAGCGAACCTGCCGCATTGCGCGAGCGGGTGCTGGCGAACCTGGTGAATGATCCAAAACTCAATGCGCCGGAATGCCTGACCCCGGGCTAGCCAGCCTGATCGTTCCCACGCTCTGCGTGGGAACGATTATTGGCCTTAAACCCTGAACTGATTGATCAACCGCCGCTGCTGCTCGGCCAGTTTGGTCAGATCCGCACTGGCCGCGCTCGACTCATCCGCGCCGCCCGCGACTTCATTGGCCACCTGACCGATATTGATCACGTTGCGGTTGATGTCATCGGCGACAGCGCTTTGCTCTTCGGCGGCGCTGGCGATCTGGGTGTTCATGTCGTTGATCACCGACACCGCCTGAGTAATGGTCTCCAATGCTTGTGCTGCCTTGGCCGCGTGCTGCACGCTTTCGTCGGTCTTGTTCTGGCTGTCTTCCATCACCCGTACCACGTCGCGTGTGCCTTGCTGCAACTGTTGAATCATCGACTGGATTTCTTCAGTCGCCTGCTGGGTTTTCTGCGCCAGGTTGCGTACTTCATCAGCGACCACCGCAAAACCGCGACCTTGCTCACCGGCCCGTGCGGCCTCGATGGCGGCGTTCAGCGCCAGCAAGTTGGTCTGTTCGGCAATCCCGCGAATGGCGATCAGGATCGCGTTGATGTTCTCGCTGTCCTTGGCCAGGGATTGCACCACGCCGACCGCTTTACCGATTTCCACCGCGAGGACGCCAATCGAAGTCGAGGTGTCGCGCACGATCTGCATGCCCTGGGCGGCGGCCTGATCGGCATGGCTGGCGGCTTGTGCCGCCTGGGTTGCGTTGCGGGCTACGTCCTGGGCGGTGGCGGTCATCTCTTGCACCGCGGTGGCCACCTGATCAATCTCGGCCATTTGCTTGTGTATGCCGAGGTTGGTGCGAATGGCGATGTCGGCGGTGTGCTCGGATGAGTCGCTGACGCTCTGCACCGAGGTCACCACCTGGGTGATCATCGCCTGCAACTTGGCGAGGAAGGTATTGAAGCCCTTGGCGATCGAACCGAGTTCGTCGGCGCGGTCGCTGGTCAGGCGGCGTGTCAGGTCACCTTCGCCCTGGGCGATGTCATCGAGCATGGCGACCATCTGCTTCAGCGGTCGGGCGATGCCGTGGCCCACCAGCCAGATCACCAGCAAGCCCAGGCCGGCAATCACCAGGCCGACCATGGCCATGCCAAAGGTGTCAGCCTTGCGTTGGGTGTTCAGGTCACCCTGGAGTTGTTGCAAATCGGCCATGACCGCGTTCAGCGGCAATTGCAGCAGCAGGGTCCAACGCGCATCGGTCTGGCCGATGCCGAACGGCAAGTACAGTTCGATCCTGCCGTTGGCCTTGTCGACGTTATAGGTCACTTCGGCGCGATTGAGCTTGCCCAGATTGGCAACTTGAGTGGCGTCGAGGATGTCGCTGACTTTTTCGCCGAACTTGCTCGGGTCCTTTGTGTAGGCCACCAAACGCTGGTTGCCGCCGATCAGGGCCATTTCACCGGCACCGTTGTAAAGCTTCTGGTTGGCGGCGAGGAGCATTTCCTGAATGAAGTTTACCGACAAGTCAGCACCGACGATGCCCTGAAAGGTGCCGTTGAGCATGATCGGTTCAATAAAGGAGGCGAGCATGACGATCTTGTCGCCGACCTTGTAAGGCGCCGGGTCGATTACGCAGGATTTTTTGCTCTCCTGGGAGCACAGGTAGTACTCACTGGCGCGCACACCCGTGGACAGCACGGTGCGGTCATTGACGTCTGCCAGCTTGTCGACGCCCAGGCTGCCGTCGTCGTTGCGAAACCACCACGGCAGGAAGCGCCCGGTGGTGGCGTCGATGCCGACGGTGTTACTGCCGATGTAGGCCGCGTCATTGTGATCCAGTGCGTTCGGTTCCCAGCCGATGTAAGTCCCGAGAATCTTCGGATTCTTCGCGACGTTTTCCTTGATCAGGCTGATCAACTGCTCACGACTGAGGTTGAGCAGGGGTTTGCCGTCGGCATCCTGGGAGCCAATCAAGGCGT
Source organism: Pseudomonas frederiksbergensis (assembly GCF_001874645.1). NCBI lineage: Bacteria > Pseudomonadati > Pseudomonadota > Gammaproteobacteria > Pseudomonadales > Pseudomonadaceae > Pseudomonas > Pseudomonas frederiksbergensis. The sequence goes on from NZ_CP017886.1 coordinate 3,856,924, forward strand.
TGACCCGAACCAGTCCACCGGCGATCAGCAGGGGCGCTTCGAGCTCGCGCTGGATCTGGCTGACCTGGGTTTGCGCCAGTCCGCGCAGACGTTGCTCGATGACTTGCTCGAATTGCGCCTGGGTCCGCTCCTGGACCATTTCCTGGGTACGCGCGCCGGAAAACAGCGCATACAGCACCAGCGCAGCCACCACGCTGAGCACGATGGCGCCGGCAAGCGCGGCGACGGAAAACTGGATCGACTTGAATTTCATAGGGGCTCCGGACGCAGGATGACGTCTGCCGAGCTGTATCGGCGGACGTTGGAAGGTCCATGAGTGGTTTTTTTGCCGATGACTGTTTTTGAACTCTGCAGGTCGCATAGAGACAGGTGTCAGGCCTGCGTGCTGTCGGGGCAGCGGGGTTAAATGAATGTATTGCGACAGTGAAATGGAATGTATCGGTAAATGCTGTGCTGCACGTCTGTTGTATCTGGTGCTGATACAGTGCAGCGCCTAGGATACGCGGCATGTTTTCAGGGAGCTTGTTCATGAATAAAACATTGGTTTTGTGTGCGTTGAGTGCAAGTCTGCTGCTCAGTGGTTGCCAGTCGGTCAACACCACCAGCAGTGGCGCGGTGGGCGTGGAGCGCAAGCAGTACATGTTCAGCATGCTGTCGACCGATGAGGTCAATCAGATGTATGCCCAGTCTTACCAAAAGACCGTGGGTGAGGCGAGTAACAAGGGGGTGCTGGACAAGAGCAGTAACGAGGCCAAGCGGGTCCAGGCGATTGCCAGTCGGCTGATCGCTCAGGCACCGGTTTTCCGGCCAGATTCGGCGCAGTGGAAGTGGGAAGTCAATCTGATCAAGAGTGATGAACTCAACGCCAACTGTGGCCCTGGCGGCAAGATCATTTTTTACACCGGGCTGATCGACAGCCTGAAACTCACCGACGATGAAATCGCTGCGGTCATGGGCCATGAAATCGCCCACGCCTTGCGCGAACATGGTCGTGAAGCAATGTCCAAGGCCTATGGCATCGAAATGGCCAAGCAGGGCGCGGGTGCCTTGCTCGGGTTGGGACAGGACACACTGGCACTGGCCGACACCGTGGCCAACTACGGCATGACCTTGCCCAACAGCCGCGCCAATGAAAACGAGGCCGACCTGATTGGCCTGGAACTGGCCGCCCGCGCCGGTTACGACCCGAACGCCGCAATCACGTTGTGGAACAAAATGAGCAAGGCTTCCGAAGGTTCGCCGCCTGAGTTCATGAGCACTCACCCGGCCTCCAGCAGCCGGGTTGCGTCGCTACAGGCAGCGATTCCAAAAGTCATGCCGCTTTACCAGCAGGCCAGGAAGTCCTGATGGTCATGCGCTAAGGCTGAAGACTTGATCGTTCCCACGCGGGAGCGTGGGAACGATCTTCCTGCTGGGTTACACCCAGCCGCTGCTCTGCATCGCCTTGTACACCGCAACGATGGCCAGGATGAAGAACGCCGACGCTGCCAGGCGACGGATCAGGGTCAGGGGCAGTTTGTCCGCCGCAAAGTTACCCGCCAGTACCACCGGCACGTTGGCAATCAGCATGCCGAGCGTAGTGCCGATGATCACCAGCCACAGTTCAGGGTACTGAGCGGCAAGCATCACGGTGGCGATCTGGGTCTTGTCACCGATTTCCGCGAGGAAGAACGCAATCAGCGTGGTCAGGAACGGCCCGAATTTGCGCGCAGTGCTGGCTTCGTCCTCATCCATCTTGTCTGGCACCAGGGTCCACAGCGCCGTCGCGGTAAAGCTCGCGGCGAGGATCCAGTGCAGCGTCGCGTCCGAGAAGAAACTCCCGAACCAGGCACCAACGGCACCCGCAGCGGCGTGGTTGGCCAGGGTGGCAGCGACGATGCCGGCGATGATTGGCCAGGGTTTGCGAAAGCGTGCGGCGAGAATGAGCGCGAGCAATTGCGTCTTGTCGCCGATTTCGGCCAAGGCAACGACTGCGGTAGGAACGAGCAGAGAATCCAGCATCAGGGTTTTCCTAAGGGGCGGGTCGACACGGCTATGACACGTACAGCCTCCCCGCCCCGGGTAAGGTGTGCGTGTCATAGGTCTTGTCAAACCCTGCGATCCGTCTGTGCGGACGCTGGGGTCGCATACGCCATGGTCTGAGGACCAAGTATGTTGACGTATGCCGGACGAGCATGGCGCTCGTGGGAGACTACTCCCCTAGGACGGAGCGGATTCTGCCTAGGCCAAATCCATTCGGCAAGCCTTCTTTTTCAAAAACGGCTCTGTCAAAAAGTGCTCAGCCGCGCTTGGCCCGGTAGATCCGGAAACCTTGCCCTTCGGCCTTGATCGAACACTGCCCCAAGTGCTCTTCGATCAGTGGTTGGTACTTCAGGAAACTGTTGGCCACCAAGCGCAGTTCGCCGCCGCTTTTCAGATGTTTGACTGCTTTTCGCAGCAAGTTCTCGGTAGCGAAATAGTCCGTGTGGACCCCGACATGAAACGGCGGATTGCTCAGGATCGCGCTCAAACCCATCGGCGCAGCGTCGATGCCATCGCCGGTCAGGACCTCGGCTTCCAGACCGTTGGCGGCCAATGTCAGGCGGCTGCTGGCGGCGGCGAACGCATCAACGTCAAGCAGGGTGACGGTGTTGTGTGGATAACGCCGTTTCACCGCCGCGCCCAGAACGCCGGCACCACAACCGAAGTCCAGCAAGTGACCGCTCGGCAGTTTGTCCAGGTGTTCGAGCAGCAGGGCGCTGCCGCGATCCAGTCGACCGTGACTGAACACGCCCGGCAGGCTGATGACTTTCAGCGGGCCTTCGGCCAGCGGCAGTTCGTACTCCTGCGCCAGGCTTTCCAGCGATTTGGCCTCGGGCGCATTGGCCACGGTCACCTGCCAGAGCTGGCAGTGCCGTGCGCTGTCGAGCTTGCGCGGTTTGCCGAAGGGGTTCAGCTGTTTGGCCGCGCCTTCGATACCGCTGCGTTTTTCACCCACCAGGTACAGCTCACGACCGGCCAGGCGCGAGGCGAGGGCGTTGAGGATGTAGTCGGTCAGGTCCTTGGATTTTGGCAGGAACACCACGGCCGTTTCAAAGGCGCGACTCGGGGCATTCACGCCAAAGTGGCTGCGCTCGGCAAAGCGTGCGTCCAGTGCCGCTTGGTCGCCAGCGTGCCAGCACCAGCCGTGGGCGTTGGGCAATTTGCCCAGCAAGTCATCGGCGGGCAAACCGGCCAACAACAACTCGCCCTGAAACAACTCAGCCTGACGAAGCAGTACTTCACTGCGCGGATCCATACTCTGCTCCTTGAAAAAAAGTGCGGCAGTTTATCAACTGACGACCCGCAGCGCTGTACCGCTGAAGAAGCCTTGAGCGTTTTCGCTCAGTTGACCGACGATCCGTTGCCGCGCCTCGCGGCTGCCCCAGGCATTGTGCGGGGTGACGATCAAGCGCGGGATGTCGGCGGCCAACAGAGGATTGCCGGCGGTGGGTGGCTCGACACTCAGGACGTCAGTCGCTGCGCCGCCCAGATGACCGTTGCGCAGCGCATCGGCCAAGGCCTGTTCATCGATCAGGCCACCGCGCGCGGTGTTGACCACAAATGCACCGGGTTTGAGCCGCGCCAGTTCGCGGGCACCGATGAAGTGGCGGGTGTGTTCGTTGAGCGGGCAGTGCAGAGTCAGCGCGTCGATTTGCGGCAGCAGTTCATCCAGCGGCAAGCGGTCGGCGCGGGCCGGACGTCCTGGCAGTTGGCCGAGCAACACGCGCATGCCAAAGGCTTCGGCCAGCCGCGCGACGGCGCCACCCAATTCACCATGGCCGAGCAGGCCGAGGGTTTTGCCTTCGAGTTCGACGATCGGGAAATCCAGCAGGCAGAACTGTTTGGCCTGCTGCCAGCGGCCTTCACCGACGGCTTTCTGATAGTCACTCAGTCGGGTGGCGAGGTTCAGCAGCAACATGATCGTGTGCTGCGCCACCGACGGCGTGCCGTAACCCTGGCAGTTGCTCACGGTAATCCCCAGGGCGCGGGCGGCGGCCAGGTCGACATTGTTGGTGCCCGTGGCAGTGATCAGGATCAGCTTCAGCTCGGGGCAGGCGTTGAGGGTTTCGGCGTTCAGCAGGATTTTATTGCTGATCGCGACGCTGGCGCCTTGCAGCCGTTCGACGATGTTGTCAGGCGTGGTCAGTGAGCACAGCTGCAAGTCATCGAAGCACTGCCGCAACCCACTGAGGTCGAGGTCGCCGAGGTCCAGAGAACTGTGGTCGAGGAATACGGCGCGGCGATTGTTGGTCATTAACTGTACCTTTTGCGCGTGAGTCTGAAGGCGTAATCTGCCGAGCCTACCAGATGAAACAAGTCGTTACGCTTGGCCTAAAGGAGCCCCCCATGTACTGGACAGAGTTTTTGACCGTCGCCCTGATTCACCTGCTTGCCGTGGCAAGCCCTGGTCCGGACTTTGCCGTGGTGGTGCGTGAGGCCGTGACCCACGGTCGTCGCGCTGGCACCTGGACGGCGCTGGGCGTCGGCTCGGCGATTTTCCTGCACGTGGGCTACTCGTTGCTCGGGATCGGTCTGATCGTTTCGCAGTCGATCATGTTGTTCAACGCGCTGAAATGGCTGGCGGCCGCCTACCTGCTGTACATCGGCTTCAAGGCCCTGCGCGCGCAACCGGCGAAACCGGCCAGCGAAGACCTGCACAAGGAAGCCGGCGAGCGCACCGCACGCGGCGCATTTACCGCAGGGTTCGTGACCAACGGCCTGAACCCCAAAGCCACGCTGTTCTTCCTGTCGCTGTTCACCGTGGTCATCAACCCGCATACACCGCTGGCGATTCAGGCCGGTTACGGCGTTTACCTGGCTGTGGCCACCGCGATCTGGTTCTGCCTGGTAGCGATGCTGTTCAGCCAACAGCGTGTACGGGCCGGTTTCGCCCGCATGGGCCACTGGTTCGACCGCACGATGGGCGTGGTGCTGATCGCCATCGGCGTGAAACTGGCCTTTACCGAGATGCATTAATCGGGAGTTGCTCTCGAAGCTAACGAAGATCGCTTCTACGGTTGATTGCGTGGCGGTAGGGCGGATGCTGGCGTAACGCTAGCATTTGTACGGTTCTGCAAATCATCCCTTTGGCTGATTTAGCTGGCGCTCCGGCTGACTAAAGTGCTTATCTTTTCAGCCAAGACCGTGCAGTCAGATAAAGGGATGCTTATGTTGCAGACTCGCGTTGTTCCGCCAGCCAAAGGCGCTTATCAATACCCGCTGTTGATCAAGCGGTTGCTGATGTCCGGCAGCCGTTATGAGAAAACCCGCGAGATCGTCTACCGCGACCAGTTGCGCTACAGCTACCCGACCCTCATCGAGCGTGTCGCGCGGCTGGCCAACGTGCTCACGGCGGCCGGGGTCAAGGCCGGGGATACCGTGGCCGTGATGGATTGGGACAGCCATCGCTACCTCGAATGCATGTTTGCCATCCCGATGATCGGTGCGGTGATCCACACCATCAACGTGCGCCTGTCGCCCGAGCAGATTCTCTACACCATGAACCACGCCGAGGACCGCTTCGTGCTGGTCAACAGCGAGTTCGTCGGGCTGTACCAGGCGATTGCCGGGCACCTGACCACGGTCGAGAAAACCCTGCTGCTCACCGACTTGCCGGAGAAAACCGCCGACTTGCCCAACCTGGTGGGCGAGTACGAACAACTGCTGGCTGCCGCAAGCACGCAGTACAGCTTCGAAGATTTCGACGAAAACTCGGTGGCGACCACCTTCTACACCACCGGCACCACCGGCAATCCGAAGGGCGTGTATTTCACCCATCGGCAACTGGTGCTGCACACCATGGGCGTGTCGACGATCATGGGCAGCATCGACAGCGTGCGCCTGCTGGGCACCAACGACGTGTACATGCCGATCACCCCGATGTTCCACGTGCATGCCTGGGGCTTGCCGTACGTGGCGACCATGCTTGGGCTCAAGCAGGTTTACCCCGGCCGTTACGACCCGGAATACCTGGTGGAGTTGTGGCGCAAGGAAAAGGTCAGTTTCTCCCATTGCGTGCCGACGATCCTGCAAATGGTTCTCAACGCCAAGGCCGCGCAAGGCACGGATTTCGGCGGCTGGAAAATCGTCATCGGTGGCAGCGCCCTGAATCGCGCGCTGTACGAAGCGGCCAAGGCCAAGGGCATTCAGTTGACCGCCGCCTATGGCATGTCGGAAACGGGTCCGCTGGTGTCCTGCGCTCACCTTAACGATGAACTGATGGCCGGCACTGAAGACGAACGCACCACGTATCGCATCAAGGCCGGCGTGCCGGGCCCCTTGGTGGAAGCGGCGATCATCGACGCTGACGGCAACTTCCTGCCGGCGGACGGCGAGTCCCAGGGCGAACTGGTGCTGCGCGCGCCGTGGCTCACCGAAGGGTATTTCAACGAACCGGAGAAGGGCGCCGAGCTCTGGGCCGGGGGCTGGCTGCACACCGGCGACGTGGCGACCCTGGACAGCATGGGGGTGATCGATATCCGTGACCGGATCAAGGACGTGATCAAGACCGGTGGCGAGTGGATTTCCTCCCTGGACCTCGAAGACCTGATCAGCCGCCATCCGGCGGTACGCGAAGTAGCAGTGGTCGGTATCCCGGATCCGCAATGGGGCGAGCGCCCGTTTGCCTTGCTGGTGGTTCGAGAAGGCCATGTGATTGGGGCCAGGGAACTCAAAGAGCACCTCAAGCCTTTCGTCGAGTTGGGGCACCTGAGCAAGTGGGCGATCCCGAGCCAGATCGCCCTTGTTACTGAAATTCCCAAGACCAGCGTCGGCAAGCTCGACAAGAAGCGCATCCGCGTCGACATCACGCAATGGCAGGCCAACAACAGCACCTTCCTGTCGACGCTTTAAGCGTCCTTTACCGTGCCCGAAAGGGCCCGGCAAGCCCACCAAGCAAGCGCTTGTCTTGTTTATTCCGAGTTTTCAGCCATCCTTGCCGGGCCGACATCTGTCGGACTGGCAACAGGACTGTTCCAGAATGGTCAGGGGTTGCAAATCACACTTTAGAGGGATCAAGCCGTACTACCTGCTGGCTATAGTCCGCTCAAGGATTTTTAAGAACGGGGCAAACGCACAAAGCGAGGCGATGCAACTTTGAATGACTTCGGGACGAGATGGGCTCCCCGTGATTCAGAGCGTTTTTAGAAGTGCTCACTGCCATAACAATAAAAGCACATGGAGTAGCGTCGATGACATCAGTAAACCAGTTCTGGCGCCGGGCAAAACTGCCTCTGGCGGTCAGTCTCGCCTCTACGCTCGCCGGGCCCGCATTCGGCGTCAGTTTCAATGTCGGTGAAATCGAAGGTCAGTTCGACTCGTCCCTCTCCCTGGGGATGAGTGTGTCTACCCAGCAACCGAACAAGAACCTGATCGGTGTCAACAACGGTGGCAAGGGCCTGTCCCAGACCTCCGACGACGGTCACTTGAACTTCAAGAGCGGGCAAGCCTTTTCGAAGATCTTCAAGGGCATCCATGACCTCGAACTGAAATACGGCGATACCGGCGTTTTCGTACGCGGTAAATACTGGTACGACTTCGCGCTGCAAAACCAGGACCTGGAATTCAAGAACGTCAGCAATGACGGCCGTAAGGAAGGCGCGAAGTCGTCGGGTGGGGAAATCCTCGACGCCTTCGTCTACCACAACTACTCCATTGCCGATGAGCCGGGTTCCGTACGCCTGGGCAAACAGGTGGTCAACTGGGGTGAAAGTACCTTCATCGGCGGCGGCATCAACTCGATCAACCCGATCGACGTGTCCGCATTCCGTCGTCCCGGTGCCGAGATCAAGGAAGGCCTGATCCCGGTCAACATGTTCTACATCTCGCAAAGCCTGACCGAGAGCCTGTCGGCTCAAGCGTTCTACCAGATCGGCTGGGACCAGACCGTTGTCGACAACTGCGGCACCTTCTTCTCCCAGCCAGACATTATTGCCAACGGTTGCACCGACAATCTGCGCGTACTGAACAAGCGTTCGACCATCCCGGCCATCGCATTGGGGCCCTTGGCTGCGAATGGTGTCAACGTCAACGAAGAGGGGGTACTGGTGCGTCGCGGGCAAGACCGCGAGGCGAGCAACAGCGGCCAGTGGGGCGCGGCCTTCAAGTACATGTTCGATCCGCTGGACACCGAGTTCGGTGCCTACTTCATGAACTACCACAGCCGTGCACCGATCTTCAGTGCGACCGGTGCTCCGCAGTCGATCTATAACGGTGTCAAGGCATTGCCCGGACCGTTCCAGGCCCTCGGGCCGCTGCTGGTCGCGGGTAACTCGCAATACTTCGTCGAGTACCCGGAAGACATCCGCCTCTATGGTCTGAGCTTCTCCACCACCCTGCCTACCGGTACGGCGTGGAGCGGTGAGATCAGCTACCGGCCGAATGCGCCGGTGCAGTTGAACTCCACCGATATCCTGTTCGCCGGTATTCGTCCGCTGGGTGGCGCGCTGACCAACGCTTCGTTGCTCCAGGGTGTTCCAGGGGAAGACCTGCACGGCTATCGCCGCAAGGAAATCACCCAGATCCAGACCACCTTCACGCACTTCTTCGATCAGGTCATGGGCGCCCAGCGTCTGACCCTGGTGGGTGAAGTCGGCCTGACTCACGTCGGTGGCCTGGAAAGCACGTCCGATGTCCGTTATGGCCGCGATCCGGTCTTCGGCCCAGGCGAACTGCCCGCCACGGGTGGCCTGGATACCTGCTCGCAGATCCTCAACACCTCCACCATCAACGGTGCGGGGGCGGGTGCGGCGACCAACAACCGTAGCAGCAACTGCAACAACGATGGTTTCACCACCGCCAACTCCTGGGGCTACCGCGCCCGGGCCATTTGGGAATACCCGGACGTATTCGCCGGTGTGAACCTCAAGCCGAACGTGGCCTGGTCCCATGACGTCAGCGGTTATTCGCCAGGTCCTGGCGGCAACTTCGAGGAAGGTCGTAAAGCGGTCAGCCTGGGGCTCGATGCCGAGTACCAGAACACCTACACCGCGAGCCTCGCGTACACCAACTTCTTTGGCGGCAAGTACAGCACCGTGGATGATCGCGACTTCGTTGCGCTCAGCGTCGGCGTGAACTTCTAAGCACTGCATCTTCAGGACGAACAACACTATGAAAGTAACCAAAAGTCTGTTGCAAGCGGGTGTCCTTGGGCTTTCGCTGCTGGCCAGCGCGGTCATGGCGGCGGTTCCGGCAGCTGAAGCGGACAAATTGGGCAAGAGCCTGACGCCGATGGGTGCGGAAATGGCAGGCAATGCCGATGGCTCGATCCCGGCCTGGAAACCCATGGCGAAAAACGCCGGCGCCGTCGACAGCAAGGGCTTCCTGTCCAACCCGTATGCCAGTGAGCAACCGCTGTTCACCATCACCGCGCAAAACGTCGACCAGTACAAAGACAAACTGGCGCCGGGCCAATACGCGATGTTCAAGCGTTACCCGGACACCTTCAAAATGCCGGTTTACCCGTCCCATCGCGGCGCGACTGTGCCGGATGACGTGTTCGCCGCCATCAAGGAGAACGCCACCAACACCAACCTGGTGTCCGGCGGCAACGGTCTGGAGAACTTCAAAACGGCCGTGCCGTTCCCGATTCCGAAAAGCGGTGTCGAAGTCATCTGGAACCACATCACCCGCTATCGCGGCGGCAGCGTGACCCGTCTGGTGACCCAGGCCACGCCGCAGCCGAACGGCTCGTACAGCCTGGTGTACTTCCAGGATCAGTTCGTGTTCCGCGACAAAATGAAGGATTACGACCCGAAAAACCCGGGCAACATCCTGTTCTACTTCAAGCAGAAAGTGACCGCGCCGGCACGTCTGGCCGGTGGTGTGCTGCTGGTTCACGAAACCCTCGACCAGGTGAAGGAACCGCGTTCGGCGTGGGTCTACAACGCCGGTCAGCGTCGTGTACGTCGTGCCCCGCAAGTCTCGTATGACGGTCCGGGTACGGCTGCCGACGGCCTGCGTACTTCCGATAACCTGGACATGTACAACGGTGCCCCGGATCGTTACGACTGGAAGCTCGAAGGCAAGAAAGAGATGTACATCGCCTCCGACAGCTACAAGCTGGACTCGCCGACGCTCAAGTACGACGAAATCATCAAGGCCGGTCATATCAACCAGGACCTGGCGCGTTACGAACTGCGTCGTGTCTGGCATGTGGTTGCCACGCTGAAGGAAGGTCAGCGTCACATTTACGCCAAGCGTGACTTCTACATTGACGAAGACACCTGGCAAGCCTCGGTCATCGATCACTACGACGGTCGTGGTCAACTGTGGCGTGTGGCCGAGGCGCATTCCGAGAACTACTACGACAAGCAAGTGCCGTGGTACGCCCTGGAAACCCTCTACGACCTGCAGTCTGGCCGCTACCTGGCGCTGGGCATGAAGAACGAAGAGAAACGGGCATATGACTTCGGCTTCACCGCGAGCACCAGTGATTTCACCCCGGCTGCGCTGGCTCAGGACGGCGTTCGCTAACGTGTCGTAACCCAGAGGCCGCATCCTCGAAAAACGCCCCGACTGGTTCGGGGCGTTTTTTTTTCCAAAAAAAAATCGCAGCCTTCGGCAGCTACAGGATGTACGCCGACCCAACGCAGGAGCTGCCGGAGGTTCGGGCCGCGTTCGGACGATCTTTTGATTCGTAGTCTTTTTGTAGCCATTTGTAGCAGGAACCTTCAATCCCATTCGGTTTACCGCTAGTCTGCGGACAGCTGCAATGCCGACAACAGCACTTCAACAAGAGTTGGCTATGACTGACCTGTTCCGAATCCCAAGGCCCTCCAGCGCGGCGATACCTGTGCTGGAGGGGCGCTTTTACCGGCCACCCTTGCCCGACGGCTATGTGCTGCGGCCTCGCCTGTGCGAGCGGCTGAGTGCCGGGTTGCAAGGGCGATTGCTGCTGGTCAGCGCGCCGGCGGGGTTCGGTAAAAGCTCATTGGCGGTGGAGTTCTGTCAGAACCTGCCGGCGCATTGGCAAAGCCTCTGGCTGGGGTTGAGTCCGCGCGACAACGATCCCGGGCGCTTCCTCGAACGGCTGCTTGAAGGCCTGCAAAACTATTTTCCACCGCTGGGCAGGCAGGCCCTTGGCCTGCTGAAAATGCGTCAACGCCATCAACCGTTCGCCTTCGAAGAATGGCTGGACGGGCTGCTCGATGAGCTGGCCACTTACCTGTCACCGAGCACGCCGCTGCTGCTGGTTCTGGATGACTACCATCTGGCCCAGGGCCCGGTGCTCGATCGCTGCCTGCAATTTTTCCTCAATCATTTGCCCGATGGCCTGCTGGTGCTGGTGACCAGTCGCCAGCGTCCCGACTGGCACCTGGCGCGTTTGCGCCTGTCGCGGCAATTGCTTGAGCTGAGCGAACAGGAGCTGCGCCTGACCCATGACGAATCCCTGGCCCTGCTTGATCGACACAGCAGTTCATTGCGCGGCGAGGCGCTGGAAAGTCTGATCCAGCGCAGCGAAGGCTGGGTCGCGGGGCTGCGTTTCTGGTTGCTGGCCGCCTCTGAAGCGCGCAATGGCGGCGCGTTGCCGCAGCCGCTGCACGGTGGCGAAGGCTTGATACGCGACTACCTGCTTGAAGAAGTCATCGATTGCCTGCCCGCCGAGGTGCAGTTATTTCTGTACGACACCGCACCGCAAGAGCGCTTTTGCAGCGAACTCTGCGATGCGGTGCGCGAGGCCCATGACAGCGCCGAGATCCTGCGCTTTCTGCTGTCCCATCAAGTGTTCCTGGTGCCGCTCGACGAGCATGGGCATTGGTACCGTTATCACCATCTGTTTTCTGATTTGTTACGCAGTCGGCCGATCGCTAATGCCATGGTGCCCGCCGCCAGCCTGCACCTGCGCGCCTGCCGCTGGTTCAACGCCCAGGGTTTGCTCGATGAAGCGGTGGAGCAGGCATTGCGCGCCGGGCACCTGGATGTAGCGGCGAACCTGGTGCAGAACCTTTCCGAAGAACAGCTGCTGGCCGAACAGAACGTCGGCATGCTGCTGCGCTGGAAAATGGACTTGCCTGACAGCCTGCTGATCAGCACCCCGCGGCTGATTGTGCTGTACAGCTGGGCGCTGGGTCTGGCCTGCCAACTCGATGCGGCTGAAGAGTTGGCCAACCACTTGAGTCGCTTCCTGCCGGCACCGTCGGCCACCGCGCAGAAATCCATGTTGGCGCAGTGGCTGGCACTCAGCGGGATCATCGCCCGTGGTCGCGGCCAGCGCGAATTGACGCTGCTGTATTGCACCGAAGCGCTGGAGAGCCTGCCGCACAAGCGCTACGGGCAGCGCTTGATGTGCCTGTCGACCTTGTCCAACCTGGCGATCGCCGACGCGGATCTGTGGCGCGCCCGGGGGTTGAACCGTGAGTCGCTGGAGCTGGCGCAACGGGTCGGTAATCCGCTGTTCGAGGCGCTGGCCCATTACGACCGGGCACGGGTGCTGCAAGCGCGCGGGGAAATTCTCCGTTCGCTGGACGAAGTGCATCAGGGCCAGCAACGTTTGCAGGGCTTATCGCCGCAGCGGCTGTACGCGGTTCGCGCACGCCTGACTTTGTATGAAGGTTTTCTGCTGACCCTGCGTGTGCAGCCCGAGGCCGGGCTGGCGCGTTTGCGGACGGGGTTGAACGAAGCGCGGGCCTGTCGCGATATCAGCGTGCTGATCGGTCATTGTGTGATCGCCAAGCTTGAAGGCAGCAACGGCGAGTTCGCCCGGGCGTTTGCCGAACTGGCCGAGGCCGAACGGCTGATGCACATCTGGGACGTGCCGCCGATTTACTACCTGGCGATGATTACGCTGGTGAAATGCGAGCTTTGGCTGGCTCAGGGCCGCACCGATCTGGCCGAAGCCTGGCTGGCGCGACTCGGCCAGACCTACAACGGCGAGCAAGCTGCGGCGCCGCCGGAGTTTCATCCGCAAATGCCGCTGCACATCGAATTGCAACAAGCGCTGCTGGAGTCCATTCAAGGGCAGCCGATGCTGGCCGAAGGACGTTTGAACGCACTGCTGGGACATGGGCAGAAGACCGGAAGGCAGATGCTCAGCGTGATGGCATTGAGTCAGAAGGTGGCGCTGCTGCTGAACAATGGCCGTGAACCCGAAGCGTGCCTGGCCTTGGGGCAGGCCTTCGAGGCCGCGGCCGGAGGCGTCCTGCAACCCTTCGAATGGTTACTGCGCGAACGCCCGGACTGGCTGCGTGAGCAACTGGCGCAGTGTCCGGCCGGTGCACTGCGTGAGAGCCTGATCGAACGCTTGCCCCAAGCCGCTGCCCGCGAGATGGTTGAGCCGCAGCACGCCGGTGAAACGCTCAGCGCCCGCGAACAGGCCGTACTGCAATTGATCGCCCAAGGCTGCTCGAACCAGGAAATCAGCGATCAGCTGTTTATCTCGCTGCACACCGTCAAGACCCACGCCAGCCACATCAACAGCAAGCTCGGTGTCGAACGCCGCACTCAGGCCGTGGCCCGGGCCAAGGAGTTGGGGTTGTTGGCGTAACGCCCAACACGCCGATCGTTCCCACGCTCTGCGTGGGAATGCCTCAATGGACGCTCTGCGTCCGCTCATGGACGGCCCTTCGCGGTGAGCTGCTCCCGACAATAATCCGCAAATAACTGCGCCGGTTTGGTCAGTTGCCCGCGTTTGAGCCAGGCCGCCACCAACCCCGAACCGGTAACCTCCTCGACAATGTCCACGCACACCACTTTCTGCCCGTCATAGGTGCATTCCGAATGCGGCCGGGTGACCAGAATCGAAAAGCCGAAACCCTGGCCAACCATCCCGCGCACCATCTCGATCGACGGCGAGCTGAAGGCAATTCTGGGCGTCAATCCGAGTTCTTCAAACAAACTGACGAAGTAGGTTCGGCTCGGCTGCACGTCGAGCAGAATCATCGGTTCCAGGCACAGGTCACGCAGGGACACCTGCGCTTGCTGGGCAAAACGATGATCGGCCGGCAGCAGTGCGTAAGGCCGTTGCGCCGGCATCAGTGGCTCGGTTTCGATGGTGCCGTCCAGATCGTGCTCGTAAAGGATCGCCAGATCGAAAGCGCCCGAGGTCAAATTCTGCACCAGCTCTTGCTGCTCACCGTCGCGGATGCGGATTTCCACCCCCGGATACAACGCCGAGAACCCGGCAATCAATTGCGGCAGGTACAACGGCGCGACCGTTTCAAAGCAGCCGATATCGATCTGCCCGGACACCACGTCGTTGTCGGCCAGGGCGTTCTGTTCGAACTCCTTGGCCATGCGCAGCAGTTCCTGAGCCTTGCGGTAGAAGCGTGCGCCGCTGGGCGTCAGGGAAACGCCCTGGGCGTGGTGACGGATCAGCAACTGCACGCCAAAGCTGTTTTCCAGGCCCTTGATCGCCGTGGAAATCGACGGCTGGGCGATGTACAGCTTACGCGACGCCTCGGCGACGCTGCCGCATTCGACGGTGGTAATGAAGTACTTCAATTGACGCAGATTGTAGGCAGCCACAGCAAACCTCGGGGTGGATGGGTTCGATGCCAGTCTCGACAGCTGAACCCAAGCAATGTGCGTACCGCCCTTATCCACGTGGGCGACGGTATTGTTGTGTTTGAACAATAACCACATGGCACGCACGTGGGGAGCTTGGCTGCCCAGTTTTTTCATCGCTTGCGACCACATATTTACTATTTTTCCTCAGCGGCAGCCTGAGCCACCCTCCATTGCACAATAAAAAGTCCAAGGAGCATCTGAACGTGTTCGAGCTTGAATATTGGCAAGGCCAGGCCGCCGCGCTGCAGTTTCGTACGTTGGCGTTGATTGATGGCAAACAACAGCCGGCGCAATCCAGGCAGACCTTTGCCGCGATCAACCCGGCCACTGGCGCAGTTCTGGCCGAGGTGGCCGCGTGCGGCAATGAAGACGTCGATGCGGCGGTGATCAGTGCGCGACAGGCGTTTGAGTCTGGCGTCTGGTCGGCGCGTTCGCCCAGCGAGCGCAAACAGGTGCTGCTGCGTTTGGCCGAGCTGATCATGGCCAACCGCGAAGAGCTGGCGCTGCTCGACTCGCTGAACATGGGCAAACCGGTGATGGACGCCTACACCATCGATGTGCCGGGCGCCGCCGGGGTGTTTCGCTGGTACGCCGAAAGCCTCGACAAACTCTACGACCAGATCGCCCCGAGTGCGCAGAACGTGCTGGCGACCATCACCCGTGAAGCCCTCGGCGTGGTGGCTGCCGTGGTGCCGTGGAACTTCCCGTTGGACATGGCCGCGTGGAAACTGGCACCCGCGCTGGCCGCCGGCAATTCGGTGATCCTCAAACCGGCTGAGCAATCGCCGTTCTCCGCCTTGCGGCTGGGCGAGCTGGCGCTGGAAGCGGGTGTGCCGGCAGGCGTGCTGAACGTGCTGCCGGGCCTCGGTGAGCAAGCCGGCAAGGCCTTGGGTTTGCACCCGGATATCGATTGTCTGGTGTTCACCGGCTCGACCGAAGTCGGCAAATACTTCATGCAGTACTCGGCGCAGTCGAACCTCAAACAGGTGTGGCTGGAGTGCGGCGGCAAGAGCGCCAATCTGGTATTCGCCGATTGTCAGGACCTCGACCTGGCGGCGCAGAAAGCCGCGTTCGGGATCTTCTTCAATCAAGGCGAAGTCTGCTCGGCCAACTCGCGGTTGTTGGTGGAGCGCTCGATCCATGACGAGTTTGTCGAGCGCCTCAAGGTTCAGGTCGAGCGCTGGCAACCGGGTGACCCGCTGGACCCGTCGAGCACCGCCGGGGCGATTGTCGACCGACGTCAGACGGCACGAATCATGAAGTTCATCCAGCAGGCTGAACGCCAGGGCGCGAAGCGCGTGTGCGGCGGTCAGCGGTCTATTTTCAACGGCTCGGACAACTTCATTCAGCCGACGATTTTCACTGGCGTGAGTCCGGACATGCCGTTGTTTCGCGACGAAGTGTTCGGCCCGGTGTTGGCGGTCACCGCGTTCGATGATGAGGCCCACGCGCTACAACTGGCCAATGACAGCGTCTATGGTTTAGCCGCATCGCTGTGGACCGACGACCTCAATCGCGCCCACCGCGTGGCGCGGCAATTGCGCGCCGGGACGGTGTCGGTCAACAGTGTCGATGCGCTCGACGTCACGGTGCCTTTTGGCGGCGGCAAGCAGTCCGGTTTTGGCCGCGACCTGTCGCTGCACTCATTTGATAAATACACCCAGTTGAAAACCACCTGGTTTCAGCTGCGCTGACAATAAAAACGGAGAACTGGCGATGACTACCCCACGTGAAACCCGCGACTACCAGGCCGCCGATGCTGCGCACCACATCCACGCGTTCGTCGATCAGAAAGCCCTCAACGACGAAGGGCCACGGGTGATGGTCCGTGGCGACCGCCTGCATGTGTGGGACAACGACGGTCGGCGTTATCTGGATGGCATGTCCGGGCTGTGGTGCACCAACCTGGGTTACGGGCGCAAGGACCTGGCCGCCGCGGCGAGCCAGCAACTGGAGCAGTTGCCGTACTACAACCTGTTTTTCCACACCACCCACCCGCAGGTGATCGAGCTCTCCGAGCTGCTGTTCAGTCTGCTGCCGGGGCACTACAGCCACGCGATCTACACCAACTCCGGCTCCGAGGCCAACGAGGTGCTGATCCGCACGGTACGACGTTACTGGACGATCCTCGGCAAGCCCGAGAAGAAAGTCATGATCGGTCGTTGGAACGGTTACCACGGCTCGACCCTGGCCGCCGCGGCGCTGGGCGGGATGAAGTTCATGCACGAAATGGGCGGGATGATTCCGGACATCGCGCACATCGACGAGCCGTACTTTTTCGCCCACGAAGGCAACCTCACGCCGGCCGAGTTTGGTCTGCGGGCGGCACAGCAACTTGAAGAGAAGATTCTTGAGCTGGGAGCCGACAAGGTCGCCGGGTTCATCGCTGAACCGTTCCAGGGCGCTGGCGGGATGATTTTTCCACCAGAGAGTTACTGGCCGGAGATTCAGCGGATCTGCCGCAAGTACGATGTGCTGCTGTGCGCCGATGAAGTGATCGGCGGCTTCGGTCGCACCGGTGAATGGTTTGCCCACGAGCACTTCGGTTTCGAGCCTGACACCTTGTCCATCGCCAAGGGCCTGACTTCGGGCTACATCCCCATGGGCGGGCTGATTCTGTCGAAAAAAATGGCCCAGGTTTTAGTGGAGCAGGGCGGGGTGTTCGCCCACGGCCTGACCTATTCCGGGCACCCGGTGGCGGCAGCGGTGGCGATTGCCAACCTCAAGGCCTTGCGCGATGAAGGCGTGGTCACACGGGTCAAGGATGATATCGGACCGTACCTGCAAAAGTGCCTGCGCGAAGTGTTCGGCAATCACCCGTTGGTCGGTGATATTCAGGGCGTGGGCATGGTCGCGGCGTTGCAGTTGGCCGAGGACAAAACCAGCCGTAAACGCTTTGCCAACGAGAACGACATCGCCTGGCGCTGCCGCACCTTGGGCTTCGAAGAAGGGGTGATCATTCGCTCGACGCTGGGCCGGATGATCATGGCCCCGGCGTTGATTGCCACGCGTGAAGAAGTGGATGAACTGGTCGGCAAAACCTTGCGTGCGCTGGATCGTACGGCGCAGGAATACGGCCGGCTCTGATCTGACTTGATGGTGGTGTGATCCCGAAAAGATTGCAGCCTGCGGCAGCTCCTACAGGATGTAAGTCGATCCAATGTAGGCGCTGCCGCAGGCTGCGATCTTTTGATGTTTAAAGACCATTTCCCATCACTGCACCCACCTCGGGCATCCCCGTCCATGGCGCCCTTTTGCAGTGCGCGCTACCGAGGTTTTTCTTCATTCGCGGCGACATATTTCCTCGTTTTCCTATGGCCTTCGTTGGGCCAACATCAACCTCGCCAGTCAGCCGAACGCTGACCACCTCAAGGTCCATTCAGAGACCGCACGTTGTCCCTGTTCGAGGCCGCTGGCCGTACTGCCCAAGACAAAACTAAATCAACAGCTGTGGGAGTGCTCCATGATCAAGTCCTTGCTAACCCGTTTCGCTCAACCCCTCGCGATCACCGCCATCGCTGCCGGGGTCGCCACCAGCGCCCAGGCCGGCACCCTGTCCATCGGCCACACCACGTGGGTCGGTTACGGCACCCTCTACCTCGCCCAGGACCTGGGCTACTTCAAGGAGAACGGCCTGACCGTCGAATTGCCGGTGGTGGAAGAAGCCTCGATGTACATGGCCGCCCAGGCCTCGGGTCAGTTGTCCGGCTCGGCCTCGACCATCGATGAGGTGCTCAAGTATCGCCCGCAGTTCTGTTTCAAAGCGGTAGCGGCTCTGGATGACAGCCATGGTGGCGACGGTGTGTTGGTGGGCAAGGACGTCAAGAGCCTGCAAGAGCTCAAAGGCAAAGCGGTCGCGGTGAACGAAGGTTCGACTTCGCAGTTCTGGCTCTCGTACCTGCTGAAAAAGAACGGCATGAAAATGAGCGACATCACCGTGCAGAACATGACCGCCGACGATGCCGCCACCGCGTTCATCGCCGGTCGTGTGCCGGCCGCCGTGACCTGGGAACCCCATCTGTCGATGGTCCGTGACAAGAAACAAGGCAAAGTGCTGATCGACAGCAGCACCACCCCCGGCGTGATCGTCGACGTGGTGGCGCTCAACTGCTCGGTCATCGAGAAGCAACCGGAAGACGTCAAAGCGTTGGTCGCCGGTTTGTACAAAGCGGTGAAATACACCCAGGAACATCCGGACGAGGCTTACGCGATCATGGCCAAAGGCGTCGGCGGTTACCTTGCCGATCCGAAGGAACTGGCCGCTGCCGCCAAAGGCGTGCGCTTCTACGATCAGGCCATGAGCGAAAAGCTCCTCGGCTCACCGGGCAAACCGGGTGACAGCGCAGCGCTGATCAAACTCGCCAACGAAACCGCCAGCGAACTGCAAGGCAAACGGTATAACGTCAGCCACGATGAACTGGTCGACAACCGTTTCGTCAGCCCGCTGTAGGAGGTGGCCATGTTCAAGCGAAATTCATGGTTGAGCCGCTGCATCACGCCCAAGACCGGCTTGCCGGTCAAGGTGATCTGGAGCGCCAGCGGCCTGGCCTGGGTGCTGCTGGTCGGCCTCTGGGCCGGGTTGTCCTACGGCGGCGTGGTGCCGGGCATGTTCCTGCCGACACCCGGCGCGGTGCTCGATGCCGCCGTGCGCCTGGCGCGCGACGGCACACTCGGGGTCCACGTTTGGGCGAGCCTGGAAGTGGTGATGGTCGGCTTCATCGTCTCGTCGCTGGTGGCGGTGCCGTTGGGGCTGCTGATGGGCAGCTTCCGCATCGTCCAGGCGTTCCTCGAACCGATGGTCAACTTCATTCGCTACCTGCCGGTGACCTCCTTTGTGCCGCTGTTCATCCTGTGGATCGGCATCGGTCTTGAGCAGCGGGTATCGGTGATCATCTTCGGCGTGTTCTTCCAGCAGTTGGTGATGATTGCGGATGTCTCCAAAGGCATCTCCAAGGACCTGATCAACGCCTCCTACACCCTGGGCTCCAAGCGCCGCGACGCGGTGCTGCATGTGATCGCCCCGGCGTCGTTGCCGGGTGTGCTCGACACCTTGCGCGTCACCATGGGCTGGGCCTGGACGTACCTGGTGGTCGCCGAACTGGTGGCCGCTTCCAGTGGCCTCGGCTATCTGAGCCTCAAAGCCATGCGCGGCTTTCAGGTGGATGTGATCTTTCTGGCGATCGCGATCATCGGCCTGCTGGGCCTGGTCACCGATCAACTGTTCCGTTTCCTTCGACTGAGGATCGCCGCATGGGCTCAGTAACCGCCGCCAATCATCGCTTCGCCGCACCCACTGTAGCGCCGGTGCATGCCGCCCCACGGTTGCAAGTGGACAAGGTCAGCCTGCGTTACCAAAAGCCTGACGGCGGGATCTTCACCGCACTGGAAAAGGTCTCGTTCGACGTGCCGGACCAGCAGTTCGCCGTGCTGGTCGGGCCTTCGGGCTGCGGCAAATCCAGCCTGCTGTACCTGACGGCGGGCCTGGCCGAACCTACGGAAGGGGAAATCTACGTCGGCGGCCAGCACGTTGAAGGCCCCGGCGCGGATCGCGGCATGGTCTTTCAGAGCTACACGCTGTTCCCCTGGCTGACCGTGCGGCAAAACGTCGAGTTCGGCCTCAAGCGTCGCGGCATGCCGGCGGCCCAGCGCAAGGAAATCGTCGACTACTACGTCAATGAAGTCGGCCTGACCGGCTTCGCCGACAACTACGCCAAGCAACTCTCCGGCGGCATGATGCAGCGCGTGGCCATCGCCCGCGCCTTGGCCAACGACCCGCAAATCCTGCTGATGGACGAACCCTTCGGCGCCCTCGACAGCCAGACCCGCCTGCAAATGCAGCAACTGCTGCTAAGGGTCTGGGGCAACAGCAAGAAGACCGTGCTGTTCGTCACCCACGACATCGACGAAGCGATCCTGCTCGGTGACCGGGTCTACGTCATGGGCGCGAGACCTGGGCGGATCAAACAGATTCTCGACGTGCCGATCGAGCGCCCACGGACTTTGGATATGGTCATGGAACGCTCGTTCATCGAGATGAAGCGCGAGATCTTCGGGTTGCTGCACGATGAGTTGGAGGAGGCGCACTGACGGAGGTTCAGGCGTCCTTCGCTTCCGGGAGTTGTTGCGGTGCCTGAGCTGAAAATTTCAGGGTGACCGTGAAGCGATTCTTTTCGGGCACGACCTCGATGTGCCAGCCCAGTTTTGCGCAGAGCTGGCGCATCAGTTCGAGCCCGAGGCCGTAGCCGAAATCGGCAGACTCCTGATTCTGCCGGGTGTCGCGTATCCGGTTGACGATGCGCAGTTGCAGGTGTTCGAAGGTGATTTCGACGCTGCCATCGTCGGCGTATTGCAGGGCGTTGCGCAGAAAGTTACCAACAACGATGCGGCACGCAGTCAGGGGTAGCCGACACGGCTCGTCGCTGATATGCAGGATCAGTTCGATGTCTCGTTTGCCGATCAGGTAGCGGTGTTCCTGGATCAGTTCACTGAGTAACTGGCGCATGTCGAGCGCTTCTTCCGGCAGCGCTTGCGGGCTCTCGCGGCTCATCCACAACAAGGTTTCGGCAATCCGCTGCATGTTCAGCACCGAACGCTCGATCCGCTGCAAGGGCGGCGGCAGTTCGCCGCCGGACTGCACGGCGAGCAATTCGACGTTGGCCTTGACCACCGCCAGCGGCGTACGCAGTTCATGGCTGGTGTAGCGCAGCAGGCGCTCTTCACGCAGGCTCGCGGCTTTGACCTGTTGCACGCTGTGGGCCAGCGAATCGGCCAGCACATTGAATTCGCGAAAGATGAAATGCGGTCGGCCATTGGGCGCCGCGCCGACGCTTTCCAGGGTGGTCGACCATTGCGTCAGCCGACCGAGCGGCCGGACCACCCACCACACCAGCAGGGCGATAATGAACAGCGCGGGAATAAACACCGCCAGACCGATCATGCTGATCATCGACAACTCATGTTCCAGATAGGCATCGGACAACGGCGTCTCGATCACGCCGCCTTCTTCATGGTCGTGATCGGTTTCGTAGATATACAGCGTCTTACCGTCGCTCAACGGGTGGATCAGGATGGCCGTGCCGTCATCTTCGTCGTCGGAGTCGATGTCACCGAAGAACTGCACGGCCCCGAACACCATGCTCGGCGTGGTGTCGAGCAGGTCGCGGATGTTTTTCGGCAGCGCCTCTTTGCCGATAGCACTGCTGACGAAGTAATTATCGGGCAGCGGGCTCGTCGGGTTCCGCTGGTAATGCCGGGCGAAGTATTGCGCTTCCTCTTCCATCATGGCGCTGGCGGTAAACAGAAACCCGCGCATGGTGTAAACCGGTAGCAGCCGGTTGTAGATGATCAGCACCACGGCAATGATCAACAGCAGACAGCCACTGATCACCCACTTCAGGCTCAGGCCTTTGCGCATGTGCCCCCCAACTGAACGCCAATGCCCGGCAAGGTGTGGATCAGTGCGGTTTCGAAATCTTTGTCGACGGCCTTGCGCAGGCGGTGCATGTGCACCTTGAGCGTGTTGCTGTCCGGCAGTTCGTCACCCCAGATCGCCGCTTCCAGACGCTCGCGATTGACCGGAGCGGGGCTGGCGCGCATCAGGCATTCGAGCAACGTCCAGCCGGTCGGTGACAGGTGCAGTTCCTGGCTGTTGCGACTGACCTTGCGGGTTGAAAGATCCATGATCAGGTCCGCGACTTGCAGCCGACTGGCCTGGCCACTGCGGCGCAGGCTCAGGGCGCGAATCCGTGCAACCAGTTCCGGCAACTCGAAAGGCTTGACCAGATAATCGTCGGCCCCGACCGAGAAACTGGCCAGTTTGTCGGCCAAGGCATCCAGCGAGGTGAGCATCAGGATCGGCGTCTGATTGCCGTGCTCGCGCAGCTTTTTGCACACCTGCTGGCCGTCCAGGCGCGGCAGCATGATGTCCAGCAAGATCACGTCATAGTGCTGAGCGAGCGCCAGGTTCAAACCCATTTGCCCATCGCTGGCGTGGTCGCAGACGATCCCGGTGATTTCCAGGTACTCGATGACAGTGTTCGCCAGGTCGATGTTGTCTTCGACCAACAGCAGATGAATATGCACGCACAGACCCACGGTTTTTCACTAATGGGGCAGAGGATAGCGGAGTTGCCTTTCTTCGCGTCAATGTTCACCTGACGTTAACCCGCTGCTCCTTATCGTGACGAGTTGATTCAACAACAGGACGTCGACATGCAACCCGCCCGCTCGGAAAAGGAAAGCGACCATTACACCGCACAGTTCGTTCTTTGCTTGCTGCTGGTGCTGAGCATTGCCGTTGGTATGGGCCTCTACATCTCCAAACTGAATGCCTGGATCAACAAGGAAAAAGCCGATTCGGCACCCCACTCGCTTGAGTGCGGCAAAGGGCAGGGCGTCTTCATCATCGACCCAAGCGGCAAACGCCGTGATTGCAATTTTGTTGAAGAGGCCGAGGACGCTGAAGATCAATAGCGGGCAGTGCAAATTCGCAGGAGCTGCCGCAGGCTGCGATCTTTTAGGGCAACCAACACTTAACTGACAGGCATCAGGCCGTGCGGGTCGCATCAGCCTGCGAAATTCAATCGCAAGAAACGTAGTTCTTGCGTTTGAACACACAATTACTCTGAATACGTCCTCTGACACAGATGAACGATCGCCTTCAACGTCCAACGACGTCTGAAGCCCCCGTCGGATCAAGGAGTCAACCCATGTCGTACGTATTCAAACGGATGAAATCCCCCGTCGGCACCCTCACCCTGGTCGCCAAAGGCAGCAAACTCTGCGCCATCCTCTGGGAAAACGAAAAGCTCGACCGGGTTCGTATCGGCCCGTTGCAGGAAGATATCCACAACCCCGTGTTGCTGGAAGCCGAGCGCCAACTCAATGAGTACTTTGCAGGGGAGCGTGTCTGTTTTGAGCTGGAACTTGATTTTGCCGGGACAGAGTTTCAGCAAAGGGTCTGGCAGGCGCTGCTGACGATTCCGTTTGGGGAGACCCGGAGTTATAGCCAGATTGCGGTGCAGATTGGGAATCCGAAAGCGGTTCGGGCGGTGGGGGCGGCGAATGGGAAGAATCCGCTCTCGATTGTTGCACCGTGCCATCGGGTGATTGGGGCTTCGGGGAGTTTGACCGGGTTTGCGGGTGGACTCGCGGCCAAGCAGTTGCTGCTCACACTGGAAGGTAAAGAGACGCTGCAACTTGAGTTTTGATGGACTGCCGCCCACTCGGTAAATCCACCCAATGGGCAATATGGCAGTGACGCTATAGTTACCCGACATTCGGATTGAACATTACGCTCGCACCGAACATCAAACTCATGGGAAGAACGTACGAAGCCCTGCCTCCTCTGGAAATACCAGAGAGTCGACAGACCAGCGGAACGACGATTCACCGGAGAGAAAACCTGATGACCAGCACCTTAAGCGAGCTACGCGACCTCTCCGCCAGTAGCGCGCTTCTCAAACGCTACCAAACGATTCGCAGCCGGACAGAGAGCCTGATTGCACCGCTCAGCCCTGAGGACATGGTCGTCCAGTCAATGCCTGATGCCAGCCCCGCCAAGTGGCACATGGCGCACACCACCTGGTTTTTCGAAACGTTTCTGCTGGCCGAAAACGTCGTCGACTACCACCCGTTCGATCCGGCGTTCGGTTACCTGTTCAACTCCTATTACGAAGCCATAGGCCCCCGTCATCCCCGGCCACAACGCGGGTTGATGACACGTCCGACCGTGGACAAGGTGCTGGACTACCGCCAGCATGTTGATAAACACATGCGTACCTTGCTGGAGTCGGCGTTGCCCGACGGCACCGCCGAATTGATCGAGCTGGGTCTGGCCCATGAGGAACAGCATCAAGAGCTGTTGCTGATGGACATCCTGCATTTGTTCAGCACCTCCTCGCTCAAGCCAGCCTATGACCTGCGCTGGCCCAAAGACCTCTCCGGGCGTCGCGGCCAGTTCAAGCCGCTCAAGGGCGGGCTGACCGAAATGGGTCACAAGGGCAACGGTTTCGCCTTCGACAACGAAGGCCCAAGACACACCACTTACCTGCAATCCTTCGAGATCAGCGACCGCCTGGTGACTAACGGTGAATGGCTGGCCTTCATGGCGGACGGCGGCTACAGCAAAGCCAGCCTATGGCTGTCAGACGGCTGGGCGGCAGTGCAGCAAAACGGCTGGAACGCCCCGCTCTATTGGCAGCACGACGACCAGGGCTGGCGGCAGATGACGTTGCGCGGTCTGGAAGCCATCGACCCGACGGCTCCGGTGATCAGCATCAGCTATTACGAAGCCGCTGCGTTTGCCCAATGGGCCGATGCACGCTTGCCCACCGAAGCCGAGTGGGAAGCCGCCGCTGAGGCCGGTCAGCTGGAACAAGTCGATAACGTGGCCTGGCAGTGGACACAAAGTGCGTACAACGCCTACCCGGGATTCCGTCCGGCGGACAGCGCGGTGGGCGAATACAACGGCAAGTTCATGATCAACGTGATGGTTTTGCGCGGCGGTGCCAGCATCACCTCCCCAGGCCATACCCGCTTGAGCTATCGCAATTTTTTCGGCCCGGACAAGCGATGGATGTTCTCCGGTTTGCGTCTGGCCCGAGATGCGCGTCAGCCGGGTGCGGTGAACAACCACGACAGTGAATTTGGTCGTGATGTCATCGGCGGCTTGTCGGCCCCGGTGAAAAACCTGTCGCCCAAATACTTCTACGATGCTGCGGGCTCCGAGCTGTTCGAGGATATTTGCGAGACGGTCGAGTACTATCCGACGCGTGCCGAAACCGGCCTGCTGACCCGGGTTTCGCAACAGATTGCCGAGGTGATTCCAGAGGGCGCGGCGCTGGTGGAATTCGGCAGCGGCGTCAGCGAGAAAACCCGCCTGCTGCTCGACGCCGCGCCACAGATTGCGCTGTACGTGCCCATCGACATCAGCGCCACTGCGCTGAAGAAGGCAGCCGCGCTGCTGAAAAAGCACTACAAGCAATTGAAGGTCGCGCCGCTGATCGATGATTTCAGCCGCGCGCTGCAATTGCCGGCCGAAGCTGCCGGGCACCCCTGCGTAGGGTTCTTCCCCGGTTCGACCATCGGCAACTTCACCCATGATCAAGCCGTGAAGTTCCTGCGTTCGGCCCACGCGTTATTGGGTGATGAGGCCCACTTCATTGTTGGCGTGGACCTGGTCAAGGACGCCGACATCCTGATCGCTGCTTACGACGACGCCGAAGGAGTGACCGCGCGGTTCAACAAGAACCTGCTGATCCGCATCAACCGTGAATTGGAGGGTGACTTCAACATCGAGGCCTTCGACCATCTGGCGTTGTGGAACGACACCGATGAGCGCATGGAGATGCATCTGGTGAGCCGTCGCGAACAAGTGGTCAAGGTCGCCGGACACACCTTCCACTTCAGCGACGGCGAACGTTTGCATACCGAGAACTCACACAAATTCACCGTCGAATCCTTCACCCAACTGGCAGCGCGTGGCGGCTGGTCGGTGAGCGGTTACTGGGTGAGCGAGACGCCGCAGGTGGCGTTGTTCAGTTTGAAGGCGTGATTTTCGTGGGGTCGACACTGCCTGAGCGTCATGTTCTTTCCAGTGATCTTGACCTATCAGCCCGTGGAGACACCCAGTCAGCGCCATGCTATGGTTTGATCGTAAATAGAGGGCTTTCCGATGACCCAAACAGCCGCTGTCAGTGTTGCAAGTCAAGTCCGCAGGCTTGCTAAAGCCCACAAGGTCACTGCTGAACCTGACCGCATGAGCCGTATGGCCGTGACCATTACCTGTCTGGCTGGCGATGTCGTCGAGCTGGATGGCGTCGAACAGTTGCTGGTCAATCTCAAGAGGAAAGGCGTTCTGAGCAAGTCTGAGATCCTGGCGCTCCAAGGACGCTACCTTCAGGAGAAGAGGCTTTCCAAGAAACGCAGCGCATGAGTTTTGATCCGTTCGGCGATTTCGAAACTGCTGGATATCTTCAAAACTCGCTACAGCTGAAAGATCCCACTGAAGTAAAAGAGTCAGAGCATCTTTCGTTCGAATTGAGTATCGAAGATGCTCTTGCCTATTTGGCTAAAAAGAAGTCCATCGACTACAAGACAGTGATCAACGTTCACGAGATCCTATTCTCTGACTTCTATCACTGGGCCGGAAAAGATCGGGACGAGCTTGTACCTCACCTGGCAGTCTTCAAGGGCTCACACGATGATCCCCGTAGCACCGTCTTCGAGCGCCCGGACTTCATCAAGATGTCTGTCGACTATGCACTTGAACTGGCAGCTGACAAGAAGCGTTTCAGAGACCACCCTGGCGAGGTGATGGGCCAGCTGGCTTTCGCACATCCCTTCCTCGACGGCAACGGGCGCACGCTTCTATTAGTCTTCATGGAGCTCTGCTATCGGGCGAAGTTCGCCATCGGCTGGTCAAAGACAAGCAAGGACGACTACCTGCGGGCACTCAGCGACGAGTGACGCTAGCAACTGTGCTTAATGGGTTTCTCAGGGGTAGGCCACGGTTTGCTAAACCCATAATTGTGGTCTGTCCCCGTATTGCACCCGCTTGCGATGGCTCCATCAATAACAGTCGCATTGGATCTTTTCTCGATGATCTGCTGCTCTAGACTGGCTCCATTCCCACAACTCACCTGGAAAGGAACCCATTCTTGTGCGCGACTTCGACTTCCAACCCGTTTTGTGTGGGAGCACGCTGAGGCTCAGACCTCTAGCCGAAAGTGATTTTGAAGGCATGTTTCTGGCGGCCAGTGATCCGCGCATCTGGGCCGACCATCCCGCCAGTGACCGCTATGAGCGCCAGGTATTTGAAGCGTACTTCGCCTCTCGATTGGCCACCGGCAAAGCGCTCGCAGTCATCGATATCGACTCGGGGCAGATTGTGGGTACGTCGAGCTACTACACGCCGCCTGACCTGCCGGAGAGTATCGCCATCGGGTATACCTTTTTGGTGCGGGCGAAATGGGGTGGCGATACCAATCGCGAGCTGAAGCGACTGATGGTGGAACATGCATTCAAGGCGTACGACACCGTATATTTCCACATCGCGCCTTCGAACATTCGCTCACAAAAAGCCGCCATGAAGATCGGCGCGGTGCACTTGTATGACGCTGAGCTGAAACTGTCCACTGCGCCTGCCTCGTGCAAGTGTTACGGACTTACCAGGGCACAATGGGCTGCGTCGCAACAAAGCGCCTGAAACGGGGGCGCCATAGATGTCCACTACGAAAAATCCGGAACCACGCTCACGTCGCGAACCGAATTTGTAGAGACATGAAGGTCTGTTATTGGCTGTTTCCTGCCTGTCGCGACTAGTTGGAAACGACCCAACATGGGTAGTTCGATCAGTCCTAGGAGGCGGCTACAAAAATCCCACTCTCGGGAGATTTTTCCGACAGCACTTCAAGGTTGCCGGGTGGGACGGTGTGTGGATAACCTCCGGGTGTCGCTGCCAATTCAGCGGCCGGGTTTAGCGACCCGAACAGGTATAGGTGCTACAGCACCCCAAAACTTTGTTGCAGGTGTTTTTTTATGCCCGCAATATCGCGTCTTGGCGGCTGTGCGTGGGAGACCTTCGGGTCTGCCGGGCTCCTATACCCCCGGTTCGCTAACCTGCGTACGGTCGCCACCTTTACTTGTTTAGCGACGAGTCACGGTGGTTCCAACTCAGGTATAGGAGATTCACCATGCACAAGGTCACTCCAAATCCACCAGAAACCCCAAGCACTTCCCCTTACGCCTCCACCGATTCAAACAAACTCCACGACGCTGCCGAGCGGGCGTTGGATCATTACCTCAAGCCGCCGTTTGTTCAGGCGCCGCTTTCCGATAAACGTCCGTCCAATATTTTTACGGTGATTCCTGATCTCGACAACGAGACGCTGTTGGCGCATGCCTCGGAAACGTTGGCGTCGTTGAATGTGATGGCCAGTGATTTGGCGTTTGAGCTGGAGGGCACGCGTCGGCATGTGGCGTTGGCGATGGGTGGGGGTGCGACAAGATCAAGATCAAAAGATCGCAGCCTGCGGCAGCTCCTACGCGGGTGGTTGCGGTGGCAGGGGTGGGTTGATCGTTTTGTAACAGGATCGCAATCGGCGGGACAGGTGGGCTGTGCCAGAATAGGCGATCCATTTTTTCAGGAACGCCCATGGACGCTGCCAAACCCGCTCTGATCCGCGAAACCTTTCCCGTTGGGCCGTTGCAGTGCAACTGCACGATCATCGGTGATCCGATCACCAGGAAGGCCATCGTTGTCGATCCGGGTGGCAATCATGAGTTGATTCTGGCGCGGCTCGAGGCGTTGGGGTTGAAGGTGGTGAGCATCATTCATACGCACGCGCACCTGGATCACTTTCTGGCCTCGGGTCAGTTGAAGGAGAAAACCGGCGCGACGTTGCACCTGCATAAAGAGGATCAGTTCCTTTGGGACAATCTGGAGATGCAGTGCCAGATGTTCGGTGTGCCGTACACGCCGGTGCCGTCGCCGGATCGTTGGTTGGCCGATGATGAAGCGCTGGCCTGCGGCTGTGGCGTAGCGTTGCACACGCCGGGTCATACGCCGGGTTCCATGAGCTTTTGGTTTTCCGAGGCTAAGCTGCTGATTGCCGGTGACACGCTGTTTCGTCGCGGGGTAGGGCGTACGGATTTGTGGGGCGGTGATCAGGCGACCATCGTGCGTTCGATCAAGCAGCGTCTGTACACCCTCGATGAAGAGGCGACGGTAATAACCGGACATGGTCCCGATACCCGTCTGGGCGACGAAATGCGTGAAAATCCTTTTGTGCGGGCCTGATTTTCCGGGCTGCGGAACGAGCTGATGGAATTTTTGCCGCAGGTCGTGTTCCAACGCCCGCAAGGGTCTATTGCCAACGTCCGTTGCACCACAGAATGTAAAAGTAGGAGCTCTCCATGTTCACCTCGAGTCGTTTGATTATTGTCGCTACTGCCGTGGCCATGCTGGCTGGCTGTGCCAACCAGAACCCGTATGACAATCAGGGTCAGGCCGACAGCGGCTCCACGGGCATGAGCAAAACCGCCAAATACGGCGGCCTCGGCGCCTTGGCCGGTGCGGTGGCGGGTGCTGCCATTGACCACAACAACCGTGGCAAGGGCGCGCTGATTGGCGCTGCTATCGGTGGTGCTTCCGCTGCCGGTTACGGCTACTACGCCGACCAGCAGGAAAAGAAACTGCGCGCCAGCATGGCCAACACCGGGGTTGAAGTGCAGCGTCAGGGCGATCAGATCAAGCTGATCATGCCGGGCAACATCACGTTCGGCACCGATTCGGCGAATATCGCCCCAAGCTTCTACCAGCCGCTGAACAACCTGGCCGGTTCGCTTAAAGAGTTCAGCCAGAACCAGATTGAAATCGTTGGCTACACTGACAGCACCGGCAGCCGTCAGCACAACATGGACCTGTCCCAGCGTCGTGCTCAAAGCGTGGCAACCTACCTGACGTCGCAAGGTGTCGGCGGTGCCAACCTGTCGGCGCGTGGTGCCGGTCCGGATAACCCGATTGCCAGCAACGGTGATGTCAATGGCCGGGCGCAGAACCGTCGTGTAGAGGTCAACCTCAAGCCGATTCCAGGTCAGCAGTATGGCCAGCCGGGTCAGCAACAAGGTCAGCAGTACCAGTAACACGCCTGACTGAACCCCAGGTGTAAAAAGCCCGCCCGATTCTCAGCAGATCGGGCGGGTTTTTTTGTCGCTGATAAATCTGGTTTGAAGCGTGACGCAGCGCGTCACCGGATGCATTCCTTTGCTGCGCGTGGGAACGATCAACAAAAAAGCCCTCGGACATCACCTGTCCGAGGGCTTTTCAGGTTGAGCGAAACCTGATTACTTCTTCAGGCCGTAATGCTCGTCGAGCATGCCAGGGGAGTTTGGCATTTTCGGCGCGTAATCGCGTGGCGGCTCCTGATTGCGCGGCGGCGTCAGGCGTTCCCGTGGGGCTTGCACGGCGACATCGGCGTGCAGGGCGGCCAGCAGGCGTTGGCGAGTCTGTTCGTCCAGGGCCAGGCGGTTGGCACCCTCGGCGAGGTGGTCTTGCACTTCCTGATAGCTCTGAGTGAGCTTCTTGACCAGCGATGCGGTGCTGTTGAAGTGGGTGACCACTTCATTCTGATAGCTGTCAAAACGTTCCTGAATGTCATCCAGCTGACGTTGCGTGCTGCTAGGCGCGGCATTCGGCAGAAGGCGGGCAATCAGGAATCCAATGGCGACACCGGCAACCAGGGCAAGAGTCGGCAACAACCAAACTAAGAGCGAGTGTTCCACGAGTCCTTCCTCTATAAACGGCTTTGCTTTACGTTAACGGCTCGGACCTGCGCTGTATACCGCGACGAGATCGCAATCATGCCAGGCACAGACTTTTAGCTAGACGAGTCGACCCTTCGAGAGGTCACGGAGTTCCTTCCTTGCTTATGCGTGAAACCCCTGTATTGATTGATGGCCCGGTGGGCCAACTGGAAGCCTTGTACCTGGACTCCCCCGAGCCACGTGGCCTGGCGCTGATCTGCCACCCCAACCCGGTGCAGGGCGGCACCATGCTCAATAAAGTCGTTTCGACCTTGCAGCGCACGGCTCGCGACGCCGGTTTGATCACATTACGTTTCAATTACCGTGGCGTCGGCGCCAGCGCCGGCACTCATGACATGGGCACCGGCGAAGTCGATGACGCACAAGCCGTGGCTGAATGGTTTCGTGCCAAACACCCTGATTTGCCCATGACCCTGTTCGGTTTCTCCTTCGGTGGTTTCGTTGCCGCCAGCCTCGGCGGACGTCTGGAAGCCAAGGGCGAGCAGCTCAAACATGTGTTTATGGTTGCGCCGGCCGTGATGCGTCTGGGCGATCAGGATCAACTGCCGCAGCACGGTGAACTGACGCTGATCCAGCCAGAATCCGACGAAGTCATCGATCCGCAGCTGGTTTACGATTGGTCTGACGCCCTCGATCGCCCCCATGAGCTGCTGAAAGTGGCAGAATGCGGACACTTTTTTCACGGCAAGCTGACCGATCTCAAGGATCTGATCCTGCCGCGCCTTTCGAATTGATTGCAGTCTGATAAGCGATTACCCATGACTACTCGTACGCGCATCCTCACCGGTATCACCACCACCGGCACTCCGCACCTGGGCAACTACGCCGGCGCGATCCGTCCGGCGATCCTCGCCAGCCGCGACAGCAATGCCGATTCGTTCTACTTCCTGGCCGACTACCACGCCCTGATCAAGTGCGATGACCCGCTGCGCATCCAGCGCTCGCGTCTGGAAATCGCCGCGACCTGGCTGGCCGGTGGTCTGGATGTGGATCGGGTAACGTTCTATCGCCAGTCCGACATCCCGGAAATCCCTGAGCTGACCTGGCTGCTGACCTGCGTTGCCGCCAAAGGCCTGCTGAACCGTGCGCACGCCTACAAGGCGTCGGTGGACAAGAACGTCGAAACCGGTGAAGACCCGGATGCCGGCATCACCATGGGCTTGTACAGCTACCCGGTGCTGATGGCCGCGGACATTTTGATGTTCAACGCACACAAGGTGCCGGTCGGTCGCGATCAGATCCAGCACGTGGAAATGGCCCGCGACATCGGTCAGCGCTTCAATCACCTGTTTGGTCAAGGCAAAGAATTCTTCACCATGCCGGAGGCGCTGATCGAAGAAAGCGTCGCCACGCTGCCGGGCCTCGATGGCCGGAAGATGTCGAAAAGCTACGACAACACCATTCCGTTGTTCTCCAGCGCCAAAGAGATGAAGGACGCGATTTCGCGGATCGTCACCGACTCCCGCGCGCCGGGCGAAGCCAAAGATCCGGACAATTCGCACCTGTTCACCCTGTTCCAGGCCTTCGCCACTCCGGCGCAGTCCGCCGAGTTCCGCAGCGAACTGTTGCAGGGCCTGGGTTGGGGCGAGGCGAAGAGTCGTCTGTTCCAACTGCTTGACAGCGAGTTGGGCGAGTCCCGCGAGCGTTACTACCAACTGATCGAGCGCCCGGCAGACCTCGAAGACCTTTTGCAGCACGGTGCCGCAAAGGCTCGCGCCGTGGCCACGCCGTTCCTCAACGAGCTGCGTGAAGCGGTCGGCCTGCGTTCGTTTGTCAATCAGACGCAAGTGGCGGCCACTCCCAAGAAGAAAGCCGCGAAAGCCGCACGTTTCGTCAGCTTCCGTGAAGATGACGGCAGCTTCCGTTTCCGTCTGCTGGCCGCTGATAGCGAGCAACTGCTGCTGTCGCGCCACTTTGCTGACGGCAAAACCGCAGGCCAGGTGACCAAACAACTGCAATCCGGCCAGGCGCTGGACGTTCGCAGTGAAGACCTGAGCTTCAGCGTCTGGCTCGAAGGCGAGTGTGTCGCCGACAGCCCGGCGTTCGCTGACAGCACGGCGCGGGATGTTGCCATCGACACCCTGCGGGTTGCGCTGACGCCTGTTCAGGACTAATCAACGGCGCGGCCCGACCAAGGGCTGATTGCCATTCTCAAGGGCCGTCGCTACAGTGTCGGCCCGTTTTTGTTGCCTTGCTAACGAATTATGACGCCCCTAGAACGATATCAAGCTGATCTGAAACGCCCGGAATTCTTCCATGACGCCGCACAGGAAACTGCCGTGCGTCATTTGCAGCGCCTGTACGACGATCTGGTCGCGGCCTCGCAGAGCAAGCCGGGCCTGTTCGGCAAACTGTTTGGCAAGAAAGACCAGGCGCCGGTCAAGGGCCTTTACTTCTGGGGCGGCGTAGGTCGCGGCAAGACTTACCTGGTCGACACCTTCTTTGAAGCGCTGCCGTTCAAGGAAAAGGTCCGCACTCACTTCCACCGCTTCATGAAGCGCGTGCACGAAGAGATGAAGACCCTCGGTGGCGAGAAAAACCCGCTGACCATCATCGCCAAGCGTTTCTCCGACGAAGCGCGGGTGATCTGTTTCGATGAGTTCTTCGTGTCCGATATCACCGACGCGATGATCCTCGGCACCTTGATGGAAGAGCTGTTCAAGAACGGCGTGACCCTGGTTGCAACCTCGAACATCGTGCCGGACGGTCTGTACAAGGATGGTCTGCAACGTGCGCGTTTCCTGCCAGCCATCGCGCTGATCAAGCAGAACACTGACATCGTCAACGTCGACAGCGGCGTCGACTACCGTCTGCGTCATCTTGAGCAAGCCGAACTGTTCCATTTCCCGCTCGACGAAGCGTCCCACGAGAGCCTGCGCAAAAGCTTCCGCGCACTCACGCCGGAATGCACGCAAGCGCTGGAAAACGATGTGCTGATCATCGAGAACCGTGAGATTCGTGCCCTGCGTACGTGCGACGACGTGGCCTGGTTCGACTTCCGCGAACTGTGCGACGGCCCGCGTAGCCAGAACGACTACATCGAACTCGGCAAGATCTTCCACGCCGTGTTGCTCAGCGGTGTGGAGCAGATGAGCGTCACCACCGACGACATCGCCCGACGTTTTATCAACATGGTCGACGAGTTCTACGACCGTAACGTCAAGCTGATCATTTCCGCCGAAGTCGAGCTCAAAGACCTCTACACCGGCGGTCGCCTGAACTTCGAGTTCCAGCGCACCCTCAGCCGTCTGCTGGAAATGCAGTCCCACGAGTTCCTGTCGCGGGCGCACAAGCCGTAACGTGGCTTCGTTCTAGCTCCCGTAGCAGCTGCGGAGGCTGCGAGGCTGCGTTCGAGGACGAAGTCCTCGCAAATCCTGTGTACGCGGTTTGCCTGGAAGAACGCGTTGTTTGATTCAGCGACCGCTTCGCGGCCGAACGCAGCCTCGCAGGCTCGGCAGCTGCTACGGACATAATCCCGCGCCTTTATTGAGGCTGGATCTGGAATTCCAGCACGTCCCCGTCGTTCGGGATCAGCAGGCGCGACTTGATGCTGGCCTGTCGGGCGGCATTGGCCAGTGACTGGCGTGTCACCGGGCAGTGGCTGAGCGCTTCAAGGTGATTGGCGACCACCGTGCCTGATGACTGCTGAGTGAATGCCAGCACCTCATCAATCCCCATGATGATGTCCCCACCCAAATCGAATCGCGCGCCGCCAGCCGGCACCACAGAAACGTCTGGGCGGTGCAGGGCAGCGAACGCCTCAACGGCAGGCGTGAGCAGCGTATCGCCAGTCAGGTAGAGTCTGGGCTCGCCGGGCATCTCAATCAAATAGCCCACACCATGTTCCATCATCTTGCCGACCAGTCCCCGGCCATGGGTGCAGCGAATCGTGCGGATCTGACCGCCGAGGAAGGCGCTCGGTTGCTCGTGATCGGCTGGTAAAGGCTGAACATTCAAATTGTGTTGAGCCAGATGAGCGGCGTCGTGCGGCGTGCAGATGACCGGAGTCCGGGTCTCGCGCAGCCACTTCTTTGCTGCTTTTCCCTCGTTGCATGCCAGCGGGGTTGTTGGCTTTTGCTGATTTGTTACATGCAGCCAATCGTCGTGCCTCGCATGTGTTCTTTGAAACGCGCTTCGTTGCCTTGCAGGTCGGGACGGTTGAATGCGCTCAAGGCTTGTCGTTACAAGTGGACAGCACACTGGCGGAGGCTGATTTTGACGCGCTGTTGATTCCCGGCTTCTGGGCCGAGTCGGCCCGGCAGGTCGACGAGACGCTGGCCGCCAATACCCCTTTGGTTGCAGCGTTGTCGGCGCGTTCGAAGAAACAGCAACTGTGGAGTTATTGCAGTGGAGTCTGTCTGTTGGCTGCGAGCGGGAGGCTGGATAGTCAGCAAGCGACGGTGACGTGGTGGCTGGCAGACGTTATGGCGCAGCATCATAAAGCCGTGAAGTGGCAATGCGAGCGTCACTGCATCATTAACGAGCGGACGGCCACCGCGTCCGGCGTGAACGGTTACTTGCCCATCGCTCAGGCCTTGATCGAGCGGTATGTCAGCCCGGAGGTCTTTCGCGACCTCACCAGGCTGATGGTGCTGGCGCGACCGGCACAGGCGCATAGTGCCTTTGCGGCCATGAGCCTGATTGAGCAGTCGAGCACTCTGCTGCGCCAGTTGCATGCGCTGGTTGAGCAACTGCCGGCTGAACAGATAACCGTGCAGCGGTTGGCCGAGCAGCTCGGTATGTCCGAGCGTACCTTGTCTCGTAAGGTGAGCAGTGAAACCGGCGTTGCCGTTGCGACTTATGCTCGCTGCATCAAGCTGAACCAGGTCAGTGAACGCCTCATACTCACGTCCGCAGCGGTCAATACGATCAGCGTTGAGCTGGGCTTCAGCAGTGACTCCAACCTGCGTCGCATGTTCAAGGAACTGACAGCGTTGACTCCGCTGGAGTACCGGCAGCAGTTCGGGCGGTATTGAGGAGATCGCAGCCTGCGGCAGCTCCTACGGAGGTAAGCGCGTAGGAGCTGGCGCAGCCTGCGATCTTTATCGATCTCCTCTACGCCGAAGAAGCGTGGTGGTTCGCCGGCTTTTTCTCACGCCGCTTGCTGAAACTGCTGCCGATACTGGTTCGGTGACAACTCCGTGTGCTGGCGGAACAGCCGTGCGAAGAAGCTCGCGTCGTCGTAGCCGACTTCGTAGCTGATGGTCTTGATGCTTTTGCGGCTGGCGGACAGCAAGCCTTTGGCGGTTTCGATGCGCAGCCGTTGCAGGTAATGCAGCGGCTTGTCGCCAGTGGCGGTCTGGAAGCGCCGCATGAAGTTGCGAATGCTCATGCCGTGCTCGCGGGCGACGTCTTCGAAGCGGAACTTGTCGGCAAAGTGCTCTTCGAGCCAATGCTGGATCTGCAGGATGATCACGTCCTGGTGCAGCTTCTGCCCGCCGAAACCGATGCGGCCGGGCGAATAGCTGCGCTGCACTTCATACAGAATGTCTCGGGCCACGGCCTGGGCCACGTTGGCCCCGCAGAAGCGCTCGATCAAATAAATGTAGAGGTCGCAGGCCGAGGTGGTGCCGCCGGCGCAGTACAGGTTGTCGGCGTCGGTCAGGTGCTTGTCCTGATTGAGCTGGACGTTGGGGAATCGTTCTTCGAAGGTGTTGAAGAAGCGCCAGTAGGTGGTCGCTTCCTTGCCGTCGAGGAGGCCGGCCTCGGCGAGCCAGAACACCCCGGTGGCTTCGCCGCAGAGCACTGCGCCGCGCGCGTGTTGCTCGCGCAGCCACGGCAGCACCTGTGGATAACGTTTGCAGAGGGTCTCGAAGTCGTCCCAGAAGGCCGGAAGGATGATGATGTCGGCGTTTTCCAGGCCGCCGTCTACCGGCATGATCACATCGCTGAAGCTGTTGACCGGTTTGCCGTCGGGGCTGACCAGGCGGGTTTCGAACGCCGGGGTCAGGCCATGGCCTAGTTGTTTGCCGTAACGCAGGCTGGCCAGATGGAAGAAATCCTTGGCTTGCATGAGGGTGGAAGCAAAAACCCGGTCGATCGCCAGGATGCTGACGCGCCGCAAGGGCGTGGAGAGTTGGATAGACATATTCAATTTATTCTTATAGGGGAAAGTGGTCACCAAGCGGCTGGATCGTCTTATTTTTTGGCTGATGTGTCCAGTGTCCTGTTACCTGCTGGAGGCTTAGGCTCTGGGATTCATTTGCGATCAACAATAACCACAGGTGCCCCGATGATCCCCAGAACCTTGTTCAGTTCCGAGCACGAATTCTTTCGCGACAGCGTACGAACCTTCCTCGAAAAAAAGGCCGTGCCGTTTCATGGACAGTGGGAAAAGCAGGGCTACATCGACCGCGCGCTATGGAACAAGGCGGGGGAGGCGGGGATGCTCTGCTCCCACCTGCCGGAAGAGTACGGCGGCTTCGGGGCGGATTTTCTCTACAGTGCGGTGGTGATCGAAGAGGTGGGGCGGCTGGGGTTGACCGGCATCGGCTTTTCCCTGCATTCGGACATTGTGGCGCCGTACATCCTGCATTACGGCAGCGAAGCGCTGAAGCACAAATACCTGCCGAAGCTGGTCTCGGGCGAAATGGTCACCGCGATTGCGATGACCGAGCCAGGCGCCGGCTCCGACCTGCAAGGGGTGAAAACCACAGCGGTGCTGGATGGCGACGAGTACGTGATCAACGGTTCGAAAACCTTCATCACCAACGGCTTCCTCGCTGACCTGGTGATTGTCGTGGCCAAGACCGATCCCAAGGCCGGGGCCAAGGGTACCAGTCTGTTTCTGGTGGAGGCGAACACCCCGGGCTTCGAAAAGGGCAAACGCCTTGAGAAGGTCGGCATGAAAGCGCAGGACACCTCGGAGCTGTTTTTCCAGGACGTCCGTGTGCCCAAGGAAAACCTTTTGGGGCAGGCCGGGATGGGGTTCGCCTATCTGATGCAGGAGTTGCCGCAAGAACGTCTGACGGTCGCCATCGGCGGTTTGGCCTCAGCCGAGGCGGCGTTGCAGTGGACCCTGGATTACACCCGCGAGCGCAAGGCGTTCGGCAAGGCGATTGCAGACTTTCAGAACACCCGCTTCAAACTGGCGGAGATGGCCACGGAGATCCAGATTGGCCGGGTCTTCGTC
Organism: Pseudomonas frederiksbergensis; assembly: GCF_001874645.1. Classification (NCBI taxonomy): domain Bacteria; kingdom Pseudomonadati; phylum Pseudomonadota; class Gammaproteobacteria; order Pseudomonadales; family Pseudomonadaceae; genus Pseudomonas; species Pseudomonas frederiksbergensis. Next base: position 3,894,908 of record NZ_CP017886.1, read on the forward strand.
GACCGCTGCCTGGAGCTGCACCTGCAAGGCAAGCTCGATGTGCCGACGGCGGCGATGGCCAAGTACTGGGGCACCGACCTGCAATGCAAAGTCCTCGACGAGTGCGTGCAGATGCATGGCGGTTACGGTTTCATGTGGGAATACCCGATCGCCCGAGCCTGGGCGGATGCGCGGGTGCAGCGGATTTATGCCGGGACCAATGAAATCATGAAGGAGATCATTGCCCGGTCGCTGTGAATCTCTGAGATGGTTGAAAAGATCGCAGCCTGCGGCAGCTCCTACGGGTGTTCGTCAATCCATGTAGGCGCTGCCGAAGGTTCGGGCCGCGTTCGGACGATCTTGTCGCAATCACCGCAAATTACGGTGCCGGATTCGGGTGATCCTTGTGGATCGCCTCAATCTCCGCCAGCACTTCATCCGACAGTTTCAGATCGAAACTGGCAATGTTGCTGTCCAGCTGTTCCAGCGTGGTCGCGCCAATGATGTTGCTGGTGACGAACGATTGCCGGGTCACGAATGCCAGGGCCATTTGTGCCGGGTCCAGGCCGTGTTCACGGGCCACTGCCACGTAACGGCTGCACGCCGCTTCCGACTGTGGATTGAAGTAGCGACTGAAGCGGCTGTAAAGGCTCAAGCGACCTTTCGCCGGGCGCGCCCCACCTTCGTACTTGCCTGACAGAAAACCAAACGCCAGCGGCGAATAGGCGAGCAGCCCGCATTGTTCGCGGATGGCGATTTCCGACAGGCCGATTTCAAAGCTGCGGTTGAGCAGGTTGTAGGGGTTCTGGATCGACACCGCGCGCGGCCAGCCACGGGCTTCAGCCAGTGCGAGGAACTTCATGGTGCCCCACGGCGTTTCGTTGGACAGGCCGATATGGCGGATCTTGCCGGCCTTGACCTGTTCGTCCAGCGCTTCGAGAGTGTCCTCCAGCGGGGTCAGGTTGACTTCGCTCTTGTGCTTGTAGCCCAGCTGACCGAAGAAGTTGGTGCTGCGTTCCGGCCAGTGCAGCTGATAAAGGTCGATATAGTCGGTCTGCAAGCGCTTGAGACTGGCGTCCAGGGCCTGGACGATGTGTTCGCGGTTGTGTTTTAGGTGGCCGTCGCGGATGTAGTCGATGGTGTTGCCGGGGCCGGCAATCTTGCTCGCCAGAACCCAGTCGGCACGATCGCCACGGCTCTTGAACCAGTTGCCGATGTAGCGCTCGGTGGTGGCGTAGGTTTCAGCCTTGGGGGGCACCGGGTACATCTCGGCGGTGTCGATGAAGTTGATCCCGGCGCTCTTGGCCCGTTCAATCTGTGCGAAGGCCTCTGCCTCGCTGTTTTGCTCGCCCCAGGTCATGGTCCCGAGGCAGATTGCACTCACGTTCAGATCGGTACGGCCTAGCTGTCGATAGTCCATCGGGTAGTCCTTGGAGGAAAACAATCATAAAAGCAGGTTGAATTTTTTTTCGCAATCTGCATAATTGCGCACCTCTTTCTGCGGTGGAAGTGATGCGCCGCCTGCCGAAGAATCTTGCCGTTGAACGGACGCGCCGACCCGAGCCCCCGATAGCGTCTGTACCCGGCTGCCTTTGACTTGTCAAAGTACGCACTATTCAGTAAGATCCGCCGTCTAAATTTACAGGGCGGCCCCTGAGGCTATAAAGAATGAAAACTTTTACTGCTAAACCGGAAACAGTACAGCGCGACTGGTTTGTCGTCGACGCTGCAGGTCAGACCCTGGGTCGTCTGGCCACCGAAATCGCGAGCCGTCTGCGTGGCAAGCATAAAGCTGAGTACACTCCTCACGTTGACACCGGCGACTACATCGTCGTTATCAATGCCGAGCAGATTCGTGTAACCGGTGCTAAAACCACCGACAAAATCTACTACTCCCACTCCGGTTTCCCGGGCGGCATCAAGTCGATCAACTTCGAAAAGCTGATCGCTAAAGCCCCTGAGCGCGTGATCGAGACCGCGGTCAAAGGCATGCTGCCTAAGAACCCGCTGGGTCGCGACATGTATCGTAAGCTGAAAGTCTATGCGGGCGCTGTACACCCTCATACTGCTCAGCAGCCCCAAGAACTGAAGTTTTAACGGAATAGTTCATTATGTCGGCGACTCAAAATTACGGCACTGGCCGTCGCAAGACCGCAACCGCACGCGTTTTCCTGCGTCCGGGCACTGGTAACATCTCCATCAACAACCGCTCCCTGGATAATTTCTTCGGTCGCGAAACTGCCCGCATGGTAGTTCGTCAGCCGCTGGAATTGACTGAGACTGTCGAGAAGTTCGACATCTACGTCACCGTGATCGGTGGTGGTGTAAGTGGTCAGGCTGGCGCAATCCGCCACGGTATCACTCGCGCTCTGATGCAGTACGACGAAACTCTGCGCGGTGCTCTGCGCAAAGCTGGCTTCGTTACTCGCGATGCACGTGAAGTTGAACGTAAGAAAGTGGGTCTGCGTAAAGCGCGTAAGCGTCCGCAGTACTCGAAGCGTTAATTCGCTTTCGCGTTCAAAGCGCCCAGTCTCCTCGCGGAGCTGGGCGTTTTTTTTGCTTGAAGATTTATGATGTGACAACTTGCCACATCTGTAGAACCCCTATACTACAAGGCTTGGCGCTGACCTCGGGTGGTAATTACCTTGTCAGAACTGGGGCTTTTCATTACCATTCTGCAAAATTTTTATAAGTTCAGATTTTTACTTAGTAGATGCCTGATTTAACAGGCCACAAAGCTGATGGGAGAGGACTGAATGAGCAATGACGGCGTGAATGCAGGCCGGCGTCGCTTCTTGGTAGCAGCCACATCCGTGGTGGGTGCTGCAGGAGCGGTGGGGGCTGCGGTCCCGTTCGTGGGGTCATGGTTTCCCAGTGCCAAGGCGAAAGCCGCAGGTGCACCGGTGAAAGTGAATGTCAGCAAAATCGAACCAGGTCAGCAAATGATTGCTGAATGGCGCGGTCAGCCGGTATTCATCGTCCGCCGTACCCAGGAGATTTTGGGGAATCTTGCAAAGATCGAGGGTGATCTCTCTGATCCAGACTCCAAGAATTCGGTACAGCCAACTTACGTGGACCCCAAGACGCGCTCGATCAAGCCGGAGGTTCTGCTGCTGATCGGTATTTGCACGCACCTGGGTTGTTCTCCGACCTTCCGTCCAGAAGTAGCGCCTGCCGATCTTGGCCCGAAATGGGTAGGTGGTTATTTCTGCCCTTGCCACGGTTCCCACTACGATCTGGCTGGCCGCGTCTTCAAGTCGCAACCCGCGCCTTTGAATCTGCCAGTTCCCCCGCATTCCTATGAGTCGAACGACATTATTGTCATCGGCGTCGATACGGAGAAAGCGTGATGAGCAAGTTCATGGATTGGGTTGATGCGCGCTTTCCTGCCACTAAAATGTGGGAAGACCATCTCAGCAAGTACTACGCCCCGAAGAACTTCAACTTCTTCTATTTCTTTGGCTCCCTGGCGCTGTTGGTTCTGGTTAACCAGATCGTAACCGGCGTCTGGCTGACCATGAGTTACACCCCGTCGGCGGAAGAGGCATTCGCCTCCGTCGAATACATCATGCGCGACGTCGAGTACGGCTCGATCCTGCGTCTGCTGCACTCCACCGGCGCTTCGGCGTTCTTCATCGTGGTTTACCTGCATATGTTCCGTGGCCTGCTCTACGGTTCGTACCAGAAGCCGCGTGAGCTGGTGTGGGTCTTCGGTATGCTGATCTACCTGGCGCTGATGGCTGAAGCCTTCATGGGCTACTTGCTGCCGTGGGGTCAGATGTCCTACTGGGGTGCCCAGGTGATCATCTCGCTGTTCGGTGCGATCCCGGTCATCGGTAACGACCTGACCCAGTGGATCCGTGGTGACTACCTGATTTCGGGTATCACCCTGAACCGCTTCTTCGCCTTGCACGTCGTGGCCTTGCCGATCGTGATTCTCGGTCTGGTGGTGCTGCACGTTCTGGCGCTGCACGAAGTCGGTTCGAACAACCCGGACGGCGTGGATATCAAGAAACACAAGGACGAAAACGGCGTACCGCTGGACGGCATTGCCTTCCATCCGTACTACACCGTGAAAGATATCGTCGGCGTGGTGGTGTTCCTGTTCATCTTCTGCGCGATCGTGTTCTTCTTCCCGGAAATGGGCGGTTACTTCCTCGAGAAGCCGAACTTCGAAGTGGCGAACGCCTTCAAGACCCCGGAACACATTGCCCCGGTCTGGTACTTCACGCCGTTCTACGCGATTCTGCGTGCGATTCCGGACAAGCTCATGGGCGTTGTTGCCATGGGTGCTTCGATTGCCATGCTGTTCGTCCTGCCCTGGCTTGACCGTAGTCCGGTCAAGTCCATGCGCTACAAGGGCTGGCTGAGCAAGATCTGGCTCTGGGTATTCTGCATCTCCTTCGTGATTCTTGGCTGGCTGGGTGTCATGGCGCCTACCCCGGAACGTACGTTGCTGTCGCAGGTCTGTACCTTCCTGTACTTCGCCTACTTCATTCTGATGCCGTTCTACACCAGGCTCGAGAAGACCAAACCGGTTCCGGAAAGGGTGACTGGCTGATGAAAAAGCTATTTGCTGTACTGATTCTTGCTGCGTTGCCTGTCTTGTCCTTCGCGGCCGAGCACGGTGGTCCAGAGCTCGAAAAAGTCGATATCGACGTCTCCGATAAAGCGGCAATGCAAGATGGCGCACGTACGTTCGCCAACTACTGCATGGGCTGCCACAGTGCCAAGTTCCAGCGCTATGAGCGCGTTGCCGACGATCTGGGGATTCCTCACGATCTGATGCTGAAGAACCTGGTGTTCACAGGTGCCAAGATCGGCGACCACATGAGCACCGGTATGCAGCCGGCAGACGCCAAGGCCTGGTTCGGCGCTGCGCCGCCTGACCTGACGCTGGTGGCTCGCGTTCGTGGTACTGACTGGCTCTACGGCTACCTGCGGTCTTTCTATGAAGACCCTTCGCGCCCTTGGGGTGTGAACAACAAGGTGTTCCCGAACGTCGGTATGCCTAACGTTCTGGTCGGCTTGCAAGGTCGTCAGGTGGTAGGCTGCAAACAAGTTCAAATCGTCGAAAACGGCAAGAAGCAGTATGATCCGCTGACCGGCACGCCGCTGACTCATGAAGCGTGCGATCAGTTGACCATCGTGCCTAAAACCGGTGCACTGAACGAAGAGCAGTTCGACGAGAAGGTCAAGAATCTGGTGACCTTCCTGGCCTATTCGGCCAACCCGGTGAAGCTGCAGCATCAGCGCATCGGTACCTATGTGTTGCTGTACCTGGCGTTCTTCTTCGTATTCGCTTACTTGCTCAAGCGTGAATACTGGAAAGACGTGCATTGATAAAGCTTTAAGCAATTGCTGTTAATCGCGCGCGCCCAAGGGCGTCTCTGAAGGTGTAACGAGTCTGGTCATCCAGACGTTACGGGAGGCGCCCTCTGGGCGCGCTCGTTTTTCCGCTCCCGATAATTTCAACAAGCGAGGAGGACCGCCATGGGCGTGACCAATCGGTTGGCCTGTTACTCCGACCCCGCCGACCACTATTCCCACCGAGTGCGTATCGTACTGGCAGAGAAGGGTGTCAGCGCCGAGATCATCAGTGTGGAGGCGGGCCGTCAGCCGCCAAAACTGATCGAAGTGAACCCTTACGGCAGCTTGCCCACCCTGGTTGATCGTGACCTGGCGTTGTGGGAGTCGACCGTGGTGATGGAATATCTGGATGAGCGTTACCCGCATCCACCATTGCTGCCGGTTTATCCGGTGGCGCGTGCCAACAGCCGTCTGCTGATTCACCGTATTCAGCGTGACTGGTGTGTTCTGGTGGATCTGATTCTGGATTCGCGGACCAAGGAGCCGGCACGTGTGCAGGCTCGCAAGGAGTTGCGTGAAAGCCTGACTGGCGTTTCGCCGCTGTTCGCTGACAAGCCGTTTTTCCTCAGTGAGGAACAAAGTCTGGTGGATTGCTGCCTATTGCCAATACTCTGGCGTTTACCGATTCTGGGTATTGAACTGCCGCGGCCTGCCAAGCCGCTGCTTGATTACATGGAGCGTCAGTTTGCGCGTGAGGCTTTCCAGGCGAGTCTGTCTGGTGTCGAACGCGATATGCGCTAAGGCTTAAGGAGCCGCTATGAACTCCAGTCGACCTTATTTGGTCCGCGCGCTCTATGAGTGGATTGTGGACAACGATTGCACCCCGCACATGCTGGTCAATTCCGAGTATCCGTCGGTGCAGGTGCCGCAAGGCTTTGCCAGTGATGGACAGATCGTCCTGAACGTGTCGCCTGCGGCTGTGCGCCATTTGCACATGGACAACGATGCGGTCAGCTTTGAAGGGCGCTTCGGTGGCGTGCCGCATACGCTGTACGTGCCTATCGCTGCGATCCTGGGCATTTACGCCCGGGAGAACGGTCAGGGCATGGTGTTTGATCTGGAATCGCCTATGGAAGACGAGGAAGAGATCGAGTCGGATGATGACCTTCCGCCACCCGACAGCGAGCCACCGCGCCCTAGCGGTCGGCCAAGCTTGAAGGTTGTGAAGTAATAAAAAAGGCGATCCGGATGGATCGCCTTTTTTATTACGTAGGAGCTGCCGAAGGCTGCGATCTTTTGACGTTGCTTTCCAGAGGTTTACACCTTCTGATCTATTTTCAGGAGGGAGTAATGGAATCAGCAAAAAGGCGTAGTCAGCGAGACTACACGCTGACTTTTAAATTGTCGGTCGTCGACCAGGTCGAAAAAGGCGAGCTGAGTTATAAAGAGGCTCAGGAGCGCTACGGGATTCAAGGCAAAACGACCGTTCTGACGTGGTTGCGCAAGCATGGTCGGCAAGATTGGAGCTCAGGCACATACATTGGCTCGCCGAGGATGGGGTCTATGCCCGACAAAAACCGACCATTAACGCCAGAGCAACGCATCAAAGATGCTTGAAGAGCAGCTCGCTTTGTCCAATCAGAAAGCGCAGTTTTTCGAGGCAGTTGTCGATGTCTTGAAAAATGACTACGGTCTCTCTGTCGTAAAAAAGCGTCCCGGCAAGTCCTCGCGCAAAAACGAATCCAAAACCTGAGCATCAGCAGGGCTTGCCAGTTCATGGGGATAAGCCGACAGGCTTACTACAAACGCAATCGCGCCGATGCTGCTCGTCTCGTTCTGGATCAGAAAGTTGCCGATTTCGTTCAGCAAAAGCGTCAGCGGCAGCCACGTCTGGGCACCCGAAAGCTGCATTACTTGCTGCATTGCCAGCCTCAACTTGAGCTGCAAGTGGGTCGAGATCGGCTGTTTTCGATTCTGCGCGAAAGGCGTTTATTGGTGGCCCGCAGGCGGGCTTACCACAAGACGACCGACAGCCATCATCGCTTTCGACGTCATCCGAACCTGCTCAAGCCCGGTCCTGATCAGGTTGTTGCAAACGGCCCGGAACAAGTCTGGGTGGCTGACATCACCTATTTGCCAACTCAGGAAGGTGTGGCCTATCTGAGCCTTGTGACGGATGCTTTTTCGCGAAAGATCGTGGGCTATCACGTCCATGAAAGCCTGCACGCCGAGTCGGTAGCGCATGCGTTGCGCCGGGCGGTGAAACACCGTCGAACGGAGCAGTCGCTGGTCCATCACTCGGATAGAGGCAGCCAGTATTGCTCGGGAATGTACCAGGAACTGCACGCGAAACACGGCATTCGGTGTTCTATGACGGACGGCTATGACTGCTACCAAAACGCACTGGCAGAGCGGGTCAACGGGATATTAAAGACAGAGCTTATGCTCCAGCGACCGCAGGATTTGACGCAGGCGAAGAAGATGGTGAGTGAGTCGGTATCGATCTATAACAGCGAGCGACCGCACCTGTCTTTGAAATACAAAACGCCCGATGCGGTGCATCGGGCGTTGAAGTGAAACAGGTGTAAACCTATTTCAGGACTAGACAGTAGGAGCTGCCGAAGGCTGCGATCTTTTGACGTTGCTTTCCAGGATCAAAAGATCGTCCGATCGCGGCCCGAGCCTTCGGTAGCTCCTACAGAGTGCATCTCAGTCGATGTACTCGAACAGTTTCACAATCTTTTGTACGCCGGAAACGCCCTGCACCAGATTGGTGGCCTGGTCGGCTTCCTGTTTGGTCAAAAGGCCCAGCAAGTAAACGATGCCGTTCTCGGTCACGACCTTGATGCGCGAGCCCGGGATGCTGGCGTCGGCGAGCATCTGGGTTTTGATCTTGGTGGTCAGCCAGGCATCGTTATTGCGGGCCAGTATCGACGAAGGCTGCATCACTTGCAGTTCGTTGTGTACGGTCTTTACCCGCTGAACTGCAGCGGCGGCTTGCCCGGCCAGTTCCTTGAGGTCGGGGCGTGGCGTTTGCCCGGCGAGCAGCACGACACCGTTGAAGCTGGTGACGATGATGTGCGAGCTTTTGTCCAGGTCCGGGTTGGCCTTGGCCACGTTCACGCCGACCTTGGTTTCGATCAGGGAATCGTCGATCTTGCTGCCGAAGGTGCGAGTGCCGCGATCGTCTTCAATGGGGGCTTCGCGGCTCGCGGTGATTACCGAGGTGCAGCCGCTGATGCCCAGGCTTAGAGTCAAGGCCAGAAGGCCAAGGCGATTAAGGGTCATTCTTCACTCCCGAACAATTGGCTGTCGATCAAGTCGCAAAGACAATGGATCGCCAGCAGGTGGACTTCCTGAATACGTGCAGTGACATTGGCCGGTACGCGAATTTCAACGTCTTCGGGCAATAACAGCGAAGCCATGCCGCCGCCATCGCGTCCAGTCAATGCTACGACAATCATTTCGCGATCGTGTGCGGCCTGGATCGCTTGAATAATGTTTGCCGAGTTGCCGCTAGTGGAGATCGCCAGCAGCACGTCGCCGGGTTGGCCGAGCGCGCGGATCTGTTTGGAGAAGATTTCGTTGTAGCTGTAGTCGTTGGCAATCGAGGTGATCGTCGAGCTGTCGGTCGTCAGCGCAATGGCCGGCAGGCTCGGGCGTTCGCGCTCGAAGCGGTTGAGCAGCTCGGAGGAGAAGTGTTGCGCGTCACCGGCCGAACCGCCGTTGCCGCACGAGAGCATTTTGCCTTCGTTGAGCAGGGCGTTGACCATCACCTGGCTGGCTTGCTCGATGTGCGGTGCAAGTACGTCCATCGCCTGTTGCTTGGTATCGATACTGGCCTGAAAAAGCTGGCGAATTCGGGATTGCATGTCCATCTGTGTGACCTTAAGTAGCGCGGCTTGGTGGCACAGCAATGTGCGGCCCGCAAAGCAAAGAGCAAAAGTGTTGAGTGAAGATCGGCCTTGCCTTTGAGCAGTCAGCTGTCAAAGGCGTTCCTTAGCCAGTTCAAATGAGCCGCACTGCCGTCTATGGCAACCACATCGAAACGGCAGGGGGAGTTGGCCCAGCGCGACTCGCGCTGCAGGAAATACTGCGCGGCGAGTATCAGTTTCTGACGCTTGCGCGCATCGATGCTACCGAGTGCGCCACCCCATTGGGTGTTTTGTCTGTAGCGGACTTCGACGAATACTACTGTATCGCCATCAAGCATGACCAGATCAAGCTCGCCGCGTTTACACAACCAGTTCTGCGCCAGGAGGCGCAGACCTTGTTGCTGGAGATGCTTGAGCGCCTGGCTTTCAGCATCTCGACCGCTTTGTTGGCGTGACCTGTCGGGCATCAGCGTGGCGTGTCGGGCAGGCGTTGAACCTGACCGTTGATGAACTGTGCCCACGGCAGCTGACGTTGAATGCGTTGCGACGACGTCATGCTCAGGGTGCCCGACTGACCGTCGATGCTGCTGTCTGGCAGGGCCTTGAGTTGACCCAGGCGTGGCGCCAGGCGATAGGCGTCGACACCCATGGCGTACAGGCGGCCCAGGCTGCCAGCGGCTTGTGGCCATTGGGCGGTCACTTGCCTGCGCAGTGGGTCGTTGGCGTCCAGCAACCATGGGGTTTCGCAGAAGCGAATGCCGTTCATGTCGTTGTACTGGTTCTGGTCACCGCTGGCACTGTACACGTGGGAGGTGGCGTAAACCGGCACGTCGCCCGCGTATTGGAAGTTCAGTGTTGGCTTGATTTGCTGGGCTTGTTGCGGAGTCGCAGCGAGGAAAATGAACTCGATGTCCTGGCGGCGCGAAGGTTGTGCAGCCACCTGCGAGCCTACGGTGCTTTGCAGGCTCTTGGCACGACCTTCGCTTTGACGCAGCTGGAACAGGTCGGCGATTTGCTGAGCCAGGGCTACCGGTTGATCAACACGTTCGATGCCAATGACGGTGCCACCGTTGGCTTCCCAATCCTGACGGAAGGCTTTGAGCACGCGATCGCCCCATTCGCCTTTCGGCACCAGGGCGGCGGCGCGATGCAGGCCGTCGGCACGTGCGCGACGGGCAACTTCGCGGGCTTCGTCTTCGGCAGCCAGGCCGAACTGGAATAGTTGGGCTGGACCTTGTTCGCCTTCGCTGTAGTTCAGCGCGAGTGTGGTGATCGGCAGTTGCGGGCGAGCGCTGAGTTGTTTGACCAGCGGTTTTTCCAGCGGGCCGATCACCAGTTGCACGCCGTCGGCTTGGGCTTTGCGATAGAAGTCGTCCAGCGAGGTCAGGTGCGAGCTGTCATAGAACTCGATGGCAGGCGGCTTCTGTCCGGCTTGTTGGGCCTGATAGTGAGCGGCCATGAAGCCTTCGCGCAGTGCTTTGGCGACCGACGCCAGCGGACCGTCTTGCGGCAGCAGCAGGCCGATCTTGCTGAGCGGTTGGCTGGCCATTTGCTTGAGTTGGGTCAGCGGCAGTGGCAGCACAATTGCGGCAGGGTGTTTGGGGTGCTGTGCGCGCCAGTTGTCGATAGCGGCCTGTTGCTGTTCCAGTGTGCCGGCGTTTTTCACCGCCACGGCCAGACTCATCCAGCCGCCGAGGTCGTCGGTGGTGATGGGTTGCAGTTGATCGGTCGGCAGCGACGCAATGAGTGCCCAGATGGCCTCATGGTTTTTGCTGGCCACGTCGCCGCTGAGCAGCGGGGCGATAAAGATGCGTTCTCGGGCGGCGGCCAGGGTCTGGCCGTCGGCTTCAAGGGCGCGGGCATGGACGGTGCCCGTGCGCACTTGCTGCTCGACCGGCAACTCGCTCAGGCGTTGCAGGCTCGGATGGCTCAAGGCGGTCAGTGCTGCCTTGGGCTGGTTACGAGTCATCGCCAGTTCGGCGGCCAGGGTGCTGGCGAAGACCTGTTGGCCAGGCTTCAACTGATCCATCGGGACCTGTTGCAGAATTTGTGCAGACTGGCCGGCATTGCCCTGGCGATAGGCCAGGTCTGCCGCGCTCAGGCGCAACAGGGCGGCCTTTTCCGGAGTTGTGCTGGTGGCAGCCTGTTCGAGCAATTGCTCGATACTGGCATCCGCAGTCCGTGGAAGTTCGCCAAGGCTGGAGGAGGGCGAGCTGGCGCAAGCCACCAACAGAGCAGCGAGGCAGAGGGCAGAGAACAGCCGCAGGCAAGCGATCATGTAATGTTCCTGATACTCGATCAAATTAGCGTGGAATTGTACCCAAGCGCTGGCCGGGGCGCGATGTTACTGGCGTTAAACCTTCAATTTAGGTCGTGTAAATGTTACGGGGATCAACAAAAGGGCGCGGCGCAAGATGATTGCTGTGCGCATTCAAGGCACTTCTACGCGCTACAATGCCGGTTTTACCGATCATGAGGTGTGCGCTTTGACTGCTCCAGGTGCTTTGAATTCCGTTGCTGGCTCGCTTTATGTGGTGGCGACGCCCATCGGCAACCTGGACGACATCAGTGCGCGGGCGCTGAAAATCTTGCGTGAAGTGGCGTTGATCGCAGCTGAAGACACTCGTCACTCCTTGCGGTTGCTGCAACATTTCGGGATCGCCACGCCGCTGGCGGCGTGTCATGAACACAATGAGCGCGATGAGGGCAGTCGCTTCATCACGCGTTTGCTGGCCGGGGACAGTGTCGCGCTGATTTCCGATGCAGGGACGCCGCTGATCTCTGATCCGGGTTATCACCTGGTGCGTCAGGCGCGGGCAGCAGGAATCAATGTAGTGCCGGTTCCTGGTGCTTGCGCGCTGATTGCGGCCTTGTCTGCGGCGGGGTTGCCGTCTGACCGGTTCATCTTCGAGGGTTTTTTGCCGGCCAAGGCGGTGGGGCGACGTGCGCGTCTGGAGTCCATAAAGGAAGAGCCGCGTACGCTGATCTTTTACGAAGCGCCACACCGGATTCTTGAGTGCTTGCAGGACATGGAGCTGGTGTTCGGTGCAGAGCGTCCGGCCTTGCTCGCTCGCGAGCTGACCAAAACCTTCGAAACCCTCAAGGGGCTGCCGTTGGCCGAATTGCGTGCATTCGTCGAAAACGATAGCAATCAGCAGCGCGGCGAGTGTGTGGTGTTGGTGGCGGGCTGGTCGGCACCGGAGAGTGAGGAGGCGGTGAGTAGCGAGGCGATGCGTATTCTCAATCTGCTGCTCGAAGAAATGCCACTCAAGCGTGCTGCGGCTTTGGCGGCGCAAATTACCGGCGAGCGCAAGAACGTTCTCTATCAGGTGGCCCTGGATAAGCAGAAGGGCGAGTAAAAACGCGGGTTGTAGAGCGGTAAAAGGCTTTTATCGCTTGTTCTTCGGGCTCTCTGCCGTTAACCTTTGCGGCGGAGAGTCGATTGGACAGTCGCTGCCCTCTATGAAAATTAGGGGGGGAGGAAAGTCCGGGCTCCATAGGGCGAAGTGCCAGGTAATGCCTGGGAGGCGTGAGCCTACGGAAAGTGCCACAGAAAATAACCGCCTAAGCACTTCGGTGCCGGTAAGGGTGAAAAGGTGCGGTAAGAGCGCACCGCACGACTGGCAACAGTTCGTGGCTAGGTAAACCCCACTTGGAGCAAGACCAAATAGGGTCCCAAGGCGTGGCCCGCGCTGGGACCGGGTAGGTTGCTAAAGATGTCCAGTGATGGCCATCGTAGACGAATGACTGTTCAAGACAGAACCCGGCTTATAGATCGACTCTCCACCTTTTTCCCTCTCTGCTTGAATCTTTGAGCGGAGCGTTCGTAGTAGCAATTTCCCTCCTTGCAGAATCAATAGCAGGAGGGGTTGAGTAATACCGATTAGCCAGCGCTTGAACCGTTAGTCGCATCATCCGGGTAGTGGCCAATTCCTCCCTGCTTGAATCAGTGGCAGAAGGGCTTTGTAATACCGATTAGCCAGCGCTTGAACCGTTAGTCGCATCACCCGGGTAGTGGCCAATTCCCTCCCTGCTTGAATCAATAGCAGAAGCGCTTTTGTAATACCGAAAAAATCTTACTCTTAATAAATCACTTTAACTTCTGAACGTAGCCTTCAGTGCTGCTTCAAGTTATTGAGCTAACTCATCCACCAAATACGCGTAACCCCTTCTTTTACAGCGCTAAATCTCCGATCTGTAAGGGTTTTCCTTCACTCCGCGCCTTGACGGTGTGGTGGGCGCATTCCTATAGTGTGCGCAAGTGGCGGAAAGTGGCATGAAGTGGGTTTTTTAAGCGTAAAACGCTAGAATTTGGAGAAACGCTGACGTGTTTCGCGGAGCTAACGCTATCAGTCTCGATGCAAAAGGCCGTCTCGCCATGCCGAGCCGGTATCGTGACGAGCTCGTTTCGCGAAGTTCCGGGCAATTAATTGTCACAATTGATGCCGTTGACCCTTGTTTGTGCGTTTACCCACTTGATGAGTGGGAGCTGATTGAAACCAAACTGCGCGCACTGCCTTCTCTTCGCGAAGAGAACCGTCGCTTGCAACGTTTGCTGATTGGTAATGCCGTCGACCTCGAACTCGATAGCAGTGGTCGTTTTCTGGTTCCGCCGCGTCTGCGCGAATACGCCAAATTGGATAAGCGCGCGATGCTGGTAGGCCAACTGAACAAGTTCCAATTGTGGGACGAGGATGCCTGGGATGCGGTTTCTGCTGCTGACCTGGCTGCTATTCAACAACCGGGCGCCATGCCTGATGAACTGCGTGATTTGATCCTGTGACTATTGATAGCGGCTTTAACCACATCACCGTACTGCTTGACGAAGCCGTTGAGGCTCTTGCCGTACGCCCTGATGGCTGCTATCTGGATGGCACGTTCGGGCGGGGGGGCATAGTCGCCTGATTCTCAGCCAGCTCGGTCCCGATGGTCGGTTGCTGGGGTTCGACAAAGATCCTCAGGCGATTGCCACCGGGCAAACGCTAGCGGCCGAAGACGGCCGCTTTGTCGTTGTGCAGCGCAGCTTTGCCGAGCTCGGTTCGGAAGTTGCCGAGCGCGGCCTGGCTGGCAAGGTCAGCGGCGTTCTGCTCGATCTGGGCGTGTCTTCGCCACAGCTCGACGATCCGGAGCGGGGCTTCAGTTTCCTCAACGACGGCCCGCTGGACATGCGCATGGACCCGTCTCGCGGGGTCAGCGCGGCAGAGTTCGTCAACAACGCACCTGTCGAAGAAATTGCCCGCGTGTTCAAGGAATACGGCGAAGAGCGTTTCTCCGGCCGTATGGCCCGTGCCGTGGCCGAGCGCCGCGACATCAAGCCCTTCGAGCGCACTGGCGATCTGGCTGAAGTCCTGAAAGTGGCCAACCCTGCCTGGGAAAAGGGCAAGAACCCGGCTACCCGCGCGTTCCAGGGCCTGCGAATTCACGTCAACAACGAGTTGGGCGATCTTGAGACCGGCCTCGAAGCCGCGCTCGAAGCCCTTGAAGTGGGCGGTCGCCTGGTGGTGATCAGCTTCCACTCGCTGGAAGACCGCATCGTCAAACTGTTCATGCGCAAACTGGTCAAGGGCGAAACCGATAACCTGCCGCGCAACCTGCCGGTACGTTTCGAAGCCTTTGTGCCGAAAATCAAGATTCATGGCAAACCACAGTTCGCCAGCGAAGCCGAACTCAAAGCCAACCCTCGTTCCCGTAGCGCCGTCATGCGTGTCGCGGAGAAACTTCGGTGAGCAAGCTCTTCGCCAAGCCACTTCCAGGCGGCAGCTTTTTCATGCTGCTGCTTTTTATCGCTGTATTGATCTCTGCGATTGGGGTTTCCTATAGCGCTCACTGGAACCGTCAGTTGTTGAACTCGCTGTACAACGAGTTGAGTGTGCGCGACAAGGCGCAGGCAGAGTGGGGCCGGTTGATTCTTGAGCAGAGCACCTGGACCGCCCACAGCCGTATCGAAGTATTGGCCACCGAACAACTGAAGATGCGCATTCCCGGCGCCGCTGAAGTGCGGATGGTGGCGCCATGATGAAACTCGAAGGGGCACTCTTTCCGTGGCGGTTTCGTGTGGTGCTCGGCTTGCTGGGTGTCATGGTGGCAGCCATCGCCTGGCGGATCATCGACCTGCAGGTGATCGACCGTGACTTCCTGATTGGTCAGGGCGATGCGCGCAGTGTTCGACACATCCCGATTCCGGCTCACCGTGGTTTGATCACCGACCGTAACGGCGAGCCGTTGGCCGTGAGTACCCCGGTCACCACCCTGTGGGCCAACCCCAAGGAAATGCAACTGGCCAAGGAAAAGTGGCCGGCACTGGCGGCTGCGCTGGGTCAGGACCCTAAAGCCCTGGCCGAGAGACTCGAAGCTCAGGCGAATAAAGAATTCATCTATCTGGTGCGTGGGCTGACTCCCGAGCAGGGCCAGGTCGTGATCGATCTGAAAGTGCCGGGCGTTTACGGCATCGAAGAGTTCCGGCGTTTCTACCCGGCCGGCGAAGTCACCGCGCACATGGTCGGCTTTACCGACATCGATGACCACGGGCGTGAAGGCGTGGAATTGGCGTACGACGAATGGCTGGCCGGTGTCGCTGGCAAGCGTCAGGTCATCAAGGACCGGCGCGGCAGACTGATCAAAGACGTTCAAGTGACCAAAAACGCCAAGGCCGGCAAGCCCTTGGCGTTGTCGATTGACCTGCGTCTGCAATACCTGGCGAACCGCGAGCTGCGCAACGCAATCATCGAGAACGGCGCCAAGGCTGGCAGCCTGGTGATCATGGACGTCAAGACCGGCGAGATCCTCGCCATGGTCAACCAGCCGACCTACAACCCGAACAACCGTCGCAACCTGCAACCGGCGATGATGCGTAACCGCGCGATGATCGACGTGTTCGAACCGGGTTCGACCATGAAGGCGATCTCCATGAGCGCTGCCATTGAAACCGGTCGCTGGAAGCCGAGCGATACTGTCGAGGTGTATCCGGGCAGCTTGCAGATTGGTAAATACACCATCAAGGACGTATCCAAGACCGAAGGCCCGGTGCTGGACCTGACCGGCATTCTGATCAACTCCAGTAACGTCGGCATGAGTAAGGTCGCCTTCGATATCGGCGGCGAAACCATTTTCCGCCTGGCACAGAAAGTCGGCCTCGGCCAGGACACCGGTCTGGGTTTCCCGGGCGAGCGTGTCGGCAACCTGCCGAACTATCGCGAATGGCGCAAGGCCGAGACGGCCACGTTGTCGTACGGCTACGGGATTTCGGTGACCGCCATTCAACTGGTCCACGCCTTCTCGGCGCTGGCCAACAACGGTCGTATTGCGCCGCTGACCCTGATCAAGACCGACAAGGCAGCGCAAACCACCCAAGTGATTCCGGAAGCCGTGGCGAAAACCATGCAGGGTATGCTGCAGCAAGTGATCGAAGCCCCGCGCGGTGTATTCCGTGCGCAAGTGCCGGCCTATCACGTTGCTGGCAAGTCCGGTACCGCACGTAAGACGTCGGTGGGCACCAAAGGCTACGCCGAGAATTCCTACCGCTCGCTGTTCGCGGGGTTTGGTCCTATGAGTGATCCGCGTTACGCGATCGTCGTGGTCATCGATGAGCCGACCAAGGCCGGCTATTTCGGTGGTCTGGTTTCGGCACCGGTATTCAGCAAAGTGATGTCCGGCACCCTGCGTCTGATGAACGTCACGCCGGACAACCTGCCGACCACTCAGCAGGCCAACGCTACCCCGGTTATCCCTGTTAAAGCCAATGGAGGGCGCGGCTGATGTCTCTTAGCCTGAACAAGATTTTCGCCCACGCGGGTCGTGATTTGTTGATTCGCGAACTGACCCTGGACAGCCGTAATGTCCGTGCGGGCGATCTGTTTCTGGCCGTCCCCGGCGCTAAACTCGACGGTCGTACGCACATTGCCGATGCCTTGCAACGTGGCGCTGCCGCAGTCGCCTACGAAGTCGAAGGCGCGACCGTTCTGCCGATTACCGATGTACCGCTGATTCCGGTCAAAGGCCTGGCCGCGCAGCTGTCGGATGTTGCCGGGCGTTTTTACGGCGACCCGAGCCGTAACCTGAACCTGATTGGCGTGACCGGCACCAACGGTAAAACCAGCGTGACCCAACTGGTCGCACAAGCGCTGGACCTGCTGGGGCAGCACTGCGGCATAGTCGGCACCCTGGGCACCGGTTTCTACGGCGCACTGGAAAGTGGCCTGCACACCACGCCGAACCCGATTGCGGTACAGGCCACCCTGGCCGACCTGAAAAAGGCCGGCGCCAAAGCCGTGGCCATGGAAGTGTCCTCCCACGGTCTGGATCAAGGGCGCGTGACTGCACTGGCGTTCGATGTGGCGGTGATGACCAACCTGTCGCGCGATCACCTGGATTATCACGGGACCATGCAAGCCTATGGCGAGGCCAAGGCCAAGCTGTTTGCCTGGAACGATCTGAAGTGCCGGGTGGTTAACCTCGACGACGAGTTCGGTCGGCAACTCGCTGCGCAAGAGCGTGAGTCGCGCCTGATCACTTATAGCCTGGAAGACACCAGCGCCTACCTCTATTGCCGTGAAGCGCAGTTCGACGATGAAGGCGTGCGCGCGACTCTGGTTACGCCGCAGGGCGAACACCATTTGCGCAGTACCTTGCTCGGCCGCTTCAACCTGAGCAACGTACTGGCCGCAGTCGGTGCCTTGCTCGGTCTGGATTACGCGCTGGATGAAATCCTCTGCGTACTGCCAAAACTCGAAGGCCCGGCCGGTCGCATGCAGCGTCTGGGCGGCGGCACTCAGCCGCTGGTGGTGGTCGACTACGCCCATACCCCGGATGCGCTGGAAAAAGTCCTGATGGCCCTGCGTCCACATGCCAAGGGCCAATTGCTCTGCCTGTTCGGTTGTGGCGGTGATCGCGATCGCGGCAAGCGTCCGCTGATGGCCGAAGTGGTCGAGCGTCTGGCTGACGGTGTGCTGGTCACCGATGACAACCCGCGCAGCGAAGACCCTGCACAGATTTTCGACGATATCCGCGCCGGTTTCACGGCGGTGGATAACGTCCGTTTCGTCGCCGGCCGTGGCCAGGCGATTGCCCAGTTGATCGCCAGCGCCAGTGCGGATGACGTGATTGTTCTGGCCGGTAAAGGTCACGAGGACTATCAGGAAATCAACGGCGAACGCCATGATTTCTCTGATTTGGTGGAGGCCGACCGTGCCTTGACCGCGTGGGAGGTGGCCCATGCTTAAAGCCTTGACGTTGAGCGAAGTGACGGGCCCATTGGCCGGCCGTCTGCTGGCTGCCGATAGCCGTTTCGATGGCGTCAGCATCGACAGCCGCGCGATCAAGCCGGGCCAGTTGTTTGTCGCCCTGACCGGGCCACGTTTCGATGGTCATGACTACCTGAACGACGTTGCTGCCAAAGGCGCGGTCGCGGCCCTGGTCGAGCGTGAAGTGGCGAATGCCACGTTGCCGCAGTTGCTGGTCAAGGACACCCGTCAGGCCTTGGGCGAACTCGGCGCGCTGAACCGTGCGGCGTATTCGAACCCGGTTGCGGCGATTACCGGTTCCAGCGGCAAAACCACGGTCAAGGAAATGCTCGCGAGCATCCTGCGCACGCGCGGGCCGGTATTGGCGACCCGTGGCAACTTGAACAATGACCTCGGCGTTCCGCTGACCTTGCTCGAACTGGCCGCGGAACACACCGCGGCCGTCATCGAGCTGGGTGCTTCGCGGATCGGCGAGATCGCCTACACCGTCGGCATGACCAAGCCGCATGTGGCTGTGATCAACAATGCCGGGAGCGCCCACGTCGGCGAATTCGGCGGGCCGGAAAAAATCGTTGAAGCCAAGGGCGAGATTCTCGAAGGGCTGGACGCTGATGGCGTCGCCGTTCTGAACCTCGACGACAAGGCTTTCGACATCTGGAAGAAGCGCGCCGCCGGTCGTCAGGTGCTGAGCTTTGCCCTGAACGACAGCCGTGCCGATTTCCATGCCACTGATCTGGCTCGTGACGCACGCGGTTGCCCGTCCTTCAAGCTGCACAGCCCGCAAGGCGTCGAGCCGGTTCAACTGAACCTGCTCGGCAACCACAACGTTGCCAATGCCCTGGCCGCTGCGGCTGCCGCTCATGCTCTGGGTGTGTCGCTGTTCGGTATCGCCACCGGGCTGAATGCGGTGCAACCGGTCAAGGGTCGCACTGTCGCGCAACTGGCGACCAACGGCATGCGTGTGATCGATGACACTTACAACGCGAACCCCGCCTCAATGTGCGCGGCCATTGATATACTCGCCGGCTTTTCCGGCCGCACCGTTCTGGTGCTCGGGGATATTGGCGAGTTGGGCGAGTGGGCGGAGCAGGGGCACCGCGACGTTGGTGCGTACGCCAGCGGCAAGGTTTCAGCGCTTTACGCCGTTGGCCCGATGATGGCGCATGCCGTCGCAGCCTTCGGTGAGCAGGCTCGTCACTTTGCCAATCAGGCTGATCTGATTGCGGCGCTGGGCGCCGAACACGATACAAACACCACTATTTTGATCAAGGGCTCGCGAAGCGCTGCGATGGAAAACGTCGTTGCGGCTTTGTGCGGTTCGAGCGGGGAGAAACATTAATGCTGCTGTTGTTAGCGGAGTATCTGCAACAGTTCTACAAAGGCTTCGCGGTCTTTCAGTACCTGACCCTGCGCGGGATTCTCGGTGTGCTGACCGCATTGTCGTTGTCGCTGTGCTTGGGTCCATGGATGATCCGCACCTTGCAGAACCGCCAGATCGGCCAGTCTGTCCGTAATGATGGCCCGCAATCGCACTTGTCCAAGTCGGGCACTCCGACCATGGGTGGCGCATTGATTCTGACCGCCATCGGCGTCAGTACCTTGCTCTGGGCAGACCTGCACAACCGCTATGTCTGGGTCGTGTTGCTGGTCACCCTGCTGTTCGGTGCCGTGGGCTGGGTCGACGATTACCGCAAAGTGATCGAGAAGAACTCCCGTGGCTTGCCGAGCCGTTGGAAGTACTTCTGGCAGTCGGTGTTCGGTCTGGGCGCGGCGATCTTCCTTTATATGACCGCAACGTCGCCGGTGGAAACCACCCTGATCCTGCCGATGCTCAAGGACTACAGCATTCCGCTGGGCGCAGGCTTCATCGTCCTGACCTACTTCGTGATCGTCGGCTCCAGCAACGCGGTCAACCTGACCGACGGCCTCGACGGCCTGGCGATCATGCCAACCGTGATGGTTGGCGGCGCGCTGGGGATCTTCTGCTACCTGTCGGGTAACGTGAAATTCGCCGAATACCTGCTGATCCCTTATGTCCCGGGCGCAGGTGAGCTGATCGTGTTCTGCGGCGCGCTGATCGGTGCCGGCCTGGGTTTCCTCTGGTTCAACACGTACCCGGCTCAAGTCTTCATGGGCGACGTCGGCGCACTGGCGCTGGGCGCGGCTCTGGGCACCATTGCCGTGATCGTTCGTCAGGAAATCGTCCTGTTCATCATGGGCGGCGTGTTCGTGATGGAAACCCTGTCGGTGGTCATTCAGGTTGCCTCTTTCAAATTGACCGGTCGCCGCGTATTCCGCATGGCACCGATTCACCACCACTTTGAACTCAAGGGCTGGCCCGAGCCACGTGTGATCGTCCGTTTCTGGATCATCACCGTGATTCTCGTACTGGTCGGCCTTGCCACCCTGAAGCTGAGGTAGAACGAGTGTCTCTGATCGCTTCTGACCACTTCCGCATCGTTGTCGGCCTCGGCAAGAGCGGCATGTCCCTGGTTCGCTTCCTGGCGAACCGGGGCGTGTCGTTCGCTGTCGCCGATACGCGGGAAAACCCACCGGAGCTGGCCACGCTGCGTCGTGACTATCCGCAGGTGGAAGTGCGTTGTGGCGAGCTGGATGTCGAATTCCTCTGCCGTGCCGACGAGCTCTACGTGAGCCCGGGCCTGGCCTTGGCGACTCCGGCCCTGCAAGCGGCGGCTGCCCGTGGCGTGAAGCTGTCGGGTGATATCGAACTGTTCGCACGTAACGCAAAGGCGCCGATTGTTGCCATCAGCGGTTCCAACGCAAAAAGCACCGTGACCACTCTGGTCGGCGAAATGGCGGCAGCGGCCGGCAAGCGCGTGGCGGTGGGCGGCAACCTCGGTACTCCGGCGCTCGACCTGTTGAGCGATGACGTCGAGCTGTACGTGATGGAACTCTCGAGCTTCCAGCTGGAGACCACCGATCATCTGGGGGCCGAAGTGGCCACTGTGCTGAACGTCAGCGAAGACCATATGGACCGTTACAGTGGCCTGCCGGCGTATCACCTGGCCAAGCACCGGATCTTCCGTGGCGCGAAGCAAGTCGTGGTCAATCGTCAGGATGCACTGAGCCGTCCGTTGATGAGCGAGGGCCTGCCGTGCTGGACCTTCGGTCTGAGCAAACCTGATTTCAAGGCTTTTGGTCTGCGCGAGGAAAATGGCGAGAAGTATCTGGCCTTTGAATTCCAGAACCTGATGCCGGTGCGCGAGCTGAAAATTCGCGGCGCGCATAACCAGTCCAACGCCCTCGCGGCATTGGCCCTGGGGCACGCCGTTGGCCTGCCGTTCGACGCCATGCTGTCGAGCCTGCGCACCTTCGCCGGGCTTGAACATCGCTGCCAGTGGGTCCGCGACCTGAACGGCGTGAGCTACTACAACGATTCCAAAGCCACTAACGTTGGCGCCGCTTTGGCCGCCATCGAAGGCCTGGGCGCAGACATCGAAGGCAAGCTGGTGCTGATTGCCGGTGGCGACGGCAAAGGTGCCGAGTTCAAGGATCTGCGTGATCCGGTCGCGGCCAACTGCCGCGCCGTGGTGTTGATGGGCCGTGATTCCGAGCTGATTGGCCAGGCCATCGGCGATGCCGTGCCACTGATTCGCGTCAACTCGCTGATCGAAGCGGTCGAGCAATGCCGTGCTATTGCCCAACCGGGTGATGCGGTGCTGCTGTCGCCGGCTTGTGCCAGTTTCGACATGTTCAAGAACTACGAAGAGCGTGGGCACCTGTTTGCTCAGGCCGTGGAGGACTTGGCATGAGCTTGACAAACATCATCAAACCGTACCCTTCGCCGCTCATCACCGGGCGTGGTATCGACCTCGACTTCCCGATGCTCGCCGGTTGCCTGGCGTTGCTGGGGCTGGGGCTGGTCATGATTGCCTCGGCATCGACCGAAGTGGCGGCAGTGCAGTCGGGCAGTGCCCTGTATTACATGATTCGTCACCTGATTTACGTCGTGCTCGGCTTGGGTGCCTGCATCGTCACCATGATGATCCCGATCGCCACCTGGCAACGCCTGGGCTGGCTGATGCTGATCGGTGCGTTCGGTTTGCTGGTGATGGTGATCGTCCCGGGGATCGGCCGTGAAGTGAACGGTTCGATGCGCTGGATCGGCTTCAGTTTCTTCAACGTTCAGCCTTCCGAGATCGCCAAGGTGTTCGTGGTGATCTACCTCGCCGGTTATCTGGTGCGTCGGCAGAAAGAAGTTCGCGAGAGCTGGATGGGCTTCTTCAAGCCGTTCATCGTGTTGCTGCCAATGGCCGGTCTGTTGCTGATGGAGCCGGACTTCGGTGCCACCGTCGTGATGATGGCGGCGGCGGCTGCGATGCTGTTCCTGGGCGGGGTCGGGCTGTTCCGTTTTTCCTTGATGGTTGTCCTGGCTGTCGCGGCGGTGGTGTTGTTGATTCAAGTGCAGCCGTATCGAATGGCGCGCCTGACCAACTTTGCGGATCCATGGGCCGACCAGTTCGGCGCTGGCTATCAATTGTCTCAAGCATTGATCGCCTTCGGTCGCGGCGAATGGCTGGGCGTTGGCCTGGGCAACAGCGTGCAAAAACAGTTCTACCTGCCGGAAGCCCACACTGACTTCGTGTTCTCGGTCCTGGCCGAAGAGCTGGGTGCCGTGGGTTCCTTGTGTACGGTCGCACTGTTCGTCTTTGTCTGTATTCGTGGCATGTACATCGGTTTGTGGGCAGAAAAGGCCAAGCAATTCTTCGCCGCTTATGTCGCCTACGGTTTGTCGTTCCTGTGGATTGGCCAGTTCCTGATCAACATCGGGGTGAACGTCGGCCTGCTGCCGACCAAGGGCCTGACCTTGCCGTTCCTCAGTTATGGCGGCAGTTCGTTGGTGATCTGCTGCGCCTGCCTTGGCTTGTTGTTGCGCATCGAATGGGAGAGTCGAACCCACTTGGGCAGCGAAGAGATGGAGTTCAGTGAGAGCGACTTCGCCGAGGAGCCGACCCATGGGCGCTAACGTGCTGATCATGGCAGGCGGCACCGGTGGCCACGTGTTCCCGGCGCTGGCCTGCGCTCGCGAGTTTCAGGCGCGTGGCTATACCGTGCACTGGCTCGGGACACCACGCGGGATCGAAAACGAATTGGTCCCGAATGCCGGCCTGCCGTTGCACTTGATCAATGTCAGCGGCCTGCGTGGCAAGAGCAAGCTGTCGCTGCTCAAGGCACCTTTTGTATTGCTCAAGGCGATCTGGCAGGCACGTGCCGTCATTCGTCAGCTGAAACCGGTCTGCGTCCTGGGCTTTGGCGGATATGTCACTGGTCCCGGTGGTGTAGCCGCCAAATTGGCCGGTGTGCCCGTCATCGTTCATGAACAGAACGCCGTCGCTGGTACCGCCAATCGGCTGCTGGTGCCGTTGGCCGCGCGAGTCTGCGAAGCTTTCCCGGACACCTTTGCTGCCAGTGGCAGCCGGCGCACTACCGGTAACCCGGTGCGCACCGAGTTGTTCCTCGAAACATCGCGTCCAGCCTTGGCCGGACGCAAAGCGCGTTTGCTGATCCTCGGCGGAAGCCTTGGGGCAGAGCCGTTGAACAAATTGCTGCCTGAAGCCCTGTCGCTGGTTCCCGCTGAACTGCGTCCGGAAGTGTTTCATCAGGCTGGTAAAAACCACGATGAAGTGACTGCCGAGCGCTATCGCACTGTCGGTGTCGAGGCGCAAGTGCAGCCTTTCATCAAAGACATGGCCCAAGCCTATGGTTGGGCCGACCTGGTGGTCTGTCGCGCAGGCGCGCTGACTGTCAGTGAGCTGGCTGCTGCCGGTCTGCCCTCGATGCTGGTGCCTTTGCCCCACGCGATCGACGATCACCAGACCCGCAATGCCGAATATTTGGCTCGTGAAGGCGCTGCCTTCCTGATGCCGCAAAGAACGACTGGCGCAGCGGATCTCGCTGCACGCCTGACAGAGGTCTTGATGCAACCGCAACGACTCAACGACATGGCTGGCGCCGCTCGTCGCCTGGCTAAACCTGATGCAACCCGCAACGTGGTCGATATCTGCCTGGAGGTGGTTCATGGTTGAGAATCAGAAAGCCATGCCGCAACCGGAAATGCGCCGCATCCGTCGCATTCACTTCGTCGGCATCGGCGGTGTGGGCATGTGCGGGATTGCCGAAGTGTTGCTGAACCTGGGCTATCAAGTGTCCGGTTCCGATCTGAAGGCTTCGCCTGTAACCGAGCGTCTCGAATCGTTCGGCGCCCAGATCTTCATCGGCCACCGCGCCGAGAACAGCGCGAGCGCCGATGTACTGGTGGTGTCGAGCGCTGTGAACACCTCCAACCCGGAAGTCGCGACGGCCCTGGAACGTCGTATTCCCGTGGTGCCGCGTGCCGAAATGCTCGCTGAGCTGATGCGCTACCGCCACGGCATTGCCGTCGCCGGCACTCACGGCAAAACCACCACCACCAGCCTGATCGCTTCGGTGTTCGCGGCCGGAGGCCTGGATCCGACCTTCGTGATCGGTGGTCGTCTGAATGCAGCAGGCACCAATGCCCAGCTGGGCACCAGCCGTTACCTGATCGCCGAAGCCGACGAAAGCGATGCCAGCTTCCTGCACTTGCAGCCGCTGGTGGCCGTCGTCACCAACATCGACGCCGACCACATGGCGACCTACGACGGTGACTTCAACAAACTGAAGAAAACCTTCGTCGAGTTCCTCCACAACCTGCCGTTCTACGGCCTGGCGGTGATGTGCCTGGACGATCCGGTGGTACGCGAAATTCTCCCGCTGGTGAAACGCCCGACGGTCACCTACGGCTTCAGCGAAGACGCCGACGTGCGCGCCATCAATGTTCGCCAGCAAGGCATGCAGACCTTCTTCACCGTGCTGCGTCCTGATCGTGAACCGCTGGATGTCTCGGTGAATATGCCGGGCAACCACAACGTATTGAACTCGCTGGCGACCATTTGCATCGCGACCGACGAGGGCGTCAGCGATGAAGCCATCGTTCAGGGGCTGTCGGGCTTCCAGGGGGTTGGCCGACGCTTCCAGGTCTACGGCGAGCTGCCGGTCGAAGGCGGCAACGTGATGCTGGTGGACGACTACGGTCACCACCCGACCGAAGTTGCAGCGGTGATCAAAGCTGTGCGCGGTGGCTGGCCGGATCGCCGTCTGGTGATGGTTTACCAGCCGCACCGTTACAGCCGCACCCGTGACCTGTACGACGATTTCGTCAATGTACTGGCCGACGCCAACGTGTTGCTGCTGATGGAAGTCTATCCGGCCGGCGAAGAACCGATCCCGGGGGCTGACAGTCGCAAGCTGTGCAACAGCATCCGCCAGCGCGGTCAGCTCGACCCGATCTACATCGAGCGTGGTGTCGACCTCGCGCCGGTGGTCAAGCCGCTGCTGCGTGCCGGCGACATCCTGCTGTGCCAGGGCGCCGGTGATATCGGCGGTCTTGCACCGAAACTGTTGAAGAGTCCTTTGTTCGCGGGGGCCGTTGTCGCTCCTAGCGAGGGGAAGTTGAAATGACTGCTGCCTACGCCAACCTGTTCTCGACAATCGCCCCGAAAGACTTTGGCCGTGTGGCCGTGCTGTTCGGTGGCAAAAGCGCTGAGCGTGAGGTTTCGCTGAAATCCGGTAATGCAGTGCTTGAAGCCCTGCAAACTGCGGGCGTGGATGCGTTCGGCATCGACGTCGGCGACGATTTCCTGCAGCGCCTGCTGAACGAAAAAATCGACCGCGCCTTCATCATTCTCCACGGTCGCGGCGGTGAAGACGGCAGCATGCAGGGCCTGCTCGAATGCGCAGGGATTCCGTACACCGGCAGCGGCATCCTTGCCTCGGCACTGGCCATGGACAAGCTGCGGACCAAACAGGTCTGGCACAGCCTGGGTATTCCGACGCCACGTCACGCGGTACTGAGCAGCGAAGCCGACTGTATTTTGGCGGCGACGGAACTGGGCTTCCCTTTGATCGTCAAACCGGCGCATGAAGGTTCAAGTATCGGTATGGCCAAAGTGACTTCGGCAACTGAGTTGATCGAAGCCTGGAAAGCGGCCAGTACCTACGATTCGCAAGTGTTGGTCGAACAATGGATTCAAGGTCCGGAGTTCACCATCGCGACCCTGCGTGATCAGGTGTTGCCACCGATCGCTTTGGGCACGCCACACACTTTCTATGACTACGACGCCAAGTACCTGGCTTCCGATACCCAGTACCGGATCCCGTGTGGCCTCGATAGCGCCAAAGAACAAGAACTCATGGACCTCACGGCAAAAGCCTGTGAGGCGCTGGGTATCGCCGGTTGGGGACGGGCTGACGTGATGCAGGACGCCGATGGGCAGTTCTGGTTCCTGGAAGTCAATACCGCACCGGGCATGACCGATCACAGTCTGGTCCCGATGGCCGCACGCGCCGCCGGTCTGGATTTCCAGCAGTTGGTGTTGGCGATCCTGGCGGCCAGTGTTGCCGGTCACGCTGCCAGTAACGAAGAGCCGCGAGGTTAAGACCATGCAAGGCGCCCAGCTACGTCATCAGCCACCCGCACCCGGCCGCAAGCCGGTGCCGCGGGGTGCCAGCCGAATGGTGGCCAAAGAGCCGATGTCGGTGCGCCTGCCGAAAGCCAATTTTGGTTTTCTCAAAGCCTTGTTCTGGCCCGTGCTGTTGGTCGCGCTGGGGTTCGGTACTTACGAAGGTGCACAGCGTTTGCTGCCGTACGCCGACCGACCGATCACCAAGATCAACGTGCAGGGCGATTTGAGTTACATCAGCCAGCAAGCGGTGCAGCAGCGGATCGCCCCGTACGTGGCGGCAAGCTTCTTCACCATTGACCTGGCGAGCATGCGTACCGAGCTGGAACAGATGCCATGGATTGCGCACGCCGAAGTGCGTCGCGTCTGGCCTGACCAGGTGGTGATTCGTCTGGAAGAGCAACTGCCCGTGGCCCGTTGGGGTGACGAAGCGCTGCTGAACAACCAGGGGCAGGCGTTTACGCCGCGTGAATTGGCCAACTACGAACATTTGCCACAGCTGTTCGGCCCACAACGGGCTCAGCAGCAAGTGATGCAGCAGTATCAGGTGTTGAGCCAGATGTTACGGCCATTGGGCTTCTCGATTGCCCGGCTGGAATTGCGTGAACGCGGCAGCTGGTTTTTGACCACTGGCGCGGGTAGCGCGGGCCCTGGGATCGAGCTGTTGCTGGGTCGCGATCACCTGGTGGAAAAGATGCGCCGCTTCATTGCCATCTACGACAAGACGCTTAAAGAACAGATTACGAACATTGCGCGCATCGACCTGCGTTATGCCAACGGCCTGGCCGTCGGCTGGCGGGAACCTGTAGCGCCCACGACGGCCCAACGCGCCGTCGCGAAGAATTGAGAAGAGGCAGGACCATGGCAAACGTGCAAAGCGGCAAAATGATCGTCGGTCTGGATATCGGTACCTCCAAGGTGGTGGCGCTGGTAGGCGAGGTCGCGGCCGATGGCCAACTTGAAATCGTCGGGATCGGTACTCACCCGTCCCGCGGCCTGAAGAAGGGCGTGGTGGTGAATATCGAATCCACCGTGCAGTCCATTCAGCGCGCGATCGAAGAAGCGCAACTGATGGCCGGTTGCCGGATTCACTCGGCGTTCGTCGGTGTGGCCGGCAATCACATTCGCAGCCTGAACTCCCACGGCATCGTGGCGATTCGTGATCGCGAAGTCAGCTCGGCCGACCTTGAGCGCGTGCTCGATGCCGCCCAGGCCGTGGCCATTCCGGCGGATCAGCGCGTTCTGCACACGTTGCCGCAGGATTACGTGATCGATAACCAGGAAGGCGTGCGTGAGCCTTTGGGCATGTCCGGCGTTCGTCTGGAAGCCAAGGTTCACGTGGTTACCTGCGCGGTGAACGCTGCACAGAACATTGAAAAGTGCGTGCGTCGTTGCGGTCTGGAAATCGACGACATCATTCTCGAGCAGCTTGCTTCTGCGTACTCGGTACTGACCGATGACGAGAAAGAGCTGGGCGTGTGCCTGGTGGATATCGGTGGCGGTACCACCGACATCGCCATCTTCACCGAAGGCGCGATTCGTCACACCGCGGTGATCCCGATTGCTGGTGATCAGGTGACCAACGACATCGCCATGGCGTTGCGCACTCCGACTCAGTACGCCGAAGAAATCAAGATTCGCTACGCCTGCGCCCTGGCCAAACTGGCCGGCGCCGGTGAAACCATCAAGGTCCCAAGCGTCGGTGATCGTCCGCCGCGCGAGCTGTCCCGTCAGGCCTTGGCCGAAGTGGTCGAGCCGCGTTACGACGAACTGTTCACGCTGATCCAGGCCGAGCTGCGTCGCAGCGGCTACGAAGACCTGATCCCGGCCGGCATCGTGCTGACCGGCGGCACCTCGAAGATGGAAGGCGCGGTCGAGTTGGCCGAAGAGATTTTCCACATGCCGGTTCGCCTGGGCGTACCGCATGGCGTCAGAGGCCTGGACGATGTAGTGCGCAACCCGATTTATTCCACCGGTGTGGGTTTGCTGATGTATGGCCTGCAAAAGCAGTCCGATGGCATTTCCTTCTCCGGGATCAGCAGCAGTCGCGATAGCTACAACAATGACGAGGCCAAGAGCCCGTTGATCGATCGCATCAAAAGCTGGGTCCAGGGCAATTTCTAACGATTTACCGCAACACCGCCACACCGTGACACCGCAGCACCGTTGTACGCAGTAGGCGCAGTAGGCGAAAAAAACTAGAGAACGTAAGGAGAGGGAAAATGTTCGAACTCGTAGACAACATCCCCGCAAGCCCGGTAATTAAAGTTATCGGTGTTGGCGGTGGCGGCGGCAACGCTGTCAATCACATGGTCAAGAGCAACATTGAAGGCGTTGAGTTCATCTGCGCCAACACTGATGCCCAGGCGCTGAAAAGCATCGGCGCGCGGACCATCCTGCAATTGGGCACCGGCGTGACCAAAGGTCTGGGTGCTGGCGCGAACCCTGAGGTCGGTCGTCAGGCCGCTCTGGAAGACCGCGAGCGCATCGCCGAAGTGCTGCAAGGCACAAACATGGTGTTTATCACCACCGGCATGGGCGGCGGTACCGGTACCGGTGCTGCGCCGATCATTGCCGAAGTGGCCAAGGAAATGGGGATCCTCACCGTTGCGGTGGTGACCCGTCCGTTCCCGTTCGAAGGTCGCAAGCGCATGCAGATCGCCGACGAAGGCATCCGTCTGCTGTCTGAAAGCGTCGACTCGTTGATCACCATTCCCAACGAGAAGCTGCTGACCATCCTCGGTAAAGACGCCAGCCTCTTGTCGGCTTTCGCCAAGGCCGACGATGTACTGGCCGGTGCCGTTCGCGGTATCTCCGACATCATCAAGCGTCCGGGCATGATCAACGTCGACTTCGCCGACGTCCGTACCGTGATGAGCGAAATGGGCATGGCAATGATGGGCACTGGCTGCGCCAGCGGTCCGAACCGTGCACGTGAAGCGACCGAAGCGGCGATCCGCAATCCGTTGCTCGAAGACGTGAACCTGCAAGGTGCACGCGGCATCCTGGTGAACATCACCGCCGGTCCTGACCTGTCTCTGGGTGAGTACTCCGACGTGGGTAGCATCATCGAAGCGTTCGCTTCCGAGCACGCCATGGTCAAGGTCGGTACCGTTATCGATCCGGACATGCGCGACGAGCTGCACGTGACTGTGGTTGCCACCGGTCTGGGCGCGAAAATCGAGAAGCCTGTGAAGGTTATCGACAATACCGTTCACACCTCCATGGCTTCGCAGCCACAACAACAATCCCCTGCACGTCAGGAACAACCAGCGGTAAACTACCGTGACCTTGACCGTCCGACCGTCATGCGCAACCAGGCTCAGGCCGGTGCTGCGACTGCCGCGAAGATGAATCCGCAAGACGATCTGGATTACCTGGACATCCCGGCATTCCTGCGTCGTCAGGCCGATTGATGGAATGTATCAGGGCGATGAAGGTGATTGGTGTTCAGCAAAGGTCTGGTCTGCTATTATCGCCAGCCTTTGTTGATACCAGTTCGCAATTTGCGCTGAAGCGGCCCAAGCCATGATTAAACAACGCACTC
Source organism: Pseudomonas frederiksbergensis (assembly GCF_001874645.1). NCBI lineage: Bacteria > Pseudomonadati > Pseudomonadota > Gammaproteobacteria > Pseudomonadales > Pseudomonadaceae > Pseudomonas > Pseudomonas frederiksbergensis. The sequence continues at coordinate 3,925,359 of NZ_CP017886.1, forward strand.
TGAAAAATATTATCCGTGCCACAGGTGTCGGCCTGCACTCCGGGGAGAAGGTATACCTGACCCTCAAGCCTGCGCCTGTAGACACCGGCATCGTGTTTTGTCGTGCCGACCTGGACCCTGTGGTGCAGATTCCTGCTCGCGCGGAAAACGTTGGTGAAACCACTATGTCGACGACACTGGTCAACGGTGACGTCAAAGTGGACACGGTGGAGCACTTGCTCTCGGCCATGGCTGGCCTGGGCATCGATAACGCCTACGTCGAGCTCTCCGCGTCCGAAGTCCCGATCATGGATGGTAGCGCTGGACCCTTCGTATTCCTGATTCAATCGGCTGGCCTGGAAGAACAGGACGCAGCCAAGAAGTTCATCCGGATCCTGCGTGAAGTGACAGTGGAAGACGGCGACAAGCGCGCCACTTTCGTCCCTTTCGAAGGCTTCAAAGTGAGCTTCGAGATCGATTTCGATCACCCGGTGTTTCGTGACCGCACTCAAAGTGCCAGCGTGGATTTTTCCAGCACTTCGTTCGTAAAAGAAGTCAGCCGCGCCCGGACCTTTGGTTTCATGAGTGATATCGAGTACCTGCGCAAGCACAACCTCGCACTCGGCGGTAGCGTCGAGAACGCCATCGTGGTCGACGCGGATGGTGTACTGAACGAAGACGGCCTTCGCTACGAAGACGAATTCGTGAAGCACAAGATCCTCGATGCAATTGGTGACCTCTACCTGCTGGGCAATAGCCTGATTGGTGAGTTCAAAGGCTTCAAGTCGGGCCATGCACTGAACAACCAGCTTCTGCGCAAATTGATTGAGCAGAAAGATGCTTGGGAAGTCGTGACGTTTGAAGACGCCAGCACTGCACCGATCTCTTACATGCGCCCGGTTGCGGCCGTGTAAGCAAAAACCTCTCTAGTTTTTAAAGGCTGCCTTCGGGTGGCCTTTTTTTATGCCTGCGGTTTTGTGGTGACACCAAAGCCTGCGTAGGAGCTGCCGCAGGCTGCGATCTTTTGGCAGTGTTGAAGATCAACAGATCGCAGCCTGCGGCAGCTCCTACGCAGGTGAAGGGGGAAGAGGGTGAAGGGGGGAAGACGTCTATTCCTGCGCGCTGACCACCCGATTACGCCCACGATGTTTGGCCTGATACAGCGCTTTGTCGGCGGCGTACATCAGGTTTTCCAGGCTCTCGCCCGGTTGGCCAGTCGAGGTGCTGAGGCCGATACTGACGGTGATCGGTGACTCGTCGCCTTCGAACGGTGGCAATTGTTCGACTGCCGCACGGATATTTTCGGCAATCTGCAGTGCACCAAAGGTGTCAGTCTCGGCCAACACCACGGAAAACTCCTCGCCGCCATACCGCGCGGCGAGATCGGAAGGGCGACGGATGTTTTCGCTGATGACTCTGGCGAGCACGCGCAACGCATCGTCGCCGCCCTGATGGCCGTGGCGGTCGTTGAACGATTTGAAGTGATCGGCGTCGATCATCAGCACCGACAGCGGCTTGCCCGAGCGCTGGGCACGGGACCATTCGCGGTTCAAGGCCTGGTCGAGCGTCCGCCGGTTAGCCACGCCGGTGAGTGCGTCAATAGCGGCCTGTTCAGCCAGTTCCTGCTCGGCGTGACGGCGCAGGCGCAATTCTCGGCACAGCTGCAAGGTCAGCCACATCAGGCCGATACACAGCACACCGGTTGCACCGCTGATTACGTACGCGGTGCGTTTCCAGCTGGCGAAGAGCTCGTCCATGGAGAGCGCGACGCTCACCGTCAACGGCAAGTTCCCGACGCGCGAAAAGGTATACAGGCGGTCCTGGTGGTCCATGCTCGACACGCTGACGAAGCTGCCACTGCCTTCATGCAGGATGCGTATGACGTTGGGCCGACTGCCAAAGCTCTTGCCAATGCTGTCATCCGTCAGCATGGGCTTTTGCGCCAGCAGTATGCCGTCCTTGTCGAGCACGTTGAGGGTGCTGTCAGTGCCGATGTTCAAGCTGCTGAACAGCTCATCAAAGTACGCCAGCCGCATGGAAGCGGCGGCAACGCCAAGAAACTCCCCGGTGGGCGAAGAGATGCGCCGACTGAAGCTGATGCGCCACTGATCACTGTCAGCGCAGTCGCAACGGGATTTGAACGGCCGACTGATAAACATCCCGGTGTCGCGATGGGTGACGTGGGCCTGGAAGTAGTCGCGGTCAGAAAAATTGCCCGGTTTGGGCTGAATCAACGATGAATCGGCGATCACCTCGCCATGCTTGTCGAGCAGCAGGACATCGCCCTTGAAACGTGCGGTGCTTGCGCGGTCGAACAGCACCAGGTGGCGGATCTGCGCCGAAACCTGCTGCAGGTCGTCGCGTTGGGCGGCAGCGATCAATCCTTGCAGTGACAAGTCATAGAGCTCGACATTGCGCAGCACATCGGCGTCGATCAATTGCACGATGTTGGTCGCACCACGAGTGGCCGCCTGCATGGCATTGGCGTGTTCGCGGATCAGCAGGAAGGTGACAATGGCGATAATCGAGACGACAGTCAGCGAGCTGCCGAGAACCAGCATGAGTTCTGGTCGGCGGGTAGAGCCCGTTATGGAGCGGTGTGTGCGGTTTGCACTCATGGTTCTGATTTCTGCACAGGGACATCATCAGCGTAGCTCCCGGACAAGCCGGGCGACATTGCAGATATCAGTTCGTTTATCTCAGTGCATGTATAGATCCCGGACATAAAAAAGGCCAGTGCGGGTGCTGGCCTTTTTGTGAATTTTTCTTAGAAAACGTTCAGCAGGTAGTCGACGATCACCCAGTATTCATCGGTGTCGGTATCCAGCGCGCCATAGCCGTTGCCGCCGCGGTTGGTGGCCCATTGCAGACGTACCGCCAGATCCTTGGCCGTACCGCCCTGGACCACGTACTTGAGATCGATATCACGCTCCCAGTGTTTGGCATTTTTACCATCTTCGTTGCAGAAGTTGGCATAGCCACGACTGTTCGGATCAACCTTGCTCAAATCCAGCGTGCCACGTGAATACGACACGGTCGAGGTCAGCCCTGGCACGCCGACACCGGCGAAATCATAGGCGTACTTGAGTTTCCACGAGCGCTCGTTCGGGCCGTTGAAGTCCGAGTACGGCTGCGAGTTGTCGAAGAAGATGCTGTCGCCCTGGGAGATGTAATCGAACGGCGTGTTGCCGTTAACGCGCTGGTAAGCGGCGGTGACGCTGTGGCTACCGACGCCCACGGTAAAGTGCAGGCTGTAGGCGGCTCATGCCGCCGGCAATCACCGGGTTGTCGAGAAACAGTTCACCGGCTTTCAGTTCAGTGTCGTGGGTCTGCTACTGACGGTTGCGGTTCATGTAGTCGTTGCGGTCATCGTTGCGGCCATTGCAATGAATAGCGGACAGGGTTTGAGGGTGATGCTCACGGGGGGACAGTTCCTTGGGCCAATAACAGTAGTTGTAATTTTTAATAATTCGGGTGTTTCTTATTGGCTAATAACGAAGGAATACCTGATAAATACACCACGAAAAAAAAGCCGCTGATAGCAGCGGCTTTGAAGACAACTTCTCAAGGGAAAGAGCCTTGAGACGTGTCGAGGGAAACTGGGTGGTGTTGCCGATCAGCTGTCTTTTTCAACCTGTGGTTGAGCCTGGCTAGCCGATGTTTGCCGGGTTTGCTCAGGTTTCTGTGCTTTTGCGGTCAGTTCAGCCTGTGCCTTGTCGAAGGCTTCGGCACGCGCAGCATTATGCGCGACAAATGCCGGCGACTCTTCGGCCATGGCAAATGGAGACAAGAACAAGGACGACAAAACGAAAGCGCTGGCAATACCCATACTGTTGGACATCTTGAAAACCTTCTTGCTTGGCAAGTGCTGTTTGGTACGGCCAACGTAAAGGTCTTCGGTGTCGGGAAAAAGAGCGGATTGAATAAAGGACTGTTGCAGAAAAAACAACAGTAGGAGCTGCCGCAGGCTGCGATCTTTTGGCGCCTGTATGATCGCTGAAGATCAAAAGATCAAAAGATCAAAAGATCAAAAGATCAAAAGATCAAAAGATCAAAAGATCAAAAGATCAAAAGATCAAAAGATCAAAAGATCAAAAGATCAAAAGATCAAAAGATCGCAGCCTTCGGCAGCTCCTACACAGGCTGCGATCTTTCAAATCGGCAAATAGATCCCGAACGTATTCACGCCGTTATCACTGCGTGCAAACACATTGCCACCATGCATCAGCGCAATCGCCTTGACGATGGCCAGTCCCAGGCCATGGTTGGCGCCGCTGTTGCTGCGCGAGGCGTCGACCCGATAGAAACGCTCGAACAAGCGCGGCAGATGTTCGCTGGCGATTGGCTCGCCGGGGTTGGCCACGCCGATACTGACCTGATGCTCCTCGACGTTGATCCGCACCCGAATGACCTGGCCGGGGGCCGTGTGTTGCACGGCGTTGTTCAGCAGGTTGATCAGCGCCCGGCGCAGGTGGGCGATTTCGATCTGCACCTGGGCATCGCCGCTGACCTGAACCTTGACCTGAGCGTCTTCGAGGATGAAATCCAGGTAGTCCAGGGTGGTGGCGACTTCGTGCGCCAGTGAGGTGGACGTCAGTTTGGTGGCCTTGCTGCCTTGGTCGGCACTGGCCAGAAACAGCATGTCGTTGATGATCGATCGCAGCCGTTCGAGTTCTTCGAGATTTGATTGCAGCACTTCGAAGTAGTGTTCCGCCGAGCGTCCACGCGTCAGGGCAACCTGGGTTTGACCGATCAGATTGGTCAGCGGCGAGCGCAGTTCGTGGGCGACGTCGGCGTTGAACGACTCGAGCCGCGTATAGGCCTGCTCGACCCGCTCCAGCGTCGAGTTGAACGAGTTGACGAACTGACTGAGTTCCGGCGGCAGCGGCGACAGTTGCAGCCGTGAGGACAGCAACGGCGGTGCCAGTCGTTGAGCTTCTTGGGACAACTTGATCAAGGGCTTGAGGCCAATCCGCGCCACCCAGTAACCGAGCGCCGAGGCCAGCAGCACACCGATGATTGCCAGGCTGATCAAGGCGGTCAACAAGTGATGCTGGGTTTCATAGAAGGTTTGTGTGTCGATGCCGATCATGAAGCGCAGCGGTGGGCGCTGGTCTTTGGCCGGAAACTGGCTGACCAGCACTTTCATCGGATAGGACTGCTCTGGCAGCTGTACGTCGCGCTTGCCTGTTGGCCCTTGCGCCAAGGCACGAATCTGCGGGGTGATGTTGCCGTATTCGTAGTGGGCATCGCCACTGATGATCCAGAAGCTGATGCGCTTGTCCTCTTCACCCAGCAGCTTGAGCTTGTTGTTGATCTTCAGCCAATGCTCCGGGGTGCCAAAGCGCCCGACCGTGGATTCGAGCACGCTGTAACGCGCATCCAGTTCGGCTTCCGGCAACAGCGCGAGGCCCTTTTCGACCTGTTGATACAACGCCCAGCCAATCAACAGAAACACCAGCGCCGCCACCAGCGTGAACATGCCGCTCAAGCGCAAAGCAATGGAGTTACGAGGCACTGCGGCTCTCCAGCACATAGCCCATGCCGCGGATGGTGTGCAGTAGTTTCTCTTCGAACGGCCCGTCTATTTTCGCCCGCAGGCGTTTGATCGCGACTTCGACGACGTTGGCGTCGCTGTCGAAATTGATGTCCCAGACCATCTCGGCAATCGCGGTTTTCGACAGGATTTCACCCTGACGACGGGCCAGCACGCTGAGCAGCGAGAACTCCTTGGCGGTCAGGTCCAGCCGCGTGCCGGCACGGGTCGCCTTGCGGCTGATCAAATCGACCCACAGGTCGGCGACCGTCACTTGCACCGGCTCATGACCGCCACTGCGGCGGGTCAAGGCTTGCAGGCGGGCGACCAGTTCGAGAAACGAAAAGGGTTTGCCCAGATAATCGTCGGCGCCATCGCGCAGGCCTTTGATCCGGTCTTCGACGCGCTCGCGGGCGGTCAGCATGATCACCGGGGTCTGTTTGCGCGCACGCAGGGCGCGCAGCACGCCGTAGCCGTCGAGACCCGGCAGCATCACGTCGAGAATGATCACCGCGTAATCGCTTTCCAGTGCCAGGTGCAAACCTTCGACCCCATCCGGGGCCCGGTCCACGGTGTAACCCTGTTCGGTCAGGCCGCGGTACAGATAATCCGCGGTTTTCTCTTCGTCTTCGATAATCAGAACGCGCATGACCCGCCTCAGTGTGTGGTCGCCAGCGCAGGCGCTGGTGTGGACCGATGGAACACCCGCTCAAGCCACAAGTATATGACTGGCGTGGTAAACAGCGTCAGCGCCTGGCTGACCAGCAAACCGCCGACCACCGCGATCCCCAGCGGCTGGCGCAGTTCGGCGCCGGTGCCATAACCGAGCATCAGCGGCAGCGCGCCGAGCAGGGCGGCGAGGGTGGTCATCATGATCGGGCGGAACCGCGTGAGGCACGCTTCAAAGATCGCTGCTTCGGGGGATAGCCCACGATTGCGCTGGGCATCGAGGGCGAAGTCGATCATCAGAATGCCGTTTTTCTTGACGATACCGATCAGCAGCACCAGGCCGATCAGCGCCATGATCGAGAAGTCCTGGCCGAGGATCCACAGCAAAATCAAGGCACCGAGGCCGGCGGAAGGCAAGGTCGAGATGATCGTCAGCGGGTGCACGAAACTCTCATAGAGCACGCCAAGAATGATGTACACCGCCACCAGCGCCGCCAGAATCAGCCATGGCTGGCTGGCCAGGGAACTCTGGAACGCCTGGGCTGCGCCCTGGAAATTGCCGTTGACCGAGGCCGGCATGCCGATTTCATTTTTTGCCTGATTGAGCAAAATCACCGCATCGCCCAAGGCCACGCCGGGGGCCAGGTTGAACGACAGGTTGGCGGCCGGGAACATGCCGTCATGGGCGATGGACAACGGGCCGATGGTCGGCGCATCGAAACGGGCCAGCGCTGACAACGGCACCATCTCGCCACTCAGTGGCGAACGCAGGTAGAAGTAGGCCAGGCTTTCAGCCTTGCCGCGTTGGCGGGTGTCGAGTTCGAGGATGACGTTGTACTGGTTGATTTCGGTTTGGAACTCGTTGACCTGCCGTTGGCCGAAGGCGTCGTAGAGCGCTTCGTCGACATCGCTGGCGGTCAGCCCGAAGCGCGCCGCAGCGGCACGGTCGATGTTGATGTGGGTGATGCTGCCGCCCAGTTGCAGGTCGTTGGAAATGTCGCGGAACGCCGCAATACCGCGCAGCTTTTCGGTCAGGCGCTGGGTCCAGAGATTCAGTGTCGGACCGTCGTTGCTCTTGAGCACGTACTGATACTGAGCGCGGCTGGGGCCGGAGCTGAGGTTGATGTCTTGCCCGGCGCGCAGGTACAGCACAATCCCCGGGACCTTCATCAGTTGTGGACGAATCCGGTCGATGAAGGCACTGGCAGACACATCGCGATCGCCGCGGTTTTTCAAGGAGATCCAGAAGCGCCCGTTGGCGATGGTCTGGTTGCTGCCCGAGACCCCTACCGAATGGGAGAAGGTCTGCACCGCAGGGTCCGCGGCAACGATTTCAGCCAGGGCCTGGTGCTTTTTCACCATCTGCGGAAACGACACGTCGGCGGCGGCTTCGGTGGTGCCGAGGATAAAACCGGTGTCCTGTATCGGGAAGAAACCTTTGGGGATAAACACATAGCCGGCAATCGCCATGCACAGCGTCAGACTGAAGAGCCCCAGCATCAGTTTCTGATGCGCCAGGGCACGGCGCAGTGCACGTTCATACATTGAGAGCAGGCGCTCACCGAAACCGGGTTTGGCGTGGGCGTCGTGTGCCGGTGCACGCATGAACAGGGCGGCCATGGTCGGTGCCAGGGTCAACGAAACCACCACCGAGATCATGATGGTCGAGGTGGCGGTCAAGGCGAACTCCTTGAACAACCGGCCGACCACTCCGCCCATGAACAGCAGCGGAATGAACGCCGCGACCAGCGAGAAGCTGATCGATACCACGGTAAACCCGATCTCGCCAGCGCCCTTGATCGCCGCCTCGCGCATGCCATCGCCGGCCTCCAGATGGCGGTGAATGTTCTCCACCACCACAATCGCATCGTCGACCACAAACCCTACGCAAATGACGATCGCCACCAGGGTCAGGTTGTTCAGGCTGAAGCCCATGATGTACATCAACGCGATACTGGCGATCAGTGAGACCCCGAGTACGCTGGAAACGATCAGCGTCGCCGACCACTGGCGCAGGAATAGCGCCATCACCGCGACCACCAGCAGGATCGCGATTATTAGCGTGATTTCCACCTCGTGCAGCGAAGCGCGGATGGTCTGGGTCCGGTCGATCAGCACGCTGACCTGTATCGACGCCGGGAGCATCGCTTGAAGGCCCGGCAACGCGGCTTGAATCCGGTCCACGGTGTCGACGATGTTCGCGCCCGGTTGCCGCAAGATCACCAGGTTGACCCCCGGCCGATCGCCGGACCAGGCCTGGACGTAGGCGTCTTCCGAGCCACTGACCACCGTGGCCACGTCCCGGAGCTGGACCGGCGCGCCGTTCTTGTAAGAGACGATGAGCTGACCGTACTCGTCGGGATGGAACAACTGATCGTTGGTCGATAACGTGGAAATGCTCGACTCGCCGTACAGCGCACCCTTGGCCAGGTTGAGACTGGTTTTCTGAATGGCCAGGCGCACATCGGCGAGGGTCAGGCCGATGGCGGCGAGCTTGTCGGCCGAGGCCTGGACTCGAATCGCCGGGCGTTGCTGGCCGGTGATATAGATCTGGCCGACGCCGTCGATCTGGCTCAGTTGTCGCGCCAGCAGGGTTTCGGCGTAGTCGCTGAGCTCGGTGCCGGGCATTTGCGTCGAACTGACGCTGAGGATCAGTACCGGGCTGTCAGACGGGTTGACCTTGCGCCAGGTCGGCAGCGTCGGCATGTCCTTGGGCAGTTTGCCGGCGGCGGTGTTGATCGCGGCCTGAACTTCCTGTGCAGCGGTGTCGATGCTTTTGTTGAGGGTGAATTGCAGGGTCAGGTTACTCGAACCCAAGGCACTGCTGGAGGTCATCTGGGTCATGCCGGGGATGGCGCTGAATTGCACCTCCAACGGCGTCGCCACCGACGAAGCCATGGTGTCGGGGCTGGCGCCGGGCAACTGGGCGGCAACCTGAATGGTCGGAAACTCGGCCTCCGGCAAAGGGGCGATGGGCAGGCGCGGGAAGGCGATCAACCCGAGCAGCACCAGCGCGAACGTCAGCAGTGCCGTGGCGATCGGATGGTCGATGCACCACGCGGAAATACCGCCATGGACCTTCATGGTTGTTGCTCCGCCGGAGCATTTTGCGTGAGCGCCGGCTCGCTGAGAATCTGCACGCTGGCACCGGGCTTGAGCCGCGACTGACCATCGCTGACCAGCACATCACCGGCCTGTACGCCCTTGATGATGTTCAGGCCGCTGTCTTGATAGACCATTTGCACCGGAACGGATTCGACCTTGTTGCCGTTGATCCGGTAAACGAAAGGCTGATCCAGCCCGCGCTGGACCACGGACGGCGGCACCACCAAGGCATGCTTGTCGACGGCGGTCTGGATCTTGATCGTCACCAATTGCCCCGGCCAGAGCTTTTGCCCGGCGTTGTTGAATTCGGCCTTGGCGCGAAGGGTCCCGGTGTTGGCATTGATCTGGTTGTCGATGAGCGTCAGGTGGCCTTCGCCGAGCAAGTCGCCGGTCTGGCCATTGGTGTCGGCGCCGAGGTAGGCATTCACGTCAGCGGGAGGGGTTGCGCTGATCAGCCGTTGCAGTGTCGGCAGCATTTGCTGTGGCAGGGAGAACTCGACGGCAATCGGGTCGATCTGGGTGACCGAAAACAGTCCTTGGGTATCGCTCATGCGCAGGAAGTTGCCTTCATCCACGGTGCGAATACCGACGCGACCCGTCACCGACGAGCGAATCTGTGTGTAGGAGAGCTGCACCTGCGCCGCATCGATGGCCGCCTGATTGCCCTGCGCGGTGGCTTTCAACTGATTGACCAGCGCTTGTTGCTGGTCGTAGGTCTGCTTGGAGACCCCGTCATCGACACTCAGCAATTTGTAACGTTTGAGATTGACCTCGGCGAGCTGCAACTGCGCCTGGTTTTCACCCAGTTGCGCACGGGCCTGATCGAGGCTGGCGCGGATCGAGCGATCATCGAGGGTCGCCAGCAGGTCACCGGTCTTCACCCATTGACCTTCCTTGACCAACAACCTGGTGAGGATGCCGTCGATCTGCGGGCGGATAACCACGCTGTGCAACGACAGCACCGAACCGATGCCGGTGACAAATCGCGGCACATCGCGTTCGACGACGCTGACCACCCGCACCGGAATCGCAGTGGGGGGCAAGAGTTTGCTCGTCGTGGGTTTGATCGCAACCCCAATGGCCACGGCAGTGACCGTCACCAGCAGAGCGGCGATCAGCAGTTTTTTTCCTGGAGTGGGCATGAGCATCGAACGCCGGGGCAAAAAAGATGGAGAGTAATGGCCTATTTATAGTCCTTCGTAGCGGTCAGCAGGGTGACGGCTAACTGACAGGGCTGTCAGCAAAGGCGACCATTCATGCGTCGGGAGGTTAAAGATCACGGGCGCGCAGGTATACTGCCCGCCTTCCCGGCCCACCCATCGGGCCCGACTCACTGTAACACCCGGAGCATTCATGACTTCCCCGATACAAGCGCCTGCTGCTGACGAACAGGCTGACCTGCCAGACAGCGTCGACTCCAGCGCCGACAGCGAAACCAAATCCGCCATCCCGGCTTTCAAGTTCCCGTTCAAGCCGGGCGATCTGGCAGCGGCTAAAAACGCCAATCAGCCGTGGTACAAGAACGGCGCCAAGAATGGCCACACCAAGACCCCGGGTGCAGCGCCTCCCGGCACCCGTCGCTCGATGGGCAAGCGCTGAGTCGAAACCTCGGCTGATCTGGCCCTTGCAGCCCGTTAACACGCTCAGGCCGCGCGCAACGAGATAAACGTGTAGTTCAGCGGTTCTGCCGTGACCACGTGCGCCCCGGCGGCCTGTACGTGTTCAGCGATGTCGTTGCCCGACACATGGAACTGCCATTCACCGGCTGAACCTGGCAACGGCTCTGCCTGAACCTGATCAATCGCCCGGGCAAATGCCGCCATGTCCGGCAGGTACGCGGTAAACCCGTCACCCTTGAGCGCCGTAGTTCGAATTCCCAGACGTTCGCAAATCGCTTCCTTGGTCTGAACATCGTCGCGGTCTGCCTGACGCGAGCGCTGGATCAGGCTGGCCAGCGCCTGATCAACCAACTGACCGCCGATGATCAACTCTGGACCTTGCTCCCACGATTCGGGCGGGCAGTCTTTAGCCGTTGGCATCAGGGGAATGTGCGGATTGATTTCCATCGGGTAGATGCGGCACACCAACGGCCGGCGTTCGTAGATGCGGCAGAGGTTGTCTTCGTCAAGATTCCGGCAGGGACCGGCGTTGTACGCGGCGAAGGTGATCGCAACATGGGCCTGGGTCGCTCCGCTGGGCACCACCACGGAACGGCGTTCGGCGTGCTCACGTTGCAAGGCTGGAAGGCCCAGGCCATTGCCGAGAAAACCTTCCGCCAGCACGATCACGGCACCGCCGTCAGCCGCCCACATCCGGGCCTCGGCGAGGGTCAAAGGGACATGGTGGTCGGTGCAGCACTTGCCGCACCCTACGCAGGAAAACGTCGTATTCATTAGGCGACCGGTCACATTCCAGAGGCGTCAGCGATGACGAAAAACCACCGCGAGGACCGCTCCCGAAGCAAGTTGTGCGCCAGTCAATGTATCAGTCTGGAACCTGTTCCCGGCGAACCACACGCATCCCGGCGCTTTCATACAGTCGCTGAGCCCGATGGTTGTCTTCCAGTACTTTCAGATCAACAAAGCCTTCGCGCCTTTGTTGAAACACACTGAAGGCATGCAACAACAACGCCCGTCCCAAACCTTGGCCCTGAGCACGTGGATGCACCACCAGGTTCTTGATGTAGGTGCTGGTCCAGCACTGGGCCACGCCGACAATGCCTTGAGCATCCGAGGCGATGAAACATAGCGCCGGGTCATATTCGGCATCGCTTTCAAAGCGCTCGCGCCACACCTGGAGCGTCGGTACTCGACCGCCGCCTTGCTGATAGCCCCGCTCCATCAGTTGATGAACCGCTTCGGCCAGTTCGGGGCGGTATTCGCTCAGCACAATGCCTGGAGGCCAGGCAATGGCGGGCAACACCCCGGCGAGGTCGCGCCGCAGCAGCAGGCAATACGCTTGCGCCAAGGCTCAATGACCTTGCTGTGCGACGGCTTTTGCGGCCGTGATCAGGCATTTGGTCAGCTCTGGCGAGGAGAACTTGGTCAGTACCGCGTTCGCCCCGGCCAGACGGGCTTTTTCGCTGTTCATCGCACTGTCCAGCGAGGTGTGCAGCAGGATATAGAGGTGGGAAAAGTCCGGGGTTTCACGCAGGGTTCGGGTGAGGGCATAGCCGTCCATCTCCGACATCTCGATGTCCGAGACAATCAGGTTGATCTGCTGCGCGGTGCCTTGCAGGTCCAGCAGGCAGTCGATGGCTTCCCTGGCGCTGCGTGCGGTGTGACATTGCAGGCCGAGGTTGCGCAGGGTGTGTACCGATTGTTGCAGCGCCACCTGGCTGTCATCGACCACCAGAATGCGTGCGTTGCCCAGCACTTCGGCGTCTTCCATGCTCAGCTCGGTCGGGGCCGCTTCGATCTGTGCCGGGGCGATACCGTGGATGACTTTCTCGATGTCGAGCACCTGCACCAGCGTGCCGTCGACCGAGGTCACGCCGGTGATGTACGCGCGCACGCCGCCGGAACCGTAGGGTGGCGGGCGGATGTCGGTGGTCAGGCAATGGACGATCTTGCTCACCGCCTGAACGTGCAGGCCCTGTTTGGAACGGCTGACGTCGGTAACGATCAGGCAGCCACCGTCCGGGTCCTCCAGCGGTCGCTCACCGATCGCCCGGCTCAGATCGATCACCGACAGCGAGGCGCCACGCAGGATGGCGATGCCTTTGACGTGCGGGTGCGACTCCGGCAGCCTGGTCAGCGGCGGGCAGGGAATGATTTCACTGACTTTCAGCAGGTTGATCGCCATCAGCTTGCCGCTGCGCAAGGTAAACAGCAGAAGCGAAAGTGAATCTGCGCGGGCTTTGTTGGAAGACATAAAAACCTTCTGTGGAAAAAGGTGACGGGCGATTTTGGGACCGCCAGCAACTATTGATATCGGGTTATCGACGCGTACGGGGTGGGCTTTAGGCTTATTACAGGTGTGTTGAAGGGGGGCTTCAAAAGATCGCAGCCTGCGGTCGACCGGGTTTTTCTGTAGGAGCTGCCGCAGGCTGCGATCTTTTGAGGGGCAACCGGGTTGCTATTTCATCCCCAACCGCTTGGCCATCCGCCCAAGGTTCGCCCGGTCCAAGCCTAGTTCACGGGCGGCGCTGGCCCAGTTGTTCTGGTGGCGTTCAAGACACGCGGTGATCAGCTGGCGTTGATAGTTTTCGGTGGCCTGGCGCAGGTCGCCGAATACTTCAGCGGTGGGTGCCTGGTCAATGCTCGCTGACGGTTGGGGTGTTTCGAGGGGCATGTGGGGCAAGTCCAGATCCGCCGCGCTCAGGCTGAGAATCTTCGGCCGTTCCCGTGAGTTGCCCAACGCTTTCAATGCACTGCGACCAATCAAGTGCTCCAGTTCGCGGACGTTGCCCGGCCAGGTGTAGGCCAGCAATGCCGCTTGGGCGTCGCTGCTCAGGCGCAGGCTGTTGAGGCCCATCCGCGAGCGGTTCTGTTCGAGAAAGTAACCGCTGAGCAGCAACACATCCCGACCGCGATCACGCAGTGCCGGCACCAGCAGCGGGTAGACGCTGAGGCGATGATAGAAGTCGGCGCGGTAGCGGCCGCTGCGCACCTCGAAGGCCAGATCACGGTTGGTCGCGGCGATCAGGCGCACGTCGACCTGATGTTCCTTGTCGGAACCCAGGCGCTGCAACTGGCCGCTTTGCAGCACACGGAGCAATTTGGCCTGCACGGTCAGCGACAACTCGCCCACCTCATCGAGAAACAGCGTGCCGCCATTGGCCAGTTCGAATTTGCCGCGACGGTCGTTCAGCGCTCCGGTGAAGGCGCCGCGCACATGGCCGAACAACTCGCTTTCCACCAGGGTGTCGGGCAGCGCGGCGCAGTTGAGGCTGATGATCGGTTTATCGGCGCGCGGTGACGCGGCGTGGATCGCCTGGGCCACCAGCTCTTTGCCGACCCCGGTTTCGCCGGTGATCAGCACCGTCAGGTCGCTGCCGCCGACCAGGTTGATCTCTTCCACCAAGCGCTTGTGCGCTTTGCTCTGGCCGATCATTTCGCGGTTCTGCTGACCGCTGGCCTGGCGATAGACCTCGGCGCGCTGGTGTTCGTCCTCTGCACGATTGGCCAGCCGCTCGATGCGTTCGGCGGCGTTGACCGTGGCCGCAGCGAGGCTGGCAAAGGCTTGCAAGGCGTCCAGTTCGATCGGCTCGAAGCGCTCCGGGTCGAGCGCATCGAGGGTCAGCAAGCCCCACGGGCGCTCGTCTATAAACAGCGGGCAGCCCATGCAGTCGTGGACTTCCAGGTGATCGCCGTGGCCGTCGACCAAGCCGTCATAGGGGTCGGGCAAGGTGCTGTCGCTGGGGAAGCGCGTGGGCTCCGAGCGGCTGAGCAACGCTTCAAAGCGCGGGTGTTCGCTGACCTTGAAGCGCCGCCCGAGGGTGTCGGTGCTCAGGCCATCCACCGCCAACGGCACCAGCCATTCACCGTCGAGCCGCAGCAGGGCAGCGGCATCGCAAGGGAGCAGGGCGCGCAGGGCTTCGAGCAGGCGCCGGTAGCGCTCGCCTTCGGGCAGTTCGCGGGAAAGGTCAGAGACCAGTGGCAGCAACGCGGTGAGCAGGGTTTTTGCAGTCATAGTGACTCCGTGTAGTCGAGGTGACTATAAATCCACGTGTGTCGTTATGACTACATTTTTATTAAGTTGTTGATTTATATCGTTTTAATTATTGGCATGGAAACTGATACGCAATGGGTAGAAAGCTGTAAACCCAGTCGTTCAGGAGTATCCCCCTTATGCTTAGCGCTCAAGACCGTGCCATCGTCAAATCCACCGTGCCGCTGCTGGAAAGCGGTGGCGAAGCCCTGATCACTCACTTCTACCGCATGATGCTCTCCGAGTACCCAGAGGTTCGTCCACTGTTCAACCAGGCGCACCAGGCCAGCGGTGACCAGCCTCGAGCCTTGGCTCGCGGGGTGCTGATGTACGCACGGCACATCGATCAGCTCGACCAGTTGGGCGACTTGGTGGCGAAGATCATCAACAAGCACGTTGCCCTGCAAATCCTGCCGGAGCATTACCCGATCGTCGGCACTTGCCTGCTGCGGGCCATTTCCGAAGTGCTCGGTGACGAGATTGCCACGCCAGAAGTGATGAGCGCCTGGGGCGCTGCCTACAACCAACTGGCCGACATCCTGATCGGCGCCGAAACCGCGATCTACGACCAGAAAGCCGCAGCGGTCGGCGGCTGGCGCGGGGCGCGGGAATTCACACTGGCCAAGCGCGTGGACGAGAGCGCGGAAATCACCTCGTTCTACTTTGAACCGGCGGACAAGGGGCCGATTCTTGCGGCAGAGCCGGGCCAGTACATCGGCATGAAACTGATCCTCGATGGCGAAGAAATCCGCCGCAACTATTCGCTGTCGTCCCTGGGCGACGACGGTCAGTACCGCATCAGTGTCAAACGCGAAGAGGGCGGTCGCGCCTCGAGTTACTTGCATGACCAGTTCCCTGTCGGCGCGAGCATCCTGCTGTTCCCGCCCGCGGGCGAGTTCACCCTGACCGCCAGCGACAAACCGCTGGTGCTGATCAGCGGCGGCGTTGGCATCACACCGACCCTGCCGATGCTTGAAGCTGCGCTGGCCACTGAGCGTCCGGTGCACTTTATCCACTGTGCGCGTAACGGCGGCGTGCATGCCTTCCGCGAATGGATCAACGGGTTGGCCGAGCGTCACCCACAACTCAAACACTTCTATTGCTACGCCGAAGATGACGGCGTCAGCCCGGCGGCGCACAAGGTCGGGCTGTTGAGTCAGGAGCAGTTGGCCGACTGGTTGCCGCAAGAGCGCGACCTGGATGCTTACTTCCTCGGTCCGAAAGGCTTCATGGCGGCGATCAAGCGCCACCTCAAGGCCTTGGGTGTGCCAGAGAAACAGAGCCGCTACGAGTTCTTCGGCCCGGCTGCTGCGCTGGAGTAAGGCTTCTAAAAAGATCGCAGCCTGCGGCAGCTCCTACAGGGATATTCCGCAGGCTGCGATCTTTTGATCTTCGGGATCGATTCGCAAATTCTGCTTGAACGTTAATCCCTTCTTAACCGGTTTATCGTCTATTCCTCGATATCCACCGGTACACACCAGGCTCTCAAAGGTCAGAGTCAGCGTGTAGACTTCCGGGCAATAGATAGCTAGAAGGGAAACGCGATGAGTGAGGAAATGATGCGGTTGGGACGCGAGCGGCGCTTTTTGGTCTTGCTGGGCATCATCTGTCTGGCGCTGATCGGTGGCGCGCTCTACATGCAAGTGGTGCTGGGCGAGGCGCCATGCCCGCTGTGCATCCTGCAACGTTATGCGCTGTTGTTGATCGCAATCAGTGCCTTTATCGGTGCCGCCATGCGCACCCGCCGTAGCATCAGCGTGTTTGAAGGGCTGGTGGTGATCTTCGCCCTCGCGGGCGCTGCAGCCGCCGGGCACCACGTCTATACGCAGTTTTACCCGGCGGTCAGCTGCGGCATCGATGTGCTGCAACCGATTGTCGACGGTTTGCCGCTGGCGAAGATCTTCCCGCTGGGCTTCCAGGTCGACGGCTTTTGCGAGACGCCGTACCCGCCGATCCTCGGTCTGTCGCTGGCACAGTGGGCGCTGGTGGCCTTTGTGTTGACCGTCGTGTTGGTGCCGCTGCTCATTTCGCGTAACCGCAAACACCTGAACTGAGGCGCCCGACACAGGTCCCTAAAAAACGCCCCGGTCTCGTAAAGAGGCCGGGGCGTTTTGCGTTTCAGCGGCTTTGTAAAAGGATCGTGATGCGCAGCAAAGCAGGGCGTGACGTATGTGCGACATGTTGTCACAGCCTAAGTGTCGCAACTCATTTCAAAGGCGGTTGTCGTCGCTGAAACTGACAAGGAATTTACCTTGTTGACGGGCCTTTCCGGCAGCCAGCAAATACGCCGCAACAGGCAGTTTTAACAGGCTCGGACGAATGGCCAAAGGCCTTGTGATAAGGGGGATTGGGCGAGGTCGGCGATACTTCGAGAGGGGCTTAAGCTGTCTGAACTGTGGACAGTAGGCCTGGATTTTTTGGGGTTATTGTTGAGAATTAATCGCGATATCATGGGCAATCTTTGCAGATTTCGTTAATGATTGTTGCGGTATCCGATAAAAATTATTTCGAGTTGAGACATGGTTTATACAACGTTACATATCTACAATCGCCCGCACTGAAATTCCGGCGCGGCGCTCTCCTTGGCACAAGGGGCGGTCGTGGGGCCGTAACGGGCTTCATTCGACGCCAGGTATCGGCGCCTTCCAACTATCCGCACCAAATGGAATTGGTCTGTAACAAGGCCTTTGACCACGAATTCGAATAAGAACTCACCGCTAGCCCAGGATGTGTCGACCAGCGTTTAACGCGCGACGGGCAAGCCCTTATTCAATCCAAGAAAAATGCCAACCCTTGGCAGGGTGAAGTGTTGGCGATCAAAACCCAACTGCATTGCGCAAGCTGCTTTAGAGGTCGTGAGATGAGTAAAAACAGGTACCCCAGACTACTAGGCTTATTGCCGCTGCTCGGCACGCTGTTGCTGGGAGGCTGCAACATGACTCTGCTCGATCCCAAGGGCCAGGTCGGCCTGGACGAGCGCAACCTGATCATCACCGCAACGCTGCTGATGCTGTTGGTCGTGGTTCCGGTCATCGTCATGACCTTCCTGTTCGCCTGGAAATACCGCGCGTCCAACAAGGACGCTGTCTACACCCCGAAATGGTCGCACTCCACCAAGATTGAAGTCGCGGTGTGGGCTGTTCCAGTGCTGATCATCATTGCCCTGGGGTATGTCACCTACAAGTCGACCCACGCCCTGGACCCTTACCGTCCGCTGGAATCCGACGTCAAGCCGATCACCATTCAAGTGGTCGCCATGGACTGGAAGTGGCTGTTCATCTACCCGGAACAAGGCATCGCCACCGTCAACAAGATGGTGTTCCCGGCCAACACGCCCGTTAACTTCAAAATCACCTCCGACACCGTAATGAACTCGTTCTTCATTCCGGGCCTGGGCGGTCAGATCTACGCGATGGCGGGCATGGAGACCAAGTTGCACCTGATCGCCAATCAGAATGCCGAGTTTGACGGCATCTCCGCCAACTACAGCGGCGCTGGCTTCACTGGCATGAAATTCAAAGCAATCGCCACCTCTCAGGCAGATTTCGATGCCTGGGTCAGTGATGTCAAGAAGGCACCTAAACAGCTTGAAAAAGCTGAATACGAAGCCCTTTCCAAACCAAGCCAGAACAACCCGGTTGAACTCTACTCCTCGTACGCGCCGAACCTGTTCCAGACCATCATCGACAAGTATGAAGGCATGAAACCGGGCAAGCCGATGCACCACGAGAAGGAAGAGAAGGAAGTGGCCGGTATGGAAGGGATGGACATGAGTTCGCATTCAGCTGCCGGGGCAGAGGAGTAAACGATGTTTGGTAAATTAAGTTGGGAAGCGATCCCGTTCCACGAACCGATTGTGATGATTACCATCGCCATGATCGCGGTCGGTGGTCTGGCGGTCTTCGGGCTGATCACCTATTTCAAGAAGTGGACCTACCTGTGGACCGAGTGGCTGACGTCGGTCGACCACAAGAAAATCGGCGTGATGTACATCATCGTGGCCATGGTCATGCTGCTGCGCGGTTTTGCCGACGCCATCATGATGCGTTCCCAGCTGGCCCTGGCCACTGAGGGTTCGCCTGGCTACCTGCCACCTGAACACTATGACCAGATCTTCACCGCTCACGGTGTGATCATGATCATCTTCATGGCGATGCCATTCTTCACCGGCCTGATGAACCTTGCAGTGCCGCTGCAGATCGGCGCACGTGACGTTGCCTACCCGTTCCTGAACTCCCTGAGCTTCTGGCTGCTGGTCTCCGGCGTGGTGCTGGTAAACGTGTCCCTGGGTGTCGGCGAATTCGCCCGTACCGGTTGGGTTGCGTATCCACCGCTGTCGGAACTGGGCTACAGCCCGGGCGTGGGTGTGGACTACTACATCTGGGCGCTACAGCTATCGGGTCTGGGGACGACGCTAACGGGGGTCAACTTCCTGGCCACCGTGCTGAAAATGCGTACCCCGGGCATGAAAATGATGGACATGCCGATCTTCACCTGGACCTGCACCTGGGCCAACGTTCTGATCGTCGCTTCCTTCCCGATCCTGACTGCCACCCTGGCGTTGCTGACGCTTGACCGTTACATGGATTTCCACATTTTCACCAATGAACTTGGTGGCAATCCGATGATGTACGTCAACCTGTTCTGGGCCTGGGGTCACCCCGAGGTTTACATCCTGATTCTGCCGGCGTTCGGGATCTTCTCCGAAGTCATCTCGACCTTCACCGGCAAGAAACTGTTCGGCCACCACTCGATGATCTACGCCAGCGGCGCGATCTCGATCCTCGGCTTCATGGTCTGGCTGCACCACTTCTTTACCATGGGTTCGGGTGCCAACGTCAACGCCTTCTTCGGTCTGGCGACGATGCTGATTTCGATCCCGACGGGGGTGAAGCTATTCAACTGGCTGTTCACCATCTACCAGGGTCGTCTGCGTTTCACCAGCCAGGTGCTGTGGACGCTGGGCTTCATGGTGACCTTCGCCATCGGCGGCATGACCGGCGTACTGCTGGCCATCCCGGGTGCTGACTTCGTACTGCACAACAGCCTGTTCGTGATCGCGCACTTCCACAACGTGATCATCGGCGGCGCCGTGTTCGGTTACATCGCAGGCTTCGGCTTCTACTTCCCGAAAGCGTTCGGCTTCAAGCTGCACGAAGGTTGGGGCAAGGCAGCATTCTGGTTCTGGATCTCGGGCTTCTTCGTCGCGTTCATGCCGCTCTATGTACTGGGCTTCATGGGCATGACCCGTCGTCTGAACAGCACCACCAACCCTGAGTGGACGCCGTACCTGCACGTTGCAATGGTCGGTGCGGTACTGATCGCCTTCGGTGTTGCCTGCCAGTTGATCCAGTTGTACGTGAGTATCCGTGATCGCAAGCTGCCACAGAACATGTGCGAAGCCGGCGACCCGTGGAATGGCCACACGCTGGAATGGTCGACCTCGTCGCCACCACCGTTCTACAACTTCGCTGTACTGCCAAAAGCCGACGGCATCGACCCGTTCACCGAAGCCAAGGAAAACGGTACTGCGTACCAGGCTCCGGCCAAGTACGAGCCGATCCACATGCCAAACAACACCGCGACCGGTCTGGTCATGGGTGCTCTGTTGACCGTGTTCGGTTTCGCGATGATCTGGCACATCTGGTGGATGGCCATCTTTGGCCTGGCTGGCACCGTGATCTATTTCGTGATCCACGCTGCCCGTGATGATCAGGGCTACATGGTGCCGGTCGACGTGATCGAGCGCATCGAAGCCGAGCAGCACAAGCGTCTGGTTGCGGCCAAAGCGATTCCGGCCACCGCCACCCGTGTTGAAACCTCGTTGGAACAGGCTTAAACCATGTCGAACTTAGTGACCAATGTTGGACACGCTCATGGTCATGACCATGGGCACGATGACCATCACCACGACTCGGGCGAGATGACCGTATTCGGTTTCTGGCTCTACCTGATGACCGACTGCATTCTGTTTGCGTCGATCTTCGCGGTGTACGCGGTACTGGTAAACAACGTAGCCGGTGGCCCGTCGGGCCACGACATCTTCGAACTGCCGTACGTGCTGGGTGAAACGGCCTGCCTGCTGTTCAGTTCGATCACCTACGGCTTCGCCATGCTGGCGTTGTTCAAAGGCAAGAAGACTCAGGTGCTGGGCTGGTTGGCCATCACCTTCCTGTTCGGTCTGGGCTTCATCGGCATGGAGATCAATGAGTTCCATACGCTGATCTCCGAAGGCTTCGGTCCGAACCGCAGCGGCTTCCTGTCCGGGTTCTTCACCCTGGTCGGTACTCACGGTCTGCACGTGACCAGCGGTCTGATCTGGATGGCGATCATGATGTATCAGGTCAACAAGCATGGCCTGACGTCGACCAACAAAACCCGGTTGAGCTGCCTGAGCCTGTTCTGGCACTTCCTGGACGTTGTGTGGATCTGCGTATTCACCGTTGTTTACCTGATGGGGACTCTGTAAATGGCTAACGCAGCTCACTCACACGATGGTCACGACGCCAGCCACGGCAGCGTCAAGTCCTACGCCATCGGCTTCATCCTGTCGGTGATCCTGACCGTCATTCCTTTCGGCCTGGTGATGTACCCATCCCTGCCGAAAGCCATGACCCTGTGGATCGTACTGGCCTTCGCAGTGATCCAGGTGCTGGTGCACCTGGTCTACTTCCTGCACCTGGACCGCTCCGCCGCCCAGCGTAACAACGTGATTGCGTTTGTCTTCGCGGCGCTGGTTATTGTCCTGTTGGTCGGTCTGTCGCTGTGGATCATGTTCAGCATCCATTCCGTCATGATGGCGCACTGAGGAAAGTCCGGATGTCCTTAAAGCACTTTATCCAAATCACCAAACCGGGGATCATTTTCGGTAACGTGCTTTCTGTGGCAGGCGGGTTTTTCCTGGCCTCGAAAGGGCATGTCGATCTGGCCATTTTCCTGGCTGCGATGATCGGCACGTCCCTGGTGGTGGCGTCGGGTTGCGTGTTCAACAACTGCATCGACCGTGACATCGACCTGAAGATGGAGCGCACCAAGAACCGCGTGCTGGTCCAGGGGCTGATCTCCCTGAAACTGGCACTGGTTTACGCGACCGTTCTGGGTGTCGCCGGCGTGGCCTTGCTGTATCGCGTGGCCAACCCGCTGGCGGCGTTGTTCGCGGTGATCGGTTTTGTCATCTACGTCGGCTTCTACAGCCTGTACTTCAAGCGCAAGTCGGTTCACGGCACGCTGGTGGGCAGTCTGTCGGGGGCGATGCCGCCAGTGATCGGCTATGTCGCGGTCAGCAATAGCTTCGACATGGCAGCGCTGACGCTGCTGGTGATGTTCAGCTTGTGGCAGATGCCGCATTCCTACGCGATTGCGATCTTTCGCTTCAATGATTACCTGGCCGCATCGATTCCGGTGTTGCCGGTGAAGCGCGGGATTCAGGTGGCGAAGAAGCACATCCTGCTTTACATCCTGGCGTTCCTGGTGGCGACCTTGATGCTGACCTTCAGCGGTTACGCTGGCATGAGTTATCTCGCTGTCGCGGCGGCCATGGGCATGTACTGGTTGTACATGGCCTGGACGGGCTACAAGGCGGTGGATGACACGGTGTGGGCACGCAAGCTGTTCGTGTTTTCGATTTTCACCATCACCGCGCTGAGCGTGATGATGTCGCTGGATTTCAAGGTGCCGAGCGAGTTGTTGCTGACTTACGCGCCTTAAGGTTTTGCGGTTGTACGAAAAGCCCCGCCTTCGAGAGAAGCGCGGGGTTTTTTATTGCCTTGAATTCCACCCCCACCTGTAGGAGCTACCGCAGGCTGCGATCTTTTGATCTTGGCGGCCTGACAGCCGACCTATCTCTTGCAGGTGTACATATCCATTCCTGCGGTAACGGCGGCTTATGGTTTCGCCCTTACGGCGACTCACTTTTTTTACAAGCGCCTAAAAAAAGTAAGCAAAAAAACGCTCGCCCCAAGCGTCCGGCACCTCGCCTAGGCTCGGCGTTCCCTCGCTCCGGCATTCATCAGGGGGCATCGCCTACGGTCTGCTTCGCGACGACCTCCTCTCGATGTGTCCGGCTGCGCCGTACGGCGCTGCGCGCCAACCCCCTGATGAACACCTGCGCTCGGCCTTCCGAAGGGGCGGGTAGATCAAAAGCAAAGCACGGCGGCCTGACAGCCGGCCTGAGTGGTTGGGCGCGCCACTTCATTGTGGGTGGCTGAGATCCGTAGGAGCTGCCGAAGGCTGCGATCCTTTGATCTTGGCTTTTTATTGATTTTTTTCTGGTGGACCGTGTCGCCTCTATCGCGAGCCTGCTCGCGAAGGGCGCATCGCGGTGTATCAGGAAAATCGCTAATAGCCGTTTGAGCAGATAGCCGAACACCTGAAAAGCCCCGCCTTCAAGAGAAGCGCGGGGCTTTTTACTCAATTACGATTGTTACCCGGCGCACCCAGCACCTTCACCACGTCATCGATCACTGCCTTGCTCATCTCCTGCAAATAGTGCGACGCCCAGGCATAGCGGTCTTTGCCGCGTTCCATCGCTGCGTCTTCGGCCAGCAGTTTGGAGAGGTGGAGCAAGTCGGAAACGTGGGACAAAGCTTCGTGGATCGAGACGCCGCTGTTGACGCGGAACAGGGGTTGATCGGAATGGATGGAGAAGGGCGTGAGGCCGGCGGTTTTCAAGTCTTGGAGGTTAGTCATTGGCAAAACTCCTGAGTCAAAGTAGGAGCTACCATGTTCGTTCTCAGGCGAATGGGTGGCAGCTATGCGCAGGCTGAGAAACCGGAGATACAGGAACCCGGCAGACCCGAAGGTCTCCCACGCACAGCCGCCATTGCACAGATTGCAGGCATAAAAAAACGCCGGCAATTGTGAGGTGTGGCGTTGGTGCGCCAGTATCTTACCCGGGTTCTCAGGCCCGGTCGCTGAATGGGCAGCGACGGTTTGAAACTAGCGTGGAGACGTTGAGGGGCACAATCGTAGCGATGTGCTGGCTCGGGCACGATTTTCCGGTGGGTTTGGGGGCATTCATCACCGCAGGGCACGTCCCTGCTGACGCGCACCCGAAAATCCATCCGATGTTCAAAAACCAAATTCAGAACGGTCCTACATTCACCCGAAGCCCCCCAAAAAAAGTGCCTCATATCACCCCGCCACCCTCTCACTCCCTGCCGCTGGCCTTTTTTCTGCATGCAGGACAACCGTCACGTCAAACCCGCATCATCCGGTCGAGCCGACTTAAGGAAGAACTACCGTGAATATCAATTGGGCTGAAAAGCTTCGCCAGAACGTCCATCAGTTGGCCGAGTCGCTGGGAAATCTGTTCGTCGAGACGTTCCACTACATGGCGCTGTTCGCCATTGGTGCAGTCACTGCCTGGGCGGCGGTGATGGAGTTTTTGCAGATGATCGAGGCGGGGCACATCAAGATCGATGACATCTTGCTGCTGTTCATCTACCTCGAGCTGGGGGCGATGGTCGGGATTTACTTCAAGACCAACCACATGCCGGTGCGCTTTCTGATCTACGTGGCGATTACCGCGTTGACGCGCCTGCTGATCTCCAACGTGTCGCACCACAACCCGCCGGACATCGGGATCATTTACCTGTGCGGCGGGATTTTGCTGCTGGCGTTTTCGATTCTGGTGGTGCGCTATGCCTCCTCGCAATTCCCGTCGATGAAGATCGAACACCCGCAACGCAAGACGGGAGCGGGCTCGGGTGAACATCCGGAAGTCGAGAAGGGCGAGCTTTAAAACCTTGCCGGCAGGGGTGGCTGACCCTTGCGTGAGAGCGGCGGCAACGTGAGGTTGTCGCCGTCGGTCATGGCTTCGAGGATCGTCATGGCGCTGTGGCCTTGTTCGATGGCGATACCGAACTGAATGCTTTGCACCAGCCGTTTCAGGCGTTGTGGGTCATTGCGTTGTTCGGCGCTGATCATCCGTTTGGCGACGATGCGGCCGGCGTTGGAGAGGGTCAGCATGATGCTGCCGTCGAGCCCCTGAATGCTCAGGTTGACCTGATAATCCGGCGCAAAAGCGTCGGTGATCAGTTGGAAGGGGTTATCCATAATGCGTCACCGCTTGATTGGATCGTGCAGGTATTGACTGGCCATGTTCAGGATTGGTTCGCTTTTCCAGACCATCGGCAGGCTGTTCGCGGAGGTTTCGACAACATCCCTGTGCCTCCATTCTGACGAAGCAAAGGACATGCCGGTCCTGCTCCGGGTCAATAAACAGGCAATAAAAAGGCGAGCACTCAATGGCTCGCCTTTTTATTCAGGGCCTGTTTCAGGGCATGACGGAGTAGATGATCGCTGACAGTGCGATCAGGCCGATCAACATTCCACCCAGCTCACCGCCAAGCCACCCCGTGAAGTCTCTTTGTATTTGTCGTGCATATCGGCGCCGGTATCGCGCATGGTGCGGATGACCCGGTCCAGGGAAATGAAGTGTTTGCCGTCGCCGCGCAGGGCCATTTGGGTGGCGTTGATCGCCTTCACGGCGGCAATCGCGTTGCGCTCGATGCACGGCACCTGAACCAGCCCGCCGACCGGGTCGCAGGTCAGGCCAAGGTTGTGTTCCAGGCCGATTTCGGCGGCGTTTTCCAGTTGTTCGGGCGTCGCGCCCAAGACGTCAGCGAGGCCGGCAGCCGCCATGGCGCAGGCGGAACCGACTTCACCCTGGCAGCCGACTTCGGCGCCGGAGATCGAAGCGTTCTTTTTGCAGAGGATGCCCACCGACGCGGCGGCGAGGAAAAACGCCACGACATCGTCGTCCGAAGCGTCGGGGTTGAACTTCATGTAGTAATGCAGCACCGCCGGGATGATCCCCGCCGCGCCGTTGGTCGGTGCGGTGACCATGCGTCCGCCGGCAGCGTTTTCTTCGTTCACGGCGAGGGCGAACAGGTTCACCCATTCCATCGCCGAGAGGGTCGAACTGATGACGTTCGGTTTGCCGATTTCCAACAGGCTGCGGTGCAATTTCGCGGCGCGGCGCGGAACGTCCAGACCGCCCGGCAGCACGCCTTCGTGGCGCAGGCCTTGCTCGACGCATTCACGCATCACCGACCAGATGTGCAGCAGGCCTTTACGGATTTCCGCATCACTGCGCCAGGCCCGTTCGTTGGCCATCATCAGCTCGGAAACCCGCAGCCCGTGCTGGTTGCACAGCGACAGCAATTCCACGGCGCTGGAAAACTCGTACGGCAACACCACGTCGCTGGCGGCCGGCACGCCCGACTCGGCTTCGGCCGCTTCGACGATGAAACCGCCGCCCACCGAGTAGTAGGTTTGTTCCCATAACAGGCCGTTTTCACCAAACGCGGTCAGCGACATGGCGTTGGGGTGGTAGGGCAGGCTTTCGTCGAGCAGCAGCAAGTCGCGTTGCCAATCGAAGGCAATGTTCAGCCGACCGGCCAGCCGCAGTTCGCCGCTTTCACGCAACTGCTGGATACGCGGACCGATGCAGCTCGGGTCGATGCTGTCGGGCCATTCGCCCATCAGGCCCATGACACAGGCGCGATCGCTGGCGTGGCCGACGCCGGTGGCGGAAAGTGAGCCGTAGAGACGGACTTCCACACGCCGGACTTGCTCCAGCAAACCCCGGTCAAACAGCGCTTGGGCGAAGGTCGCAGCGGCACGCATCGGGCCGACGGTGTGGGAGCTGGACGGACCGATGCCAACTTTGAAGAGATCGAAAACACTGATAGCCATGCTAAAGCCTTACAAGCAATGGAGTAGGAATCGCTGCCATTTTTTGTAGGACAAGCGCAATGTCGGCGATACTGCATCCCTCGGTCAGCCCTTACCAACGAAACTTCCTAAGACAGGCTTTAGTAGGACTAAACGATGAGTCGTCAATTTCATGCCCAGACCTATGTCTGGCTGCATGTGTTTTCCTGTGCGGCACGCCACTTGTCGTTCACCCGCTGCGCCGAAGAGCTGCACATCACGCCCGGCGCCGTCAGCCAGCAAATTCGCCAGTTGGAAGAGCGCCTGGGGTTTCGCCTGTTTCACCGCCGCGCCCGGGGTGTTGAATTGAGTGCTGAAGGCCAGCGCCTGGCAATTACCGTCAACGAGGCCTATGGCAGCATTGACGCGGAATTGCGCCGGCTGGACGCGGGGATGATCAGCGGCATCCTGCGTTTGCGCTCGATCCCTTCGTTTCTCGGTAAATGGCTGACGCCGCGCCTGCCGCGCTTGCAGCAACGGTTTCCGGATATCCAGTTGCGGCTGGTGGCCGAGGACAGCAGCGTGGCGCTGCACGAAGGCGACTTCGACCTGGCCATCGACTTGAACGATGGCAGTTACCCGGGATTGTTATCCACAGCCTTGCTCGATGAGCAGATTTTTCCGGTCTGCGCGCCGAGCCTGCTGCGTGGCCGACCGCCGCTGCATGGGCCGATGGATCTGGTGCATTTTCCGTTGTTGCACGACATCACGGCCTGGCGCGGCAGTTATGAATACGCGGAGTGGGAGTTTTACCTGAACGCCATCGGCTTCGACGGCGCCGACGTACGGCGCGGGCATACCTTCAACCGCAACCACCTGACCATTGAGGCAGCGATTGCCGGGATGGGCGTGGCCATCGCCCGTCGGACCTTGCTCAACGATGAGCTGGAGCGCGGCACACTGATCGTGCCCTTTGGCGTCGCGGTGCCCAACTACAAACGCTATGTGTTGCTGTATTCGCCGGGTGCGCTGAGCCATCCCGGCGTGCGCGCGGTGCATGACTGGCTGGTGGAAGAAGCGGAGATATTTCGCGGATTGCACCCGTTGGGGGAGGGGCAATTATGAGGATTTGTTGCGGCATTGCAGGTCGACCCAACTCCCGACATTAACAGCGCTTTTGCCCGTTGTCCGGCTTTTTTTGCGTATGAAAATTTATCTTTTTTTAGGGGTTGAATTGTTTCTCCGTCTGCCCAACTCTGTAACCAAGAGGTCACGGTCACCCAGGTTTCAAATACTGCACCGGACCTCTCGCGAGCTAGCTGAAATAAGGGAAGAACTATGCAAATCCAAGTCAACAGCGATAACCATATTCAAAGCAGCATCCGACTGGAGGAGTGGGTACGTACTACCATTGAGAGCACGCTCGAACGTTACGAAGAAGACCTGACACGGGTCGAAGTGCACCTGCGGGACGAGAACGGCGATAAACCCGGTCCACACGACATGCGCTGCCAGCTTGAAGCGCGGCCTAAAGGCCACCAACCGGTTTCCGTTACTCATAAAGCCGCCACACTGGAACTGGCCATCGACGGGGCGGCCACCAAGCTTGAACACGCGCTGGAACACCTGTTCGGCAAACTGCGCGGTAAACGCGCCACTGTCACGCCGATCAACTCGGGTGCTCATGCCGACGCGCTGCTCGAAGAAGAATTTCTCGAGAACGAACAGGCCGCGCTCAATAGCTGATGGCTGAAACACCCTTACCACCCCAATGAAAACGGGCCTGCAGATGCAGGCCCGTTTTGTTTGTGCGCCAGGCATGGCGCGTTGCGCGTAAGCGCAATCAGCTTGGCTGTGGTGGTCTTGCTGGTGACTTGGAAGTGAAAGTCTTCTACACACCCGGCAAGGGGAAGTGTTAGCCAGAGGCAAGGGTGTCGCGGGCGACTGCGAATCTGAAGGAAGCCCGAGGCAAACTGCTGGCCTGACGAACAGGAAGCGGATAGAGGCGGCGCAGTGGGGTAAGGGGGCAAACTTCCTCAAAGCCCAATACTTGCACGGGACGCTGCGACGTAGATCCGACAGGCATAAGCAGGAAGGTCGCGCGAATTACCCTGGGAGATCTGCACGTTTGCCACTGTGCTACCGAGCGTCGAGAGGCGACGGGATGAGCGTGCAGAAGTCAGCCGAAGCCGTAGTAAGTGGCGGTTAACCGCGCCACCAAGGGCTGAACAAGTTATGCCGCTAGTAGGTGTCAAAGTCTCGTTGAATACCGAAATGCAGAAACTTCTCCCAGAGAAGACTGTTACTCCGAGTCCCGGACAGAATCCGAGGATGACGGCTGACAGCGCACAGGTATCGACGGCGTCTGTGACGTGGACGAACGCGGAGCCGGACATGCTGATGGAGCGGGTGCTTGCACCCGCCAACCTCAGGCGTGCGTATCAGCGCGTGGTCAGCAACAAGGGCGCACCGGGTGCCGATGGCATGACGGTCGACCAACTGGCGGACTACGTGAAACAGTATTGGCCGATCCTCAAGGCGAGGTTGCTGGCCGGCGAGTATCACCCACAGGGTGTACGCGCCGTCGATATCCCCAAACCCAAAGGCGGGACAAGACAACTGGGTATCCCCAGCGTCGTGGATCGTCTGATCCAACAGGCTTTGCTGCAACAACTCACGCCGATCTTCGACCCGCTGTTCTCGGACTACAGTTACGGTTTTCGTCCGGGCAGAAGCGCCCACCAAGCCATCGAAACAGCCCGTGCCCATGTGGCGGCGGGTCACCGCTGGTGCGTGGAACTCGATCTGGAGAAGTTCTTTGACCGGGTCAGCCACGATGTTTTGATGGCCTATGTGCAGCGTCAGGTTGAAGACCGGCGGGTATTAGCGCTGATCCGTCGCTATCTCGAGGCCGGCGTGATGTCGGGCGGGATCGCCGGCCGACGGCAGGAAGGGACGCCGCAAGGCGGCCCGCTCTCGCCGTTGCTGTCGAATATCTTGCTCAACGAACTTGACCGTGAGCTGGAGCGGCGAGGTCATCGCTTCGTGCGTTATGCCGATGATGCGAACATTTATGTGCGCAGTCAGCGGGCTGGTGCGCGAGTGATGGCCGGTGTCGAGCGCTTTCTGAGCCAGCGTCTGAAATTGACGCTTAATCGGGCAAAGAGTCGCGTGGCAAGGCCTTGGGTCTGTGATTATCTGGGCTACGGGATGAGCTGGCACCAACGACCGAGGCTGAGAGTAGCGACGATGAGTCTGAGTCGCTTACGCGACCGACTCAGAGAACTACTGCGCGGAGCGCGGGGTCGCAAGATGGCATCTGTCATTGAGCGAATAAACCCTGTACTGCGTGGCTGGGCAGGTTATTTCAAGCTAAGCCAGAGCAAGCGGCCCCTTGAGGAGTTGGATGGTTGGGTGCGTCGTAAGCTGCGCTGCGCCATATGGCGTCAATGGAAGCGGCCCTCAACAAGGGCTCGTAACCTGATACGCCTAGGGCTCAGCAGGCACCGCGCCTGCATATCGGCGTTCAATGGCCGAGGCCCATGGTGGAGTTCCGGTGCTGCGCATTTGAATCACGCGCTACCGAAGAAACTGTGGGATCGGTATGGACTGGTCTCAATACTGGATGCAATCAACCGGCTTAATCGCATAATTTGAACCGCCGTATACGGATCCGTACGTACGGTGGTGTGAGAGGACGGCGGCTGTGAAGCCGCCTCCTACTCGATTACGCCGTGAACACTGACGGGTAGGGGCGACAGCGCCTCTCGCGCTCATCATCCCCCCGCCTTATCGCGCACCATTCAGCCGCAGCCCTGTTGATTGTGACCACCCGCGCCGTGCCTGACACTCGGACTCACTGTCCCTGGCCTGCTGGAGTTTGGTAATGAAAGAGTCTGTGCGCTTTGAAGATAAAGTCGTGATCATCACCGGCGCAGGCGGCGGCCTCGGACGGGCTCATGCGTTGTTATTCGCCAGGCAGGGCGCCAAGGTACTGGTCAATGATCTCGGTGGTTCGGCCCAAGGTGAAGGCGCCAATGCGTCGGCAGCCGACCGTGTGGTGGCAGAGATTCGTGAGGCCGGCGGCACTGCGGTGGCGAACCACGATTCGGTGACCGACGGCGACAAACTTGTGCAGCACGCCCTCGATACCTTTGGTCGCATCGACGTGGTGGTCAACAACGCGGGAATTCTGCGCGACAAGACGTTCCACAAAATGGAAGACGGCGATTGGGAGCTGGTCTATCGCGTCCATGTCGAAGGTGCTTACAAAGTCACCCGCGCCGCATGGCCGCACTTGCGTGAGCAAAACTACGGTCGAGTGATCTTCACCGCCTCGACGTCGGGCATCTATGGCAACTTCGGTCAGTCCAACTACGGCATGGCCAAACTCGGTCTTTATGGCCTGACCCGCACCCTGGCCATCGAAGGCCGCAAGAACAACATTCTGGTCAACGCCATCGCCCCGACGGGCGGCACGCGCATGACCGAAGGCCTGATCCCGCCGCACGTCTTCGAACAGTTAAAGCCGGAACTGGTCAGCCCGCTGGTGGTGTACCTGGCCAGTGAGAACTGCCAGGAAACCTCCGGTCTGTTCGAAGTCGGCGGTGGCTGGATGGGCAAAGTGCGCTGGGAACGCAGCCTCGGCGCCGGTTTCGATCCGCGTGAGGGTTTCTCGCCTGAAGACGTCGCCGCTCATTGGCAACAGATCTGCGACTTTGAAGGCGCAGCGCATCCCAAAGACAACATTGAAGCGTTGAGGGAGATGATGGCGAATCTGCAGAAGTATTCGCTGTAATACCGAAGACTATTGCTGGCATGCACTCAATCACCTTTGCCTCCGCCCCCCATCGAACCCCGTGCTCACGGAGTTCTTTTATTTCGCCCATAAAAAAGGCCGCTGCAAACGCAGCGGCCAAGGTAAGACGTTGGATCAAGGAGCGACAAATCAACGTCAGTGAACACGGGGCGATGAACTGAAGGGGCTGCTTCAACTCATTTGAACTCAGTCGCAGTGCAAGCGGGCTGTTCACACTTCACTGCGTGTGCGCTTTCAGGGGGGGCGTGAAAGCCAGGCAAGGATAAGTCCTTATCCCCAAAGGAAAAATAGCGATTCTGGACAATGACTGTTACAGCCTCGGCAACAGTCGTTGGCACACACAGCGTAGCAGCTGGCGAAGCCTGCGTTCGAGTGCGTAGCGCTCGTAAATCCTGACTGCAAGGTTGTCCTGACAAGCCGTGGCGCGTGATTTCACGACGGCTTCGCCGCCGAACGCCGCCTCCGGCAGCTGCTACGCGGTTGGCGTCTGGTACGCGTCATGCGTGTGACTGATAACCCTTCATCCAGCCTGTTGCTCAGGCAACCGTGTTGGGGGATTGGGGGCGTGTGGTTTTATTACAGTGACCTATAAAATATTGATGTTTCTTCGTGTGATACAAGATTGGAAAGAACTATTGAGTTTTTAAGGGGGAGTGGGTGTGCTTTAAATTGGCCAATTGAATAAATCAGCGGCGGTGTGCCGTTTTATCAAGTGCCAAAAGGAAGAGTGCATGAGCGTTAATAGTGTAAAGGCGGTGTTGAATAATGAAGTCCAGGGTGCACTTCTGCGCCCCTCCAGGCGAGCGATGGTTGAGCACTCTCATCGGATGCCAGACTGGCTACAGCGCGCAAGCGAAGAAGATCGTCAGTACTATTTCGATGTCGAACAGTCTCTGGCAAAGAAAGAACAAGCGCTGGATGAGTTACTGGGTGAAACCAAATCCCTGAAAGCTTTTGCACATTTCTATGCCCGAGAGATTGTCAGAATTCTCACCGGCGAAGTCATCGAACCGGAGCAGATGTTGGTCAGCGTTCGCCATACGTTCTATGTCGGGGAGCAGAAGGTTGTTCAAGCCAATCGCCTGACGCTTCCCGAGTTTATGATCAACGGTGTGTATGACCCGGCTACTGTTCCGCTGGAGATCACCCTTGAAGGCGAAAAGTTGCCCTCAGGTTTTACCGAGCAAGATCTTCTGGACGCGATGGGCAACGCGAGTATGCGTTCGTTGTATGCCGAGAAGTTTCAAGAGAAATACCGCAGTGAGGCGGTATTGCACGCTCAGCAGGCCGTGCTGGACAGTCGTACGGACCTGAGTTTGTTCAGCGCGAAATTGCAGGGGCATATCGGCGACAACAGTCTCGATATCGTCGAGCGGGCCAGCCAGGGGGCCGAGAATCACACGCTGGGGAGCCTGACACTTGTTGGTTCAGAAACCGCGTTGCGAGGAATGATTGTTTATTGCGGGCCAGAAGGTGAAGACGGTTCTTGCGTTCTCTATTCGCCGGAAGCTCCTGGGGGCCAGGTCTGGTACGAGTTCATCAGCATCAAGCAACTGAACTTTCATGTCATTGACCTGACGCGTCTGCCCGAAGGACGCAGCTACTTGCTCCAGCAATCTCACGTCAGTGATCGAGGCCGTCTCGATGCGTATATGCGGCGTATACAGGAGCTGCCAGTTCTATGGCGCGGTATCCAGCGCGACCCTTGGCCGGCGTACGGTCCCGGTGCATTACGCCAGGCTGTTTTACTCGATGTCGGTTGGTTGCTGGGGGAACTGGAGGCGGTCGTTCCCGCCGGTTATCGCTCGGCCTCGTCCTACCAACGACAGTATTTCGCTCGGCTGAACACCGAACTCAAAGCGCTGATCCAGCTTGCCACCCGCGAGACGGCGCTGATCAGCTATGAGAAGTTTGCGTTCAACCTCATTAAACAGAGAGTTGAAGATATTCTGCTGGAACACGGTGAAACAGTTGTTGTGAATCCCGATCTGATGGTCGTGGAGCTGGACGACTCGCAAGTGTTGACCTTGTCTCAACTCATCATCAAGGAACATCACATCACGCAAGAGAGCGGGCCGATACATAACCCGGGTCTCTACCCAACACTTCGTTTGTTGGACGGCCATCCAGCCATCTCCGATCAGTTGATGTCCGACGTATTGATGAACTACATCGTGGGCTGGTCGAAGACCTTGCGTCCGGGCGAAAAATATATCGGCATGCTGTCCGCAGACTATCGGGATACCAACGCACCCGGTTACGCGCTGAAACGCGATGTATATGTAAACGTGCAACTGCATGAAATGCAGCGTGCCGCGTTATCGGAGCTGTTCAGCGGCAGACTGAGTCAACAGCAAAGTTGGGGGATCGACGAGGCCATTGACCGATTGCGCGAACCGGAACCCTCTGATCGCTGGGACGATGAAGAGCCTGAATCTCCCCAACGCAACGGTGTGTACACGTTTCATCTGGACGGTCGCAGGATCGAAGGCGTTTATGTTTTTCGCCGGATGAACGACGGTGTGGCCGAGGACTTGCTGTATACCCCTCATGCCCCGGATGACCGATGGTTTCGACCGCTGGCCGAGTTCGCCAGGTCGGTCAAAGTGAAGGGTTTAGGCCGTTATTACTGCAAGCGCACCACGTTCACCGACCGACGGGTGGTCAAGGCTTACATCGAAAAAGTGCAGCGCAGCAGTGTCGACGTTGAGCCGCCACACCTGCAATTTGATAGCCGCGTACGTGATTTTTCTCGTTGTTACGCCGACATGATCGACCGGGTGATTAACGGCGTCGATGCTCAAACCACGAGTCTTGCCGAGCTGGTCGGCAAACTGGTTTATGACGCTACAGTAGCGGCTGTCACCGTCGTAGGCTGTGTGTTCCCGCCGATTGGTTTTGGACTGAGCGCCGTCGTGATTGCAAAAGGGGTACTCGATGGAGCCAAGGCTTACCACGAAGGTAATCATCAAGTGCTGTTCGCAAGCTACCTGGATTGCATGCTGGAACTGGCCACGATGCGCATCGGCAAGTTGGGGTTCTCGCCCGTACAGAAGGCGATTGCCAGACAGTTAGGTGATGCGAATACCTGTTTGAGCGTTGTCTCCGCGTTCAGTGGAAAAAAGGCGGATCTCGCGGTGATGACCGAGTTGATGAAGCAGGCACTGGCGGAGCCTGAGTCCAGCGAGCGCACGATCCTGATGTAAGCACGGCGTTCGGTTTCGAACGATCAACCGATACAGGCGGGTGGCTCATACCCCATCCGCCAACTCACGGCTCGGGTCGCCGCCAGCAATCGCTGCGCCGCCGGGCCGTTTTCGTCGGCGTGGAACAATGACGTCGGGCCGACAATGGTCAGCACCGCCGCCACCTGGCCGACGGCATTGAACACGGGTGCCGAGAGCGCATCGACTCCCGGCATCAGCAAACCATGGACATGATGCAGACCACGTTCGCGGATCTGTTCACATAAAGTCGCGTAGACCTGGTCATCGGCCAAGGGGTGGGCTGCTGTTGCCTGTCGTTCCAGTTCCCGTAACTCGATGGTTTCGCGGTTCGGCAAATAAGCGCTGAACACCAGGCCGGTGGATGAACTGAGCAGCGGCAGTACCGAACCGAGTTGCGTGACCACCGTCACCGCGCGCACGGCGGGCTCGATATGCACCACAGTTGCGCCCTGGTTGCCCCACACCGCGAGGAAGCAGGTTTCGTTCAGGTCGTCGCGCAACTCGGCCAGCGGCAGGGCCGCGACTTTCAGCACGTCCATACTGTTTAAAGCGGCCAAGCCGACGCGTAAGGCTTCGCGGCCGAGACCGTAATGGTTGGTGGCGGTGTTTTGTTCGGCAAAGCCACTGGCGATCAACGCCTGCAAATAGCGGTGAACCTTGCTGGCTGGCATCTGCACGTGTTCGGCCAGGCGCGACAACGAAGTGGAGGGCGACAACTCGGCCAAGGCCTTGAGGATATCGGTGCCGACCTCGGCCGAGCGGACTTTCTGTTTACCGTTGTCGGCGGTGCTGCTGCGAGGCTTTTCCATGGAGGCGGTGTGATCCCGGGACGAATGGGCGTCTTTATAGCTTGACGGTCAATACCAATCAAATTACGTTATGCGTAATCGAATTACGATAAAAATAACCCGGGCGTGCCGAGACTTCTGAAAAGGAGCCAAGGGCCACGGCCTACTCCCTGTTCAGGAGGCTCCATGAACCTCGATTCAACGGCGCCAGCGCTGGTTTACCAGTCAGGTTTCGGCAACGAATTCAGCAGCGAAGCGCTGCCCGGCGCACTGCCCGTCGGCCAGAACTCCCCGCAAAAAGCCCCTTACGGTCTCTACACTGAACTGTTCTCCGGTACCGCGTTCACCATGGCGCGCAGTGAAGCGCGACGCACCTGGATGTACCGCATTCAGCCGTCGGCCAATCACCCGTCGTTCGTTAAGCTGGAGCGGCAATTGGCCGGCGGACCGCTGGGCGAAGTGACGCCCAATCGCCTGCGCTGGAACCCGTTGGAGATTCCTGCCGAGCCGACCGATTTCATCGACGGTCTGGTGAGCATGGCGGCCAACTCGGGTTCGGAAAAACCGGCCGGGATCAGCATTTATCACTACCGCGCCAATCGCTCCATGGAGCGGGTGTTCTTCAACGCCGATGGCGAGTGGTTGCTGGTGCCGGAGCTGGGTCGGTTGCGCATCGCCACCGAGCTCGGCGTGCTGGAGCTGGAACCGCTGGAAATCGCCGTGCTGCCGCGCGGTTTGAAATTCCGCATCGAATTGCTCGACCCGCAAGCCCGCGGCTATCTGGCCGAGAACCACGGCGCGCCGCTGCGCCTGCCGGACCTCGGGCCGATTGGCAGCAACGGTCTGGCCAATCCACGGGACTTCCTGACCCCGGTCGCTCACTATGAAGACCTCAAGCAACCGACCACTCTGGTACAGAAATTCCTCGGTGAGTTGTGGGGCTGCGAGCTCGACCATTCGCCGCTGAACGTGGTCGCCTGGCACGGCAATAATGTGCCGTACAAATATGACCTGCGTCGCTTCAACACCATTGGCACGGTCAGCTTCGATCACCCGGACCCGTCGATCTTCACCGTGCTGACGTCGCCGACCAGCGTCCACGGTCTGGCCAACCTCGATTTCGTGATCTTCCCGCCGCGCTGGATGGTCGCCGAGAACACCTTCCGTCCACCCTGGTTCCACCGCAACCTGATGAACGAATTCATGGGCCTGATCCAGGGCACCTACGACGCCAAGGCCGAAGGTTTCCTGCCGGGTGGCGCGTCGTTGCACAGCTGCATGAGCGCCCACGGTCCGGATGGCGAAACCTGCACCAAGGCGATCAATGCCGAGCTGGCGCCGAGCAAATTCGACAACACCATGGCCTTCATGTTCGAGACCAGCCAGGTGTTGCGCCCAAGCCGCTTTGCCCTCGAGTGCCCGCAACTGCAAAACACCTACGATGCTTGCTGGGCCTCGCTGCCCGCGACTTTCAACCCGAATCGGAGATAACCCATGACTCAGACCACCCCCACTCGTAGCTGGGTTGCCTCCGCCAACGGCCACGCCGACTTCCCGTTGCAAAACCTGCCGTTGGGTGTGTTCAGCACAAAGGGTTCGGCGCCGCGCAGCGGTGTGGCGATCGGCGAGCATATTTTCGATCTGCAAGCGGCGCTCGAAGCCGGTCTGTTTGACGGGGCGGCGCGCACGGCCGTTGAAGCCACCGGTGGCGGTCAGCTGAACGCGTTCTTCGACCTCGGTCGGGGTGCCCGTGTGGCCCTGCGTGAGCGTTTGCTGGAACTGTTCGCTGAAGGCAGCACCCTGCACGGCAAGATCGAAGCCCAGGGCGCAAAACTGCTGCCATTGGCCGCCGATTGCCAGATGCACCTGCCAGCGAAGATCAATGACTACACCGACTTCTACGTCGGTATCGAGCACGCGCAAAACGTCGGCAAACTGTTCCGCCCGGACAACCCGTTGCTGCCGAACTACAAGTACGTACCGATCGGCTACCACGGCCGTGCGTCGACCATTCGCCCGTCCGGCACCGACGTGCGTCGTCCAAAAGGTCAGACCCTGCCGGCCGGCCAGACCGAACCAACGTTTGGCCCTTGCGCGCGCCTGGACTATGAGCTGGAGCTTGGCATCTGGATTGGCCAGGGCAATGAGATGGGCGATTCGATTGCCATCGGCGACGCCGCCGAGCACATCGCCGGTTTCTGCCTGCTCAATGACTGGTCGGCGCGCGACATTCAAGCCTGGGAATATCAGCCACTGGGTCCGTTCCTGTCGAAAAGCTTCATCACCAGCATCTCGCCGTGGGTTGTCACCGCTGAAGCGCTGGAACCGTTCCGTCGTGCCCAACCGGCGCGTCCCGAGGGCGATCCGCAGCCGCTGCCGTACTTGTTCGACAAGCGCGATCAGGCGGGCGGCGCCTTCGATATCGAACTGGAAGTGCTGCTGCTCACCGAAGCCATGCGCGAACAGAACCTGCCAGCCCATCGCCTCACGCTGAGTAATACCCAACACATGTACTGGACCGTGGCGCAACTGGTCGCGCACCACAGCGTTAACGGTTGCCAGTTGCAGGCCGGTGACCTGTTTGGTTCTGGCACCTTGTCGGGGCCGGAAAACGGTCAGTTCGGCAGCCTGCTGGAAATCACCGAAGGCGGTAAAAAGCCGATCGAGCTGGCGTCGGGCGAGGTGCGCAAGTTCCTTGAAGACGGCGACGAAATCATCCTGCGCGCACGCTGCAGCCGTGACGGTTTCGCCTCCATTGGTTTCGGCGAATGCCGCGGCAAAATCCTGCCAGCACGCTAGGAGGTTCAGGCTATGGAGCTGTTTACTTACTATCGCTCGACGTCGTCCTTTCGGGTGCGCATTGCCCTGGCACTCAAAGGGCTGGAATACCAGGCGCTGCCGATCAATTTGATCGCGCCGCAAGGTGGCGAACACCAGCAACCGGCTTATCTGCAGATCAACCCGCAAGGCCGGGTGCCGGCCTTGCGCACCGATGAAGGCGAGTTACTGATCCAGTCCCCGGCGATCATCGAGTACCTGGAGGAGCGTTATCCACAGGTGCCGCTTTTGTCCAAAGACCTGGCCAAACGCGCGCATGAGCGCGCGGTGGCGGCGTTGATCGGTTGTGACATTCATCCGCTGCACAACGTCAGCGTGCTCAATCAGCTGCGCCAGCTCGGTCACGATGAGCCGCAGGTGGTGCAGTGGATCGGCCACTGGATCACTCAGGGGCTGTCGGCAGTCGAGCACTTGATTGGCGACGACGGTTACTGCTTCGGCAGCGCACCTGGGCTGGCAGATATCTACTTGATCGCGCAGCTGTACGCGGCGGAGCGTTTCAACATTTCCCTTGAGGCTTATCCACGGATTCGCCGGGTCGCGGCGCTGGCGGTGCAGCATCCAGCGTTTATCAAAGCCCACCCGGCCAATCAGCCCGATACCCCGAAATAACGCTGCAATCTTTTGCCTTCAATGCACGATGGAATTAGGCGGCAAATGTCCCAGCCGGTCGGTCAGGCGGATGCGCTGGATCGGGTCGTCGCTGAGCAACAAGGCATGCTCCAGGTCGAAACGCTCGGCGTTGGGGCAGTCCAGCCGTTGATAGAGGCTGGCGCGGGCCAGGTAGTCGCTGACGCAGGCATTGCCGAGCTCCAGCACCCGCTCGGCATCGATCAGCGCGTCGATGTTGTCGTCGTTGGCTAAATGCAACTGGCGCAAGTTGCGCGACAGTCGCTGGAGCATCTGGATCGGTTCGCTCGTGAGCAGATGCTCGGCGTTGAGCGGCATGTTTGGGCCGTACTGACGTTGCAGCAGCTCGCGGCAGTCGTTGGGGTACAAGCGCCGACCGCCACAGGGGTCGAGCAAATGATCGGCGCCCGGCACCCTCAACAGAAAGTGCCCGGGAAAATTGACTCCAACCATTGGGATCTCCAACCGTCGGGCCAACTCCAGCGCGATCAAACCGAGTGCCAGCGGTTGCCCGCGTCGGCGTTCAAGCACCTTATTGAGCAGCGCCACCTGCGGGCGCAGCGGGGTGGATTCGTCCTGTTGATAACCCATGTCATTGAGTCGCCGCAACAACGGTTGGGCCAACTCGCTGACCGGCAACATGGGTAAACCAGCACTGACCCGTTGTTCCAGTTCCTTGAATTGCTCCAGCAGCACCTCGGGCTTCACCTGCGGATCGTGCTCGGCAGAGATCCACAGCGCCGCTTCGAAGAGCGCCGGTGGCGAGCGT
The DNA here is from genome assembly GCF_001874645.1 of Pseudomonas frederiksbergensis. Classification (NCBI taxonomy): domain Bacteria; kingdom Pseudomonadati; phylum Pseudomonadota; class Gammaproteobacteria; order Pseudomonadales; family Pseudomonadaceae; genus Pseudomonas; species Pseudomonas frederiksbergensis. The sequence continues at coordinate 3,965,029 of NZ_CP017886.1, forward strand.
TGCAGACAGGCGAAAAAAGCGTGGCGCGGGTTCATCAAAATCTCCGGCGGATGCCTCGTTTTAGCCCCGTCTCAAGCATTCGTCCAGTGCTGTACACATGCCGTTGCAGGTTATGTCTAAAGGCTGTAAACCCCTCTCTGCTTATTCCGGTGCGCTTCAGCAATTTTCAGCCGCAGGCCTATACTGGCGACTACAAGAAGTGATTCGGGAGCCCTACGATGTTCGCTCTCATGCAAAGCACTCGCCTTGAATCGCTGCACCTGAGCGTTGACCCGGTGACCGGGTTGAAGGCGGTGATTGCCATTCATTGCAGCCGTTTGGGCCCCGCCCTCGGTGGCTGCCGTTACCTTGCCTATCCCGACGATGAAAGCGCCGTGATGGATGCTGTGCGCCTGGCGCAAGGCATGAGTTACAAGGCCGCGCTGGCCGGGTTGGCGCAGGGTGGTGGGGTGGCGGTGATCATTCGCCCGCCTCACGTAGAAAGCCGCGCTGCCTTGTTCGAGGCCTTCGGACGCGTCGTCGAACAGCTCGACGGTCGTTACATCACTGCCATCGACAGCGGTACTTCGGTCGCCGACATGGATTGCATTGCCCAGACAACCCAGCATGTCACCAGCACCACTGCCGCCGGCGATCCGGCGCCGCATGCCGCCATGGGGGTGTTCGCCGGTATTCGCGCCACTGCCATGGCCCGGTTGGGCAATGACAACCTCGAAGGCCTGCGGGTGGCGATCCAGGGGTTGGGCAATGTCGGTTTTGCCCTCGCCGAGCAACTGCATGCTGCCGGGGCCGAATTGCTGGTCAGCGACATCGACGCCGGCAAGGTGCAACTGGCTATTGAGCAGTTGGGCGCTCGTCCGATTGCCAACGAATCGCTGCTCAGCACCCCGTGCGACATCCTCGCGCCTTGTGGGCTGGGCGGCGTACTCAACAGCCACAGCGTTGCGCAATTGCGCTGCGCTGCAGTGGCAGGCTCGGCCAATAATCAGTTGACCAATCTGCAGATTGCCGACCAGTTGGAGAACCGCGGCATTCTCTATGCGCCGGACTACGTGATCAATTCCGGCGGGTTGATTTATGTCTCGCTCAAACACCGTGGCGAGGCGTTGTCGAACATCACCGCACACCTCTCGAAAATCAGCTCGCGGCTGACTGAAGTTTTCGCCCATGCCCAGGCTGAAAAACGCTCGCCGGCCCGAGTGGCGGATGAGCTGGCAGAGAAAGTGTTGTACCGATGACGGAGTGAGGGCCTTACCCGGTCGACTTGCTCCCTGAGCCTGGCGCCACAAGCGTCGTGCCCGACAACGGCACGCTGACCCGGTGTGCAAGGAGCTGTGCCATGGCGCATAACAAGGTTGACCTTTCCTGCACCCGCTATTTATCCCCCGACGGCCAGGCATTGAGCGAACTTCCCGCCTGGGCCGACGACTTCAATCTGCTGACCCGCCTCTACCGGCAAATGGTTCTGACCCGACTCTTCGATCAAAAAGCCGTCGCCCTGCAACGTACCGGGCGCATCGGTACTTACGCGCCCACGCTTGGCCAGGAAGCGATCGGCGTGGCTGTCGGCAGCCTGATGCAGCCTGAGGATGTGCTGATCCCGTATTACCGCGACACCGCCGTGCAATTGATGCGCGGGGTGCGCATGGAAGAGATTTTGCTGTACTGGGGCGGCGATGAACGCGGCAGCGACTTTGCCGAGCCGTCGGCGGCCGAGGACTTCCCGATCTGCGTGCCGATCGCCACCCAGGCGCTGCACGCGTGCGGAGTCGCCAGTGCGTTCAAGATTCGCGGCGAACACCGGGTTGCCGTGACCACCTGCGGTGATGGTGCCACCAGCAAGGGCGACTTCCTCGAAGCCTTGAACGTCGCGGGAGCCTGGCAGTTGCCGGTGGTGTTCGTGATCAACAACAATCAGTGGGCGATCTCGGTGCCACGGCGGATTCAGTGCGCGGCGCCGACCCTGGCACAGAAGGCGATAGGCGCCGGTTTCCATGGCGAGCAGGTTGACGGTAATGACATGCTTGCGGTCTACGACCGGGTGCAAATTGCCCTCGAACGAGCACGCCACGGTAAAGGCCCGGTCTTGCTGGAGTGCGTGAGTTATCGCCTCGGCGATCACACCACCGCAGACGATGCGACGCGTTATCGCCCGGCCGATGAGGTCAAACAGGCCTGGCTTGAAGAACCGGTTAAACGCTTGCAACGTTTTCTGGCCGGGCAGGGCGTCTGGAACGAGGGGCGTGAACAGGCGCTGATTGCCGAGTGTCAGGCGCGGGTGCAGGGCGCTGTGGATCACTTTGATGCGGCGGGCAATCAGTCACCCGAATCGGTGATCGATCACGTGTATGCCCAGTGGCCGGCCGCACTGGCCGAGCAGCGCGAATGGTTGCTTGAACGAGCGGCGCGGCGTGCAGGAGGGCCCGCCCATGAGTAACGGCAAAGTCACGCTGTTGGAGGCGGTCAACCTGGCGTTGCACCGGGCCATGCGCGAGGACGAAAACGTCATTGTGCTCGGTGAGGATGTCGGCGTGAACGGTGGTGTGTTTCGCGCCACGCTAGGGCTGCGCGACAGCTTTGGCTTCAAGCGGGTGATCGATACACCGCTGGCCGAAACCATGCTCGGCGGACTGGTGATTGGCATGGCCGCCCAAGGCTTGAAACCGGTGCTGGAAATTCAGTTCATGGGCTTCATCTACGCCGCCATGGAGCATCTGGTGTCTCACGCCAGCCGCATGCGCAACCGCACGCGCGGGCGGATCACTTGCCCTATGGTGTTGCGCACACCGATGGGCGCGGGGATTCGTGCGCCGGAACATCACAGCGAAAGCACTGAGGCGCTGTTTGCGCATATTCCGGGGTTGCGTGTGTTGATTCCTTCATCGCCGGCGCGGGCTTATGGCTTGTTGCTGGCGGCCATCGACGATCCGGACCCGGTGGTGTTTCTCGAACCGACGCGGCTCTACCGGATGAACCCGCAGCCGTTGATCGACGATGGCAAGCGTCTGCCGCTGGACAGCTGTTTCACCTTGCGTGAAGGCAGCGATATCACCCTGATCAGTTGGGGGGCCAGTGTCTTGGAAACCTTGCAGGCGGCCGATGCGCTGGCGGAACAAGGGATTTCGGCCGAGGTGATCGATGTCGCCTGCATCAAGCCGCTGGACCTCGACACGCTGGAGGCGTCGGTGCGCAAGACCGGCCGTTGCGTGATCGTCCATGAAGCGCCACGAACCTGTGGCGTCGGCGCGGAAATCGCCGCCAGCCTCTACGAACGTGCTTGGCTGGATTTGCAGGCACCGATCCTGCGGGTGACCGCGCCGGACATTCCGCCACCGCTGTATCGGCAAGAGTTGCTGTACCTGCCAAACGTCGAAGACATCCTTCACGCCTGCGACAGCGTGCTGCTGCACCACGTCTAAAGAGGCGCCTGAGGCCCGGGAGGCTGCGATGAAATATTTCAAATTGCCTGACTTGGGCGAGGGGCTGCAAGAAGCGGAAATCGTCGAATGGCACGTCAAGGTCGGCGATAGGGTGAAGGCCGATCAACTGCTGGTCTCGGTGGAAACCGCCAAGGCCCTGGTGGATATTCCTGCACCTTACGACGGCGTGGTGGCAAAAACCTACGGCGCCGAAGGCGACATTCTGCATGTCGGCGAACCCTTGCTGGGGTATGAAGGCGAGGCGGATGCCGGCACGGTGGTAGGCCGGCTTGAAGATGGCGGCAGCCGTCAGGACGACCGGTTTTTCGTGGGCGCCGCGCCCTCGACCCGCGAACACATGAGCGCTCGCGCTACCCCGGCGGTGCGGCAACTGGCCCGGCAGTTGGGCGTCGAGTTGAATGGGCTAATCGGGTCCGGCCCCGAGGGGCTGATCACCCGCAGCGATGTTGAAAGTGCCTCACAGGCCGAGCGCGACAAATTTGGCGGTGAGAAGCTGCGCGGAGTGCGCCGCAGCATGGCGCTGAACATGGCCAGGTCCCACGCCGAGGTAGTGCCGGTGACCATTTTCGCCGATGCCGATCTGCATCGCTGGGGCCGTGCGCGTGAGCCGTTGATCCGTTTGGCCAAAGCCATGGCGGCAGCCTGTGCCGTGGAGCCGATGCTCAACAGTGGGTTTGATGGCAAGTCCTTGTCGGTCAGGCACCACGACACACTCCATCTGGGCATTGCCGTCGACACCCCCGACGGTTTGTTCGTGCCGGTGTTGCGCGATGTCGGCAATCGCTCGTCCGCCGATTTGAAAGAAGGCGTAACCCGCTTGCGCGCCGACGTGCAGGCGCGCTCGATCCCGGCCAGGGAAATGATGGGCGCGACCCTGACCTTGTCAAACTTCGGCACCTTGTTCGGGCGCTATGCCAACCCGGTTGTAGTACCGCCGCAAGTGGCGATCCTCGCTGCCGGAGCTATTCGCGACGAACCGGTGGCGATGGGCGGCAAGGTGCTGGTGCACCCGATACTGCCACTGTCGCTGACCTTCGATCACCGGGTGGTGACGGGCGGTGAGGCGGCGCGGTTCTTCAAGGTGTTGGTCGAGGCATTGGAACAACCGGACAGTTGAAATCCAGGCATGAAAAAGGCCCTGAGTCTGTGACTCAGGGCCTATTCAATTCGGGCGTTGCTTACTTTGCGGGCTTAGCGGATTTTGCGGGTTTGGCAGGCTCGGCTGATTCAGTTGGCTCAACGGGCTCAACGGGCTCAACGGTTTCAGCAGGCACGTTGAGCAGTTCGGACAAGGCGTCCGGCTGGCTCTTGAACGCCTTGGCGAACACATCGCGATTTTTCGCCATGTAGATCCCGGCTTCTTCCACCTGTTGCTCGGTCAGCGACGGAACCGCTTTTTGCAACACTTCAGCCAGCAACTCGGCCAGTTCGAGCATTTTGTCATGACGGTCAGCTTCGGCTTTATCCATGAACAAGCGCTCCAGATCTCGGCTGCTGCGGTATACCACTTCGACGGCCATTCACCACCTCACATGCCTTCACGATAGTTGTCTTTTACGACTACTGTATTTATATACAGCCAAAAGGATAAGCGAATCCCTGCGCTTTGGGTAGTGGCTTTTTAATGTAGACCGGATTCAGGATTTGTCAGGCGGACCGAGTGGCCCAATCGCTGCGTCTGTATCTACACATCTCCAAGTTCCGGTCAGATCACCTGTAGCTGCCGCAGGCTGCGATCTTTTGATCTTCGGCGTCCTTGCAGACGCCAAAAGATCGCAGCCTGCGGCAGCTCCTACGAGAGATTTGGCGGTCATCAGAGATGTGTAGGTACCTTTGCCAATCGCTGGTGGTTACTGCGCCGCGATGCTGTAACCGTCGAACGCCGTCTGCTGTTGCAGGGCGGTGACGATGGCTTTGCGGGTGGCCGGTTGTTCGGTGCCGGTAGTGTCGATGAAGGTCTCGCTTGCCAGCTCGGCTTCATCGCCTTCGCCGACGAAGGCAAAACCGAGGAACTCAAAGGCTTCACGGTCGACGTTCGGTTTGGAGCGCGGGTTGCGCAGTGGCAGGCTGACGCTGACGCCGTCCTTGCTGATGCTGAACACTTCGATTTCTTTCTTGGCGCGGGCTGCTTTGCTTTTGCCGGCGCTTGGGTTGCTGATGGCCTGATGGGTCTGGTTCAGCACTTTCAGCGCCAAGCCGTAAACCAGCTCCTGAAAGCTTGGGTCGTCCTTGAAGCTCGACAGAATCCGGCTGATCGGGAACTTGCTGCTCAGGTCTTCCAGGGCAGCGATATCCGCGGCCTCGGCGTCCTTGAGTTGTTTGAGCTCGCCCATCAGTTCGTAGGCTTTGTCGTCGTCGAAGCGGTCATGAGCCTGACGGATGGCCGTGCGCAGCTCGCGAATCTGGTCGCTTTCTTTCGAGGTGTGGAAGGCGTCCAGGACCATCTCGCTGATGGTTTTGGCCTGCGGCACGTGCTGTGAAAGATTGATGGAGTTTTCGTATTCCGCTTTGGACGACAAGGTGATTACGGATTCAGCGGTGTTGGAATCTGGCATTGAAATTTCACTACTTCTTTAAACAGAATTTGAGACGAGAACAGCATCGGCGTTTTCGGGTCGCCTAATCTATTGGACCGCTGCGGTGTTGTCACGGACCAACAGACGATCAGTTCATCTCGGCGACCAGCACTTCAACCATGGCCTTGGCGCTCATTTCCCGCGCCAGTGCAGCACCCTGGCCGGCCCACTGCACCGCGAATTCGTTGCAACCCTTGGCGCTGGCGGCGGCGTGCAGGGCTTTGGCGGCGTCGTAGGTCAGGGGGTACGCCGGGCATTGCGGTGCGCCAGTGGCATCCAGGTCGGTGATCAGGCGATTGACCATGCCCCGCGCCGGTCGCCCGGAAATCGCGCTGGTGATGCGCGTATGGGCGGCTTTCGGGCTTTTCAGGTCGGCGCGGTAGCGCGGGTTGGCAGCGGTTTCGGGGCACAGGATAAAGGCGGTGCCCAACTGCGCGCCTTGTGCGCCGAGTGTGAGCATGGCACTGATCGACTGGCCGTCCATGATCCCGCCTGCGGCGATGATCGGGATCGAACACTGCCGGCTGAGGGTTCTGACCAGCGCCAGGGTGCCGGTCAGGGCATCCTGTTGCGGGTTGAACACACCGCGATGGCCGCCGGCTTCGACGCCTTGGGCGATGATTGCGTCGAGGCCGGCACGTTCGATCAGTTCGGCTTCGTATGAATCGGTCGCGGTGGCCAGCAGCACGATGCCGGCCCTCTTCAAGGCATCGATCCAGGACGTCGGCGGCAGACCGAAGTGAAAGCTGACCACGGCCGGACGTTCGACCAGCAGCAATTCGAGCATGTCCGGGTCATCGAGGAAACTGGTGTAGATCTCATTCAGCGTGGTGGGCGCAGGCACGTCGAACTCGGTAAACAGCGGTTGCAGATACTTCAGCCAATCGGACTGCAAGGCCTTGTCCGGTTCGGGTGTGCAATGACAGAACAGGTTGACGTTGAAGGGCTTGCAGGTCAGCGCCCGGGTCTCGGCAATCAGCGCCTTGGCCTGACTGACATTGCTCGCGCCCAACCCGATCGAGCCCAAGGCGCCGGCATTCGACACCGCCGCCGCGAGTGCCGGTGTAGACACGCCAACCATGGGCGCCTGGATGATCGGATACTGGATGCCGAGCCGTTGCGTCAGCGTCAGGTTTTCAGGGGTGGCGCGCAGATCCATATCAATGACTCCCGGGTTGAGTTTCAGAGGTTAAAGGTGAACGAGCGATCGCGAAGAGTCAGCGACGCTGGCGGTCGGTCTCTTGGTCATTTGCTGCGCGTTGATCTGCCGGAACAATTCGCCCACGCTGCGTCCGGCGTCCACCAGTGCGGTGGAATTCACGAACGGCCGCGCAACGATGTAGGTATAGAACTTGGCGCCTTCGCAAAGAGTCCCCAAGGCCCAGGCATTGCTTAGCGGTTTGCCGTTCAGCGGGATGATGTGCAGGCCTTCATCGACATCAATACCGCTGACCTCCATGCCCTGATTGGTAAACGGACGAACCAGGCCCTTTTCCAGCAAACGATAGAGCAGCGGTGATTTGTCCTGGTTAGGCGACGATTTCGGCACCCGTGCGCGAATCAGCACATCAGCGCGGAACTCGTGGTCGGGCAGACTCGCGCTTTTGATGGCGAACGAGTACGACGTGCCGTCCATATGCACACGGGTCTCAGGACCGAAGCTGACCGTCAGGTAACCCGCACGCATCAGCGCGAGCATTTCTTCGGTGCGTTGCAGTGGCGGACCAACGGCCAGGCGGTTCATCACCGGGACGAACTCGTTCATGAAGCGCTTGTGCGACGCGGCCGACAGCGCGCCGAAATCGACCACCCGGCGCAGGTTGTCGCGAATGTCGCGCAGCACATCGCAGGCGGCCTTGATCGGGTTTTCGCAATTACCCTCTTGCGCCTCGGCCAGGTCTTGCTCCAGATAGTCGGTCAGCCACTGATGGAAGTGTTCCTTGCTGGCCAGAGCGTTGCGGCTGATGGGGTTGGCCAGCTTGTCCCAGGAAAACTGCGGAATCTGCGGGCAGCATTGACGCAGCACGTTTTCGGCCGCCGGCTTGTCGAGATGGACCAGCGTGGAGTCGAGCAACTCGGCGAAGGAACTGCCATGCAACCGGGTGGCATAGGACAAGTAATAGGCATGGGCCATGTCGCGCAGAATCAGCGGGAAGATATGACCGTGGAAATCGAGTTCGCCAGGCTTGTGGGTCCGCTTCCATTGATTGATCTGCTCACGGGTCAGGAAGCGTGCCTGGTATTGGCCCGAGACACCTTTCTGGTTCACTGCGCGGGCGGCGAACGGAATGCCGCTGCGCGAGAATAGGGCCAGCGACGGTTCTGCGCCGGACGGCTGATAGTTCAACTTGCCGTTCTCGTCACGCGCGAAGCGGCCACCACGCCCCACGGTCAGCGCGGTGATTGCGTCGATGGCGGTCAGGCCCATGCCTTCGATCGCCACCGAGGCGTCAGGGGCAATCTCATCCAGTTGCTTGTGGATCGGCAGTGGCCCGGTGACCACGTAGCGCAGATTGGCGTTGTTGAAACGGTGAGTCGCAACAAAGGCGCGACGCTCGATGTCCTGAGCGTCCGGGTGGTTTTCCGAGTGGCCCGTGGTCAGGAACAGGTAGTCAGCGTTGATCGTTTTACCATTCGTGGTCTGGATGACAAACGATTGGGTCGCGGTCTGTTCGATATCGCTGGCCGTGCACGTATGCAGATGCACTTCACAGTGCTGTTCCAGCCGGGCAATCAGGAACGTGAAGACCCAGTTCAGGTACTCGCCAAAAGCACTGCGTGGCAGGTACGTGTTGGGCCCCAGCGGTAACGGGTGCTTCCAGTTGCCGACGGCCCACTCGTACAGGCTTGGCCCTTCAATCGACGGCCCGGCATCGACCACGGTCGGGTCCATGAACAGGGTGATTTGCGAGGCGACGGTATTGAGTTGCAGGTAGTCAGGTTGCGCAGAATGGTGAATGCCTTCGCCCGGTACACCGGGGTCGATGAGATGCACTGCTATATTCTTGTGGTTTTTTTGATCGCAAGCGTAGGCGGTGATTCGTTCGAGCACGTTCAGACCCCGTGGCCCCATGCCGATAATCGCGATCGCTAGCGTAGCCTGTTGCATCTGCCCAACTCCCTTATTCTTGGCGAGGCGTTACCTCGACGTCTTGCAAGACCATTCCCAGAATCAGGCGGTGTTCTGCTCAGCGCCACCTCGTATGCGTTTAAAACCGGGGCAGGATACGCAGCGCAAAAATAGCTTTGCCAACGATTATCCGAGATACTGCGTATCACTTTTCGAGATGTTCACGTCCAGGGATGGCAGGTCCATGCAGCTCAAATCGCTTCGTATTTTTTTGGCCGTGGCTGAAACGGGCAGCTTTGTGGCCGCCGCTGAACGCCTGCACACCGTGCAATCCAACGTCACTGCACATATCAAAAAGCTCGAAGCCGAGTTGGGCGCTCAACTGATCGACCGTAATGGCCGGGCGCGTCTCACTTCCGCCGGTCATGCACTTAGTGAGTACGCTGACAGAATTCAGCGAAATCACGACGAGGCTGTGGCCTTTTTCCGAGGCAGCCAGTCCCTGAGTGGCGAGCTGCGCATCGGCGCGATGGAGACCACCACCGCGTTTCGCTTGCCGGGGATCCTGGCGAGCTTCCACGGCAAAAATCCTGAAGTCGATCTCAAACTCACCACCGGGCCGACCGCAGATCTGGTCAGGGGATTGGTGGAAGGGCGCTTCGATTGCGTGTTTGTGGCCGGTAAAGTCGATCATCGGCGGTTCCACCTGTACAAAGCGTTTACCGAGGAGCTGGTGCTGATTTCCTCCCGGCCGCTGGAGAAAATGCCGTCCAAGGAAACCCTGCTGACGGCAACCTTCCTGGCCTTTCGCCAAGGTTGCAGTTATCGCCACAGCATTGAACTGCTGCTGGCCTCTTGCGGCGTCTCGGCCGTGCGCATCATTGATTTCGGCACGCTGGACGCCATGCTCGGTTGCGTCGCGGCGGGCATGGGGTATGCGGTACTGCCAAAGTCCACGGTCGACGCTCAGAAGTCCCGCTTCAACATCTATAGCCTCGACTTGCCGGAGCGCTACGCGATCGTCGACACCTATTTCGCCGCGGCGCAGCAGAACACCTGGACGCCGGCCATGGCGTCGTTTTCTGAAACCGTGTGCGATGCACTGGTGATCACCGATGCACTGGCCAAGGAGCGCTTGCCGATCACCATCGCCCACAGTGATACGGCCCAGCTCGGGAATTTTTAATGTCCAAGGATGCGCGCGCGCTCCACGCTTGCGTGGCGTCGAAGTGGGGGGCACGCGCCACTGCGCTGGCGGTGATTGCTACGGTGCTGGTGATATGGCTGATCGCCAAGGTGCTGGTCATTCCTCACCGCGAGGTGGCGGATGCGTTCACTTTCGGCCTGATCGTCGCCGGGTTGGCGTTGACCTTCAGCAGTTGGCTTGGCAAAACATCTGCACGACTTGGGTTGGGCTTGTTGGTGATCGTCGCTGCGCTCGCCGTCTTCACCACGATGCCTTTCAATCCGGTGCGTGGTGCAGGTTCGTTTGAAGGGGTGATTTTGCTGTTGCTGGGGATTGGGCAATTGCGCGCTTACCTGGATCGGCAGGACATCAAAGGGCGGATCGAACGGGCGCTCAGCCATCCGGCGGTCCGGCGCAGTGCGCGACCGATCTTTCTTCTCTACAGCGCCATGGCGTTTTTCCTGAGCCTGGCAACCGTGCCCATCGTCGGCTCGCTCACCCGCAGTACCCGCCTGAATCATCTGTACCACTTGCGATTGGCCATGCGTGCGGTGGGGGCGACGATGTTCATTGCGCCGACCACGGCGGGGGCGGCGGCGGTCAGCGCGATGTTTCCCGAGCTGAGTTGGTCGCAAGCATTGCTCACCGGGTTACCGCTGGCGCTGTTGTGCCTGTTGTTTACCCGCAGCGAGAAAGAGCCGGCAATTGAATTGGCGCCTGCGGAAAAAGACGGCGCGTCACACGGGCTGATGCTGCCGCTGGCCATCTTCATCAGCGTGATCGTGGTCGGTAAACTGTTGCTCGGTTACGCCACGGTGACGACGGTCGCGCTGGCGGTTTCCATCACCGGTGCAGTGTCGCTGTTGGTCAAATACGGCATCGCGGAACTGGCCAGGACCATCGGTGACGGTTTTCAGCGTTCAAGTGCCGAAATCCTGCTGTTCATCGCCTGCGGAGCGCTACAAGTGGCACTCGGTGCGCCGGAAACCGCGCAGGTGTTTAGTCCGTTGAGTGGCGACTTCAAATTGTTGTTGAGCTCGGCGCCTGTGCAGCTGCTGTTGATTCTTGGGCTGATGCCGCTGCTGACGATCATTGGTATCCACCCGATGATCTTGTTCGCCGCAGCGTTCCCGGTCTTCCATCCCATTACTCAACTGCCCGTCACGGTCGAGTATCAGGCGTGGATCGCGATGTTCATGATCTCGCAATTGATCTCACCAGTGTCCATCAGCGCGGTAACGGCTGCGGCGTCGGTGAATGAGTCACCCTGGAAGGTCAGTTTTGAAAGCCACGCAATGTTTGCGCTGGCGTTTGCGTTGGGTGGTTTCCTGTACATGACCGGAATTGCCGGGTAGTCGTCACGACGCTGGGAAAAGGCCCGCCTTCGCTGTGAAGTGCGGGCTTTTCTTTAAGCGACGGAAGCGTTTTTGAGTGCCCGCAACGCCATCAACTTGCGGTACAGCGTGGTTGCCCGACCGCAAAAGAGCCCGACCGTAAACCCCGAGGCTGTGCCGGTGAGCGCCAGCATCTGCACACTGGCCGAGCGTTCCGGGTGAACAGCGGCCTGATAGCCGATGAAGTATTTCACTGCAAAGAACAGCAGCGAGATGCAGAAGATTTTCCAGCTGCCGGGAACGATCAGGCCTTTGCCGTCGCTGTCCAGTGTCACTCCGCGGTGCGAGAACAGCGCAATCGCCGCCAGACTGCCCAGCGCGATGCCGGCAATCCAGCTGCCCAGCGCCAACCCGGCATGCTCGTTGTAATTCAGCGAAAAGAACGACCAGAGCGTCAGGATGCCCGGAGTGATGAGCAGGGAGAGTTCGCTTTCGCGGCTGGGCGTTCTGGCCCTGAGCCCGTAATAACAGACCAACAGGAAAACCCCGTAGACCCACAGTGGCGTGCCTTGAAGGGTATCGAGCATCAGCGGATACCTGCGCACGATTGATGCAGGGTGGTTGCGTAAAACATGGTCGGCGTCCTTGCTTGAGTGGGTGTCAGGGAAGCTAGCAGATTATCGCTGGGGCGTATTCAGATTCATCGAGCGAACCGCCAGCGCAGTTGCTGTCTCCTCATCCACCGGTAACGAAAAGCGGAAGGTCGCGCCTTGGCCCGGCATATCGACCAAGTGAATTTCGCGGCCATGCAGTTGCAGAATCCGGTGCACGATCCGCAAGCCCAAACCGCCGTCGCGGCGCGCACCGCCGATGTTGAACGGTCGCAGGAACAAGCCTTCGCGCAGTTCTGCGGCGATGCCCGGGCCGCTGTCGCTGACGGTGATCTCGACGAACTTGCCTTGCGGGACAAGGCTGATGTCGATTTCCCCGCCATCGGGTGTGTGGCGCAAGGCGTTGTCGAACAGGTTGGTCAGCACGCGCTCGATCAGCCCAAGGTCGGCGCATACCGCCGAAACTGTCGGCGCGAAACTCGCCTTGAGTTGCACGTGTCGGGCTTCGGCGGTCAGCTCGAATTTCTGGAAGATGTCCTGCACCAGATCGGTCAGGGAAAAACGCTCCAGCACCGGCTGGACGAAGCCGTGTTCCAGGCGCACCAGTTCCAGCAGCGATTGCGCCAGGCCGCCGACCTTGCGGCTCTGGTCGAGGGCGATGCCCAGGTAGCGGCGGCGCTCGGCCGGGGTCAGGCTGGCGTCTTTCAGTGACAGGGTTTCGAGGTAGCCATGCAGCGATGCCAGCGGTGTGCGCAGGTCGTGGGAGATATTGGCGACCAGCTCACGGCGTTCCTGATCCTGGCGGGTCAGGGAACGCCATTGTTCGCCCAGACGCTTTTGCATCTGCCGGAAGGCGGCATCGAGCACGGCGATTTCGTCGTGCGTGGCGAGATTGTCCGCTGGGCCTGATGGTGCCGGCGAGGGCGGGGCGACCGGTGCGCCATCAATGTCGAAATGCGCGACCGTGTCGGTCAAGCGGCGCAGCGGTCGGGTGATCAGGGTGAACGCTGTGAGACCGGCGATCAGGCACAGCAACGCCACCATCCCGATCGACCACAGCGCGGTGTTCAGCGCCACGCTGGTAGCTCCGCGTTCGGCGAAGCGGTCATGTTCCTCGCTGAGCAGCACCACGTAGAGATAGCCAACCTGCTGGCCGTTGACCTTGAGCGGTGCGGCGCTGAACACCTTGCGTCCGTCAACGCTGCGCGGGTCGTCGCCGAGAATCGGCAGGGCCTCGCCGTTGAGCAAGCGCCGCACGGGCGTCAGGTCGACCTGCTCGCGACGCAGGTGGCCTTCGGGCGCCGCATTGCCGACCACCCGGCCACTGCTGTCGAGCAGGTAGACCTCGACACTCGGGTTCACCAGCATCAACTGGCTGAACAACTCGCGCAGCGCATCGGGTTTCAAGCCATTGGCGTCCATCAACTGGGTGTCGTGGGCGATGTGCTGCGCCAGATCCCGGGACAAACCCTGCACCACTTCCAGCTCATGCATGTGGTTGGAGCGCACCTGCATCCACACCGAGGTGCCGCTGCACACCAACAGCAGCAGGGCAAACACCGCTGACAGGCGCTGGGTGAGTGTCAGTCTCATGGCTGCTCCTGCGCCGGGGCGAATTTATAGCCACGGCCCCATACCGTGAGAATGCGCACCGGTTGCGCGGGGTCGGTCTCGATCTTGGCCCGCAGGCGATTGATGTGAGTGTTGACCGTGTGCTCGTAGCCTTCGTGGCTGTAACCCCAGACGGCGTTCAGCAGGTCCATGCGCGAGAAGACTTTGCCCGGCTGCCGGGCGAAGAAATACAGCAGGTCGAACTCGCGTGGAGTCAGGTCCAGGCGCTTGCCGCCGAGCGACACGTCGCGGGTGATCGGGTCGATGAACAGCCCGTCGCTGGTCAGGCTGCCGGCATCCATTTTCAGGTTGCGGGCCATGGCGTCGACTCGTCGCAGCAGGGCTTTGACCCGCGCCACCAGCTCAAGCATCGAAAACGGTTTGGCCAGGTAATCGTCGGCGCCCAGTTCCAGGCCGAGGATGCGGTGCACTTCGCTCGACCGGGCGCTGGTGATGATGATCGGCGTGTAACGGGCCATGGCGCGGGCGCGGCGGCAGATTTCCAGGCCGTCGACGCCCGGCAGCATCAGGTCGAGGATCAGTGCATCCCAGCTGCCTTGTTCGAGCAGGCGCAAGCCTTCGTTGCCATCGGTGCTGTGCACGACCTCGAACTGCTCGTCGCGCAGGTGCAGGCAGATCAGGTCGGCGATGTGCACATCGTCCTCGACCACCAGAACTCGTTTGGGTTGATCCATTTGGGTTAAATCCTGTTGCGCAGTGAATGCATTGTGCGGGTTTTCCCCTCGGTGAGTTATCACGAATTGTTTAACTCCACGTGAGGATTTGGCGATCAACTCAAGCCTAGGCTGTGTTCCATGTAAACCACGGCGAATTTAGGGAGACGGCCATGTTTTCACGGCGACAGATTCTTCTAACGGGCGGCGGGCTGGGCCTTGCGGCGCTGGTTGCCGGTGTATTGCCAAAAATGACCCTGCGTTCGGCGCTGGTCAGTGAGGCGAGCGCTGCGGAGGCCTTCGAGGTCACTCACAGCGATGCCGAATGGCACGCGATGCTCAGCGCCGAGCAGTACGAAATCCTGCGCAAGGAGGGCACCGAACGGGCCTACTCCAGCGCACTGAACAATGAACACCGCGACGGCACTTTCGCCTGCGCGGGCTGCAATCTGGCGCTGTTTTCATCGAGCACCAAGTTCGACAGCCGTACGGGTTGGCCGAGCTTCTGGGCGCCTTTGGAGCATGCCATCGCGACCCGCGAAGACCGCTCGTTCGGCGTGTTGCGCGAAGAGGTTCACTGTCGACGTTGTGGCGGGCACTTGGGCCATGTGTTCAATGACGGGCCAAAACCGACCGGTCTACGCTACTGCATGAACGGCCTGGCAATGACTTTTGAGCCGCAATCGGCCTGACACCATGGGCAGGTTTTTTCCTTCACTTCATACAGGTCCTCGTTATGTGGCTTCTGGTCCTCGCTTATCTCGGTGGTGTGCTGACGATTGTCAGCCCGTGCATTCTGCCAGTACTGCCCTTTGTCTTCGCTCGCACCGGGCAGCCGTTTATCAAGAGTGGCTTGCCGCTGTTGGCGGGGATGGCGCTGACCTTCGCGCTCGTCGCCTCATTGGCGGCGGTGGGCGGCGGTTGGGTGGTGCAACTCAATCAGTATGGTCGCTGGCTCGCGTTGCTGTTCGTAGCACTGTTCGGGCTGACGCTGCTGCTGCCGCAACTCGCCGAACGGCTGACTCGACCACTGGTGGCCGCCGGCAGTCGGCTGTCGG
This sequence comes from Pseudomonas frederiksbergensis, assembly GCF_001874645.1. NCBI lineage: Bacteria > Pseudomonadati > Pseudomonadota > Gammaproteobacteria > Pseudomonadales > Pseudomonadaceae > Pseudomonas > Pseudomonas frederiksbergensis. Next base: position 3,980,589 of record NZ_CP017886.1, read on the forward strand.
AAGTGGCGGGCGCCGATGCCCGGCCACGTCCCGGTGCTTCGTTTCTGATCGGCGTCGCCACGGGCCTGCTTTGGGCACCGTGCGCCGGGCCGATTCTCGGGCTGGTGCTGACCGGCGCGGCGCTGCAAGGGGCCAGCATCGGCACCACCTTGCTGTTGCTGGCTTATGCACTGGGCGCCGCCACTTCCCTCGCGGTCGCCTTGTTGCTGGGCGGTAAAGTCTTCGCGGCAATGAAACGCTCGATCGGTGCCGGTGAATGGCTGCGCCGTGGTCTTGGTGCGGCGATGCTGGCGGGTGTGGCCGCCATCGCCTTGGGGCTGGACACCGGGATTCTGGCGCGGGTGTCGACCGCGTCCACCGGTGGGCTTGAACAAGCGTTGGTTGGTCGATTGGCGGGTAAATCACCGGCCAACAGCGGGGCGATGATGGCGCAGATCCCGCCGTCCGCGGACGATCAGTCCGGCTCCGGCATGATGGCTGCCGGTGGTGCGATGAAAATGGCCGCCAACGGTCCCGCGACGCTGCCCGTCGAAGGCAACCTGCCACCGCTGGAGGGCGCCGTGCAGTGGCTCAATTCGCCGCCGCTCAGCGCTCAAGCGTTGAAGGGCAAAGTGGTGTTGGTGGATTTCTGGACCTACTCCTGCATCAACTGCTTGCGCACCCTGCCGTATGTCAAAGCCTGGGCCGAGAAGTATCGTGACCAGGGCCTGGTGGTGATCGGCGTGCATGCGCCGGAGTTCGCCTTCGAACGGGATGTGGGCAACGTGACCAAAGCCATGAAGGATCTGGGTATCAACTACCCGGTGGCTATCGATAACGACTACAAGATCTGGCGTGCTTTCAACAACGAATACTGGCCGGCTCACTATTTTGCCGACGCTCAGGGACGCATTCGTTACCACCATTTTGGTGAGGGCGACTACGTCGAATCAGAACGGGTGATCCAGCAGCTGTTGCGCGAAGCCGGTGCGGCGAAAGTCGCTGATGGCCTGATCGACGCCAGCGCTCAAGGTGTGCAACGGGCGCCGGACATGAACGAAGTGCGTTCGCCGGAAACCTACGTCGGCTACCAGCGCTCAGAACATTTCGTGCCTGAGGCGAGCCTCGCGCCCGACAAGGTTGCCGCGTACAGCGCGCCTGCGACGTTGGGGCTGAATGACTGGACGCTGGACGGTCAATGGAATGTCGGTTCGGAGCGCGCCACATCGGCGGCCCCGGCCAGTCGCATCGTTTACCGCTTCCATGCCCGTGACCTGCACCTGGTACTGGGCCCCGGCGCCGACGGCAAAGCGGTGCGCTTCAAAGTCATGATTGATGGCAAAGCCCCTGGCGATGCTCACGGCACTGACGTCGCACCGGACGGCAGCGGCAACGTCAGCGAACAACGTCTCTACCAGTTGGTGCGCCAACCCGGCGACGTGGCAGATCGGACCTTCAGCATCGAGTTCCTTGACCCGGGCGTGTCGGCGTATGCGTTTACCTTCGGTTGATGAGCTTGCGGTCCCGTAGGAGCTGCCGAAGGCTGCGATCTTTGAATTTACTTATGCAGGAGTCGTCACCATGAAAGCCCTTCTCCCTTGGCGCCAGACCCTACTGGGGTTGGCTGTCGCTGTAGTCGCAGGTCAATGCATGGCCTTTTCATTCGGGGTTGCCGAAGACGCAGTGGCCATCGCACCGCCAGCCCTCGACGAAACGCCCAAGGCCAACAGCGAGACGGTGGTGTTCGCCGGTGGCTGCTTCTGGGGCGTTCAAGGCGTATTTCAACATGTCAAAGGCGTCAAGAATGCTGTTTCCGGTTACGCCGGAGGCGCAGCGAACACTGCGCAATACGAGCGCGTCAGCGACGGTGATACGGGCCACGCCGAATCCGTCGAAGTCACTTTCGATCCTGCTCAGGTGAGCTATGGCACCTTGCTGCAAATCTACTTCTCGGTGGCTCACAACCCCACCGAGCTCAATCGCCAGGGCCCGGACACCGGAACCCAGTATCGTTCAGCGATCTTTGTAGAAAGTGCCGAGCAACAAAAAGTCGCCCAGGCCTACATCACACAGCTGGATGCAGCGCATTCCTTCAACAAACCGATCGTGACCAAGCTGGAAACCTACAACGGCTTCTACCCGGCAGAGGCCTACCATCAGAACTTCCTGACGGAGCATCCGACGTATCCCTACATCGTGATCAATGATCTGCCGAAAGTGGCGCAGCTCAAACAGCTGTACCCGGAGCGGTATCAGGAGAAACCGGTGTTGGTGAAGGCGGGACTTTAGACAGAAACGGGGGGCTAGTCAGGCCACCCCGTTTTCCAGACGTTTGCCCATTTCGAAAGCGCGAACCTCATAACCCAGTTCTTCGTAAAGGCGTAATGCGGGTTTGTTGAACGCCCATACGGTCAAACGCAAGTCACTGGCGTCCTGTTCGATGGCCCAGTCTTGAGCCATTTCCATCAGCTTTCGACCAATACCTCGTCCGCGAAATGCATCATCGACGCAAACCGAGCCGACACGGGAAACTCGTTGCGGCTGCAACAGTGGGCTGTTGAGTAGCGTTACCTGGAGCGTGATAAAACCGATGGCAACACCCGCCTGCTCGGCGAGGAAGGTTGCCTGGTTTTCACCGTCCAAATAAGGAAGCCAATGGGTTTGGTCCCGATTGAAGTCTTGCGTTTCAGGCGCATAAATATCCGGCCGTTCGCGATGGTGCAGGCTATTGAGCTGTTGTCCCAGTCCACAAATGCTCAGGAGGTCAGCGACTGTCGCCCGGCGATAACTCAGTGGGGTGTCCATAGTCTTTTGTGATCGTCCTTTTTGAGTTGACTGTCCGTGGTGTTCAAACTGCAGGAGAACCTACCGTTCTATTGGTTACGCGCATGCTCCATGGCGATGGTAGAGGTTTCAAAACCCAGGCTCATCAACCGGAAATCATGTTCTTGCCGATGATCTTCGAGCGATACAACGCCTGATCCGCCCGAGCCAGCAGGCCGGTTTGTTGCTCGTCCTCAAAGCGTTGCGCCACGCCAAAGCTCATCGTGACCTGGAAGTCGCCCACCGGTGGCAGGCCCGACAGCTCAAGGCGGATGTTTTCGGCGAGGGCGCGTGCGGCGGCAACGGTGCTGTTGGGCAGGATCACGATGAACTCATCGCCGCCCCAGCGGGCCAGCAAGTCGCCTTCGCGTACGCAGCGTTTGACGCTTTCGACCACATGCACCAACGCTGCGTCGCCCAAGGCATGACCGTAATGGTCGTTGATGCATTTGAAGTCATCGATGTCCATGGCGATCAGCGACAGCGGCTGACGAAAACGCTGGGAGCGCTCGCACTCCAGTGGCAGGGCTTTTTCCAGGAGATAGCGGTTGGCGATCCCGGTCAGGGTGTCGCTTTCTGCCAGTGTGCGGTTCTCGTCCAACTGAGCCTGTAACTGCTGATTGAGCAGAGACAACTCGCGGGTCCGTTCCTCGACCATCGCTTCGAGGGAATGATTGCGCCGTTCGAGTTGCTCGAGCAGACGCTTCTTGTCTTCAATGCTGCGGTTCGCCCCGATCATCCGCGCCACTGAGCCATTGGCGTTACGTGCGATCACATGACCGCGATCCTCGATCCAGATGTAGCTGCCATCCTGCTTGCGGCAACGGTACTCGGCTTGGTAATGGGGCGAGCGCTGATGCAGGTGGTCATCGAAATGCATCATTACCCGCAGGTAATCGTCAGGATGAATCGCACGCTCCCAGGCCAGCACGTTGTTCTCAAGTGCATGAGGTTCGTAGCCGCGCATTTCGTACCAACCGCGATTGCGGTAGACAAACCCGGTGTTGGCGTTCCAGTCCCAGATCCCGTCGCTGACCAGTGCCAGAATCGCGTGCAGCATGTCTTCATTCAGATCAGTCAGGCTGACCTTCAACGGCTCGATATTGGACGACTCAACCATCACCGCTCTCCCTGCTGCCCTGATCTTCAAGTGGCCGGCCAGTCGTCGAGACTAACTCATGGCACGTTGACACTGTAGCGCCGGGAATCAAGGGATAGAAGCCTCTTTCGTAGTAATAATGGCGTGCGCGGTTAGTTCTGTTTACCCCACATCTGCAACGTAAATTCGACAAAACTGCGCAGCTTCGGCAAACGGTATCGATCCTGCGCATAGATCAGATTCATCGGGCGTCGGGGCAGTTGATAGTCCTGCATCAGGGCCACCAGTTTCCCTTCCCTAAGGTCTTGATCCACCAGTGCATCCGGCAGCATCACCACCCCCATTCCGGTGCGCGCCGCCTGGTGCAGACCCGATGAGCTATTGATCAGCATCGGGCCGCTCACCGCCACGACGATTTCCCCGTCAGGGCCGCTCAGGCGCCACTGTTTTTCCACCGAGCGCCATTCATCGCCCGCCGGGTAGGCAAAGGCCAGGCAGTCATGATCGGCCAGGTCCCCCGGCTTTTGCGGTGTGCCACGGCGTGCCAGATACGCCGGCGATGCACACATTGTCAGCGTGTAGTCCTCCAGTGGCCGGGCGATCAGGTTGGACGGTTCGCTGTTACCCAGGCGAATCGCAACATCAAAGCCGTTGTCCAGCAGATCAAGGCGTTGATTGGTCAACACCACGTCCAGCTTGACCTGCGGGCAGCGCAGCACGAATTCGCTTAAGGCCGGCGCCAGGCGTTCTGTGCCGAAGGTCAGCGGGGCAGTAATGCGCAGCGTACCGCTGGGGTCGCCCTGGGTTTGTTCGGCCAGCCGCTCGGAGTCGGCCACCAGCCCCAGCACCTCAAGACAGCGCTGATAGTAGGTCGAGCCAAATTCGGTCAAGCGCTGACGCCGTGTCGTACGGTGAAGCAAGCTGACACCCAGGCGTTGCTCCAGTGCTCGCAGGTGATTGCCGACCATGGTGGTCGACATTTCGCACTCCAGGGCGGCGGCGGTCATGCTGCCAGCCTCGACCACTTTCACGTAAACCGACATCGCCAGCAGTAAGTCCATTATCAAGCTCAGCTTTAAAATGATTGAAGTATTAAGGTGTTTATCCAGTTTGGGTGGCTAACGATACTGCAAAAACACCGACTGATGATGGAGCTTGATGTCATGACCGCCGCCTGCCTGATGACCACTTATCAACCCCTGGCCTTGAGCTTTACCAAAGGGCTCGGCACACGCCTGTGGGATCAGGCCGGTCGTGAGTACCTGGATGCGGTGGCCGGTGTGGCGGTGACCAATGTCGGTCACTCGCACCCGCGGGTGGTCAGCGCCATCAGCGAACAGGCAGGCCTGTTGCTGCACACCTCCAACCTCTACAGCATCGACTGGCAGCAACGGCTGGCGCACAAGCTGACGCAGTTGTCGGGGCTCGACCGGGTGTTCTTCAACAACTCCGGCGCCGAAGCCAATGAAACCGCGCTGAAACTGGCCCGGCTGTACGGTTGGCACAAAGGTGTCGAGCAGCCGTTGGTGGTGGTCATGGAAAACGCCTTTCATGGCCGGACCCTTGGCACCTTGTCTGCCAGCGATGGCCCAGCAGTCCGTTTAGGTTTTCAGGGCTTACCGGGGGACTTCATCAAAGTCCCGTTCGGTGATCTCGCCGCGCTGGATAAGGCTCACCAGGCTTACGGCCAGCGCATCGTGGCGGTTTTGATGGAGCCGATTCAGGGCGAAAGCGGCGTACAGCTCGCGCCACCCGGCTACCTGAAAGCCTTGCGCGAACTGTGTAATCGGCGCAACTGGCTGCTGATGCTCGACGAAATCCAGACCGGTATCGGTCGCACCGGGCAATGGTTTGCCTTTCAACACGAAGGCATCGTGCCGGACGTCATGACCCTGGCCAAAGGCTTGGGCAACGGAGTCCCCATTGGCGCCTGCCTGGCTCGCGGCAAAGCCGCCGAACTGTTCACGCCGGGCAGCCACGGCAGCACGTTTGGCGGAAACCCGCTGGCGTGTCGGGTGGGCTGCACTGTATTGGACATCATCGAAGAGCAAGGCTTGCTGGAAAACGCCAAGCGTCAGGGCGAACGTTTGCTCGCACGCTTGCACGCCGAACTGGATGGCGAACCGCAAGTGCTGGCGATCCGTGGCCAAGGCTTGATGATCGGCATCGAACTGGCCCAGCCCATTCGTGACCTGACCCTGATCGCTGCGCGGGATCACGGGCTGCTGATCAACGTGACACGGGGCAAGACCATCCGTTTGCTGCCACCGCTGACCCTTGATGAGCGCGAGGTGGAGATGATTGTGCGGGGGGTAGTGCGGGCGGTGAGAGGGGCAGAGGGCTGATCGATCTCGCTTGCCCCATTCTCGTAGGAGCGGCCGGGAGGTGTTCCGTTTGCCCGCGATGGCAGTCTCACGGGTGCCATCGCCGGTAAGCCAGGCTCCTACGGTGCGGTGGCGAACGTGATGGTGGCCGGTGCTCAGTAGTGGTATCTGCACATCACGATCTGTAGTTTTTCACCTTCTACTGTGTAGACCAGACGATGCTCAGCAGTGATCCTGCGGGACCAAAAACCGCTAAGGTTATGTTTGAGTGGCTCTGGCTTTCCAGGGCCTGCGAACGGATCCCGCAGGGTTGCCTTGATCAGCAGGTTGATCCGTTTGAGCCCGGCTTTATCGTTCTGCTGAAACCAGAGGTAGTCGTCCCAGCCTTCGGGGGTGAACAGAATGTTCATTCTTCAATGAGCAGCCTTGGCTTGGTTTTCCCCGCACGCAGGCTGTTGATCGACTTGATCAGACGCTCGGCGTTGGCCGGAGTACGGAGCAAGTAGGCGGTTTCTTCGAGGGCGTTGTATTCGGCAAGGGAAATCATCACCACCGGTTCCCCTTTTTGCCGGGTTACCAACAGAGGGGCGCGGTCTTCATTGACTCGATCCATAGTCTCGGAAAGGTGTGCCCGGGCATTGGTGTAATTAATGGTTTGCATCGTATTGTCCTCGCTTGATGCGAAAACCGTACAGAAATGAGTACGTATTGGCAAGGTGATACCTACGAGTGGTCTTTGTGAGCGGAAGTGGTCCAAAAGCAGCCTCGATTAAACGCTCGCTACAACGTTGCCGTCTTCAAGACGTTTCCTTGAAAAGTGTAGGTTTGATCCGAGTAAAAACAGCCTGGCTTACTGCCGCAACTTACGCTTGTTCCTCAGATGCAGAACCATCGCCACAACCGCAACGACCACCACAACGCCCAGCGCAATCGGTAGCCGGTAAGGCTTGAGGTTGCCGAACAATCGCTCAAGTGCTTCGCCAGCCCAATAACCACCGGTGACAAACAGCGTGGCCCAGACCATTGCGCCGAACATGTTCAACAGTGAGAAACGCAACGGCGACAGGCCACTGGCACCAATCACCATGGGGCCCACCAACCGCATGCCGTACAGAAATCGCACCGAAAAAACCGACGTCGACGGGTAACGCTCGATCAGTCCGGTGACACGCTTGATTTGCGCTTGCTGGCGTTTGAGACGAGGCAAGAGTCGTGCGCCGAAATAACGACCGCTCCAGAACAGCAACTGATCCCCCAACATTCCGCCAGCGCTGGCCCAGGCGATCACCGGCCAGAGCTTCAGCAAATGCTGATGCGCCGCCATGCCGCCCAATATCAGGATGGTTTCGCCTTCCATGACACAGCCAAGGAAAACCGCCCAATAGCCGTAGGTCGCGAGGAGGTGGTTGAGGTCTATGTGTTCGAACATGAACGGTTGGTGACCTTTTGAGCATCATGCTTGCTTGGGCGCTTGGGGCTGCTGTCGGAGGGTTCCATTTCGACTGTAGCTGCTTATCCTGAAAGCGTGGCGCTGGTTTTGTTCGAGGGCGCACGTTCGCCCAGGCTCTCAACCAACCGTAGCAGATAACCGTCAGGATCCTGCACCAGCAGCTCACGCTGACCGACCTCTACCGTGCCGGATCGATACCAGGCATCGGCAAACGGGCGAAACAGCGGCCATCCGACGGCTGTCAGTCGTTGGAGAATCGGTTCGACCTTGTCGACCGTCATCTGAAAATTGATGCCGCGCCCAAACGGCGCTTCCAGGGGGCCGGTCACCCATTGCCCGTCGAGCGGGTCGTACTGCTCCAGCATGACTTGCACACCGTCGAAGTCGAGGTAGGCAAATCCCTCTTCCGGGCGGTCATACGCGACCCTGAATCCAACTAATGTGCTCCAGAAATCCAGGCTTTTCCTGATGTCACCGACCATCAGTTCGGGGACCATTCTGTTCCTTGAAAGCATACGTCTCCTTAGTGAGCGTCCAGCCCGATCAATGTGCGTTCAGGATACTGTCTTGATCGTTCTCTCGCTCTACGTGGGAACGATCAATCGGCAAGACTTCCAAAGCGTCACCCCCTTGCACCAGGGTCTGCGCCTCGCCCTGTTCAATCACCCAGCGCAGCAGGTCGGTCACCGGCACGCGGTGGCTACGTTCGACCCATTGCAGGCCGTCGGGGCTGTAGTGCTCGATGTAGCGGGTGAGGATCATCTCGCGTTGGTCACTCGACAGCCGCAGGCTGACTTCGCGGCAGTGCAGGTTGGCGTTGGCGTGTTTCACCACACGTTGTTGCAGGATCAGGGACTGGCGTTCAGAGGTCATCGGTCGGGGCTTCCTGGCAGCGGGACTTTTGCGGTTCGGTGGCGCCTTGTTTGCCTTCCAGCACGAAGTTGGCGCGATGCTCGGCGGCGACATCGCGCAGGGCGCTGTAGTAATCGGGCATTGGTTTCAGGCTGTCGGTGAGCGGCAGCAAGGTCGCGCGCTTATCAATGACGCTGCCGACCAGGTTGACGGTGGTGAGGGTGCGGACGGTGTCGCTGTTGTTGCCAAAGGGGTTGAAGGCCAGGTCGAGCACCCGCCCGGTGGCGTCGCGGCTGTTGGCGGTGCCCAGCAGCGGCATTTCAACGATTGGGCCGTTGCCGATGCCCCACACGCCGAAGGTCTGGCCGAAGTCGGCGGTGTGGCGGGGAATGCCCAGCGGGCCGGAGACATCGATCAGGCCGAGCAGACCGACCGTGGTGTTGACCGTGAAACGCCCCAGGGTATTGACCGAGCGTTGCGGGTTGCCCTGCAGCAGGTCGTTGATAAACACCTTGGGTTCGCCGAAGTTGCTCGTGAAGTTGTGCACACCCTTTTGAAAAAACTCAGGTGTGTACCGATAGCCGCGGGCGACGGGGGCCAGGGCGTACTCGTCGACCGTCTGGTTGAAGGCGAAGATCCCACGGTTGACTCGCTCGGCCGGGTCGTACAACGGGTAGCTGACTTTCGCGCAGGTGACGGTGCTTTCGTCCGGCGTGCGGTTGGTGCATCCGGCGAGGTAAGTCAGGCTCAACAGCAGTGCGGCGTGGCGGGCCAGAGCGGTGGAACGCATGGGCGAGGGCATGAGCAAACAGTCTTCGGAAAAAGGAGCCTGATGCTGGCATTCGAGCCTTGCGCAAAGATGTCCGCTTTTTTACCGCGCTGTCGCTTTGTTACTGGCGTGAAATATATGACGAGCCGCGCCGAATGGTTTTAGATGTGGGATCTTTCAGACCATAAGTGATGCCGCTGGTGAGCAGTCTTTTGATCGTGGACGACGACCTTGAGGTCCTCGCGCTGCTGAAGAAGTTTTTTGTGCAACAAGGCTACGCGGTGGAGGTTGCCACCGATGGCGTCTCGTTGTGGGCGGCCATGGAACGTCAGGCGCCGGACCTGATCATTCTCGACCTGATGCTGCCGGGCGAGAACGGACTGACGCTGTGCCAGCGCCTGCGCCAGCACTACCCGACACCGGTGATCATGTTGACCGCCATGGGCGAGTTGAGTGATCGGGTGGTCGGGCTGGAGATGGGCGCCGATGATTACCTGAGCAAACCGTTCGACGCGCGGGAACTGCTGGCCCGCGTGCGCGCGGTATTGCGCCGGGCCGGGGAAAGCCGACCGCAGACCGGGGAAGCGCCGCGCCCGCTGATCAAATTCGCCGACTGGCAACTGGACCTCACTCGTCGAGAGCTGCGCTCACCGGATCAGGTGATGATCCCGCTGTCGGCTGGCGAGTTCGACTTGCTGCTGGTGTTTGTCGAGCATCCGCAGCGCATCCTCACTCGGGAGTTGCTGCTGGACCTGGCGCGGGGTCGCACGCATGAGGCGTTCGATCGCAGCATCGACGTTCAGGTCAGCCGCTTGCGGCGCAAGCTGGAATACGACACCAAGCGCCCCGAGATGATTCGTACCGTGCGCAACGGCGGGTATCTGTTCACCCCCAGCGTGACCCGCCAGTGAAAAGGCTCATGGCAGCTTTGCGCCTGCGTCTGCGCCCGCGGGACACGGTGGCGCGCTGGATCGCCCTGACCACCCTCATCGCGATGCTCACATCGCTGGCCTTCAACGCATTGTTTATCCAGCTGGCCGGTGTCTGGGCGTATCCACCGCTGGCTGAAACCGGCCTTCTGGAAAAAACCGCTTCAATCACCCGGGTAATCGAAGCCTCGCAAACGTCGCAGCGCGAACGCCTGGCCGAGGCCGCCAGCGATAGCGCCTTCAGCGTGAGCTGGCATGCCAGCCGTGAGGGCCTGGACTTGCCGGACACTCCCGACGCGGCGTACCGCACCGCCTCACCGGAAGCGCAGCGTCTGTTCAACACACCGACCCGCCGGGTCGAAGCCTATCAACCCGGCGACTGGCCACAGAAGAACGGGCATTACGCGTTGCTGATGCAGCTGACGGATGGGTCCTGGCTGATGTTCAGCGCGCCTTCACGCAGCTGGGGGCTGGCGGAAGGGCCGCGAACCCTGATCGTGATCCTGTTGGTGTTGCTCTCGACCAGCGTCGTCGCGCTGATCGCCACCCGCCGACTGGCCAAACCCTTGCAGCACTTCGCCCAAGGCGCCCGGCGCTTTGGCGTCGACTTTCGCGCCCCGCCCATCGAACCGGTCGGCCCCCATGAAATCCGTCAGGCGATCCTCGCGTTCAACGCCATGCAGGCCCAGTTACAGCACTTCATCAAGGACCGCACACAGATGCTCGCCGCCATCTCCCACGACCTGCGCACCCCCCTGACCCGCATGCGCCTGCGTGGCGAATTCATCGAAGACCCCGAACAGCAACAACGGCTGTTTCGCGACGTCGACGAAATGCAGGCCATGATCAACTCCGCCCTGGAATTCTTCCGCGACGACGCCCGCCTGGAACAGGCAACCCAATTCGACCTCGCCGAACTGCTGCAAACCCTGATCGACGACTACCGCGACCAGTCCATCGACATCACCTTCACCGGCCCACCCCGACGGGTCTACTTCGGCCGCCCGCTGGGGCTGAAACGGGTTATCACCAATTTGCTGGATAACGCGATCAAATACGCCAGCGAACCGTCGATTGAACTGCGGCAGGAGGAGGAGCTGGTGGTGGTTCGCGTACTTGACCGTGGGCCGGGGATTCCTGCTGATAGTTACGAACAGGTGTTCGCGCCATTCTTTCGGTTGGAAGGGTCGCGGAATAAAAGCACGGGGGGAGTGGGGCTGGGGTTGTCGGCGGCGCGGGCGATCGTTCTGGAACATGGCGGCACGCTGACCGTGCGCAACCGCTCAAGTGGAGGGTTGGAGGCGCGGGTGGTGTTGCCGGTGCAGGAGCATTAGAGAAAATTAATGAGGGGGCTGATTGAACCTCTGGAACACCCCTTGGCCTGTCTTCACCGGCCAAGGGGCAATCCAGAGGGATCGTGTAGACCTACGCCTCCCAGCCCGCCCCGCTGACCGCCGCCTGCACCAGCGGGTGCAAATCTGCCCCCTGATGCGCGGTCTGCCAGGCCAGCAACTCCTTGCGCATGCCGGGCGTCCAGAACATCTGCAGATGATTGCGCACGCCGAGCACGGCCTGTTGCGGGTCCGGTTCGCTGGCGAAGTACTGGGCGATCTGGTTGGCCATTTTGATCAGGTTGGCGGTGCTCATCGGCGTACCTCGGCTTTTGTTCCGGCGGCGCGTGCCTGGCGGCGTTCGTCGAGCAGGTGCTGTTGTTCGTCGCTGAATGCCTGGTAGCGCTTTTGCCACTCGGAAGGGTGGTAGACGCGGCTGACTTCCACGGCGGTGACCTTGTACTCCGGACAGTTGGTGGCCCAGTCGGAGTTGTCGGTGGTGATGACGTTGGCCCCCGATTCAGGGAAGTGGAAGGTGGTGTACACCACGCCAGGGGCCACCCGTTCGGTGATCCGCGCACGCAGTACGGTCTGTCCGGCGCGGCTGCCGATGCCGACCCAGTCACCTTCGTTGATGCCACGGCTCTCGGCGTCGGTCGGGTGGATTTCCAGGCGGTCTTCGCCGTGCCAGGCGACGTTTTCAGTACGCCGGGTCTGGGCGCCGACGTTGTACTGGCTGAGGATGCGCCCGGTGGTCAGCAGGAGGGGATAGCGAGTGTTGACCTTTTCCTCGGTGGGTATGTAGCCGGTGAGCATGAACCGCCCCTTGCCGCGCACGAATTCCTCGATGTGCATGGTCGGCGTGCCGTCCGGTGCCGCAGCGTTGCACGGCCATTGCAGGCTGCCGTGGCGTTCCAGCGCGGCGTAGCTGACGTTGGTGAAAGTCGGTGTCAGGCTGGCGATTTCATCCATGATGTCTGACGGGTGCTGGTAGTTCATCGGATAGCCCAAGGCGTTGGCCAGGGCCACTGTGCCTTCCCAGTCGGCCTTGCCACCCAACGGTTCCATGACTTTGCGCACCCGGGAGATGCGCCGCTCGGCGTTGGTGAAGGTGCCGTCTTTTTCCAGGAACGAGCTGCCCGGGAGGAACACGTGGGCGAACTTGGCGGTTTCGTTGAGGAAAATATCCTGCACCACCACGCATTCCATGGCCGACAGGGCTGCGGTGACGTGCTGGGTATTGGGGTCGCTCTGGGCGATGTCTTCGCCCTGGCAATACAGGCCCTTAAAGCTGCCGCCCAAGGCGGCCTCGAACATGTTGGGGATGCGCAGGCCCGGGTCGGGTTGCAGGGTGACGTGCCAGGCCTGTTCGAACTGCGCCCGTACCACTTCGTTGGAGATGTGCCGGTAGCCGGGCAGTTCGTGGGGGAAGGAGCCCATGTCGCAGGAGCCCTGAACGTTGTTCTGCCCGCGCAGCGGGTTCACGCCCACGCCTTCGCGGCCGATGTTGCCCGTGGCCATGGCCAGGTTGGCGATGCCCATGACCGCGGTGCTGCCCTGGCTGTGCTCGGTGACGCCCAGACCGTAGTAGATCGCCGCATTGCCGCCGGTGGCATACAGACGGGCGGCGGCACGGATGTCGGCAGCGGCGACGCCGCAGATGTCGCCAAGGACTTCCGGCGAGTTTTCCGCGCGGCTGACGAACTCGCTCCAGCGGGCGAAATCGCTGCCCTCGCAACGGGCGTCGATAAAGGCCTGGTTGAGCAGGCCTTCGGTGACGATGACATGGGCCAAGGCGTTGAGCATGGCGACGTTGGTGCCCGGGCGCAGGGCCAGGTGCAGTTCGGCGCGGGCATGCACCGAGTCCACCAGATCAATGCGTCGAGGGTCGATGACGATCAGCCGCGCGCCTTCACGCAGGCGGCGTTTGAGCTGGGAGGCGAACACCGGGTGGGCGTCGCTGGGGTTGGCGCCCATCACCAGGATCACGTCGGCCTGCATCACCGAGTCGAAACTCTGGGTGCCGGCGGACTCGCCCAGGGTTTGTTTCAGGCCATAGCCGGTCGGCGAGTGGCAGACCCGCGCACAGGTGTCGACGTTGTTGTTGCCGAAGGCGGCGCGCACCAGTTTTTGCACCAGGTAGGTTTCTTCGTTGGTGCAGCGGCTGGACGTGATGCCACCAATGGAGTCGCGGCCGTATGTTTGCTGCAGTCGGCGGAACTCGCTGGCGGCGTAGGTCACCGCTTCATCCCAGCTGACTTCCTGCCAAGGGTCGTTGATGTGCTTGCGGATCATCGGCTTGGTGATGCGATCCGGGTGGGTGGCGTAGCCCCAGGCAAAGCGTCCTTTGACGCACGAGTGGCCGTGGTTGGCCTGGCCGTTCTTGTCGGGAACCATGCGCACCAGTTGGTCGCCTTTCATCTCGGCGCGGAACGAGCAGCCTACGCCGCAATAGGCGCAGGTGGTGATCACGCTGCGTTCGGGCTGACCCAGTTCGACCACGCTTTTTTCCATCAGGGTCGCGGTGGGGCAGGCTTGCACACAGGCGCCGCAGGACACGCATTCCGAGTCGAGGAAGTTCTCGCCACCGGCGGCCGCGACCCGGGATTCGAAACCGCGCCCGGTAATGGTCAGGGCAAAGGTGCCCTGGGTTTCTTCGCAGGCGCGCACGCAGCGGTTGCAGACGATGCACTTGCTCGGGTCGTAGTCGAAGTAGGGGTTGGAAGTGTCCTTCAGGTCGGCCAGATGGTTCTCGCCTGCATAGCCGTAACGCACCTCCCGCAGGCCGACCTGGCCGGCGACGGTTTGCAGCTCGCAGTTGCCGTTGGCCGAGCAAGTCAGGCAGTCCAGCGGGTGATCGGAAATGTACAGTTCCATGACGTTGCGGCGCAGGGTGGCGAGCTTCGGCGTCTGGGTGTGCACGCTCATGCCTTCGCTGACCGGCGTGGTGCAGGACGCCGGGTAGCCGCGCATGCCGTCGATCTCCACCAGGCACATGCGGCAGGAGCCGAAGGCTTCCAGGCTGTCGGTGGCACACAGTTTGGGAATGGTGGTGCCCAGCAGCGCGGCGGCGCGCATCACCGAGGTCCCTTCGGGCACGCTGATGCTGCGGCCGTCGATGTTCAGGGTGACCTGCACCTGGCTGTCGCGGGCGGGGGTGCCGAGGTCGATATCGGTATTCGGGTCGAAGAGCGTGATCATTGGTCGGCCTCCAAGGCTTGTAGACCGAAGTCGGCGGGGAAGTACTTGAGGGCGCTCGCCACCGGATAAGAGGTCATACCGCCCAACGCACACAGCGAACCGTATTGCAGGGTGTCGCACAGGTCCTTGAGGATGATCACCTGCTCATCGCGACCGCTCTGGTCAGGCGCGGCCAGCAGCCGGTCGATCACCTCCACGCCTCGGGTCGAGCCGATGCGGCAGGGAGTGCATTTGCCACAGGATTCCTCGGCGCAAAACTGCATCGCGAAGCGCGCCATGCGGGCCATGTCCAGGCTGTCGTCAGCCACCACCACGCCACCGTGACCGAGCATGGCGCCGATGGCAGCGAACGCTTCGTAATCCAGCGGCGTGTCGAATTGCCCTGGCGGCACCCAGGCGCCGAGCGGGCCGCCCACCTGGGCGGCCTTCAGCGGTCGGCCACTGGCGGTACCACCGCCGTAGTCTTCCACCAGTTCCCGCAGGGTCAGGCCAAAGGCCCGTTCCACCAGGCCGCCGTGACGAATATTGCCCGCCAGCTGGAAAGGCATGGTGCCCAGGGAGCGGCCCATGCCGTAATCGCGATAGAACGGCGCGCCCTTGGCCAGAATCAGCGGCACCGAGGCCAGGGTCAGCACGTTGTGCACCAGGGTCGGCAGGCCGAACAGCCCCTGTAAGGCGGGGATGGGTGGCTTGGCGCGGACGATCCCGCGCTTGCCTTCGAGAGAGTCCAGCAGCGCGGTTTCCTCACCGCAGATGTAAGCGCCGGCACCGACGCGCACTTCCATATCGAAGGCCTGGCCGCTGCCGCCGACATTGGCGCCGAGGTAACCGTTGGACCGGGCAATATTCAGCGCCTCACGCAGGGTTGCCACGGCCTGTGGATATTCCGAGCGCACGTAGATGTAGCCGTAGCTGGCTCCGACAGTGAGACCGGCAATGGCCATGCCTTCGATCAGCAGGAAGGGGTCGCCTTCCATCAACATGCGATCGGCGAAAGTGCCGGAGTCGCCTTCGTCGGCGTTGCACACAATGTATTTCTGCGCCGCCTGAGTGCCACGCACCGTGCGCCATTTGATCCCGGCCGGGAAGGCTGCGCCGCCACGGCCACGCAGGCCCGAATCGAATACGGCGGTCGCGGTCTGCTCGCCGCCCAGGGCGATGGCCTGGGTCAAGCCTTCGAAGCCGCCGTGGGCCCGGTAATCTTCCAGGGACAGCGGCCGGGTAATGCCGGCGCGGGCGAACAGCAGGCGTTGTTGAGTCTTCAGATAAGGCAATTGCTCCACCAGGCCCAAGGCCAGTGGATGGGTAGACGGCTCGCCTTGCAGCGCCTCGAGCAGGGACGGCACATCGGCAGCGGTCAGCGGGCCGAAGCCGATACGGCCTTGCGGGCTGTCCATTTCCAGCAGCGGTTCCAGCCAGTACAGGCCGCGAGAGCTGGTGCGTTGCACGTCCAGCGGCAGATTGCGTTCCCGGGCCTGAGTGGCCAGGGCTGTGGCCACCTCATCGGCACCCACGGCACGGGCAAGCGAATCACAGGGCAGATAGAGACTCGGCATCACGCGTCCTCCTGGCAAGCGTCGAGCAGGGCATTCAGGCGCTCGGCGCTGAGCCGCGCATGCACCTGGCCATCCAGCTCCAGAGCGGGCGAGCAGGCGCAGGCGCCGAGGCAATACACCGGGCGCAGACTGATGTTGCCGTCGGCGCTGCGGCCGTGGTCGTCCAGTTGCAGGCGTTCGCGCAACTGCGCGGCGAGCTGCTCGGCGCCGCGGCTCTGGCAGGACTCGGCCCGGCACAGACGCAGGATATGCCGGGCTGGCGGTGCGGTGCGGAAGTCATGGTAGAAGCTGATCACCCCGCGAACCTCGGCCTGACTCAGGTTGAGGGCGTGGGCAATCTCGGGGATGGCGGCATCGGGAATGTAACCGATGCCCTCCTGAATCTCATGAAGGATCGGCAACAGTGCGCCGGGCGAACCCTTGTGGCGCGCCAGCAGGCTGTTGACCATAGACAGGTGCAACATCTCATCAGGCATACAGCATTCCTCACGGTCACGGACACACCAGGCGGTTGTCGGTTGTCCGAAAAGTGTCGGCTGCGGCACTCACACCACGTCACGGTATCGTGGCATTTTCAGGCCGTTGGCCAGGCACCCTGAGCGGGCATCTTGTTGGGCCCGGTGCGGTCTTTGCCGCACCTGTTCAGGGCATATACGGCAGCTTGCCACGCTGCCTTTGAATCATCTGCACCAAAGCGACGTGTTTGGTTCTGCCTACGACTATCCATTAAGTCTAGATGCGTGTGGCACGGGGCGTTCACTCACTGGACTAATGCCCGGAGGGCTTGTCGATGGGTGATGTATAGCAAGTGTTACAGGTAAGAAAAAGCATCAGATCCGTGGGCAATTCTACGGAGCAGAACTGCACTATTGCGCATTTCTCCGATTTCAAATCGGGGTATTGCTGGTGATACCTGTTCCTGTATTCCTGCCGGTTTCGAGGTCTTACTCTGCAAGGTGTTTCCCTTGTGGATCGTACATTTCAACCGCACCGTGATGACTAGCCAACACTTCGCCGAGGGGCACGTTGCGGATGGCATGGAGCAGGGTTTGATCCAGGGTTGTCACCGCTGAGGCGTAAGCGCATCGGACGGTCCCTCCGACGCTGCGGTTATTGGTTCGCTAAGCTTCAACACCGATGAATAGCTTTAAATGGGTTGGAAGCGATTGCCCGATGATTTTTGATATTTGCGCGGCTTGCTCATCCGCCAGCAGCCACTCCCCTTCTGCCATCGCATTAAGATTTCTATGACCTAGGAGTTGTACGATTTCATCGTTAAAGGAACCATCCAGATCAAGTTCAAAATGGAGGGAGTCGTCTTCAGCACTGTCAGGCAGGAATCCACTGATACAGAGATACATAAATACTCCTATTTTTCTACGTTCCGGCCGGGTTTGGCGGGTTTGGTTTGCTCGCCGGTAACCGGGTCAAACTCACCTAAATGCTTTCCCTGTTTGTCGTACATCTCAACCGCTCCGTGCTGGCTATCCCACTCATAAATCCGCCCCTTTCCATCCTTCCAGCGTCTACGAGCCCCGCCGCCGCCCTGTACTCTCGTTTTAAAATCGACTTTGACCGCGTCAGGAAAGGCCGCCAGACCTTTTGGCGCAGGGTGGAAGCTGTGATCGCCGCCTAGAGGCCGCGAGAACACCAGATACAACGAACTCAGGCCAGAGTCTGCCGGAAAAACCAGAATGCAGTCCTTGGTCTCTATGTCGTCCCCTGTCGGATAGCCCTCGATCTGGGAGTCTGTTCCTTCCGGGATCGGGTGTACGAGAATAGGGTCTTGGCTGTGGCTGGCGTCAGGGTGGACCAAGGGCGGTATGCCTGATCGTCCTCTAGGTGTCCAAAGAATGGTGGCCCCGTTTAACTCTGCTTCTATCGCGGTTCTGGTGGCGTTCCACTTGGCCTGAACCGTACGCACGGTGTCATCCCCTGAGGGGCCGGTATGGATGCCGTAAATCTGTAGCACGCCCTCAACATCGCGACGGAACTGAAAGCGCACGCGGGTCGGAGCTCGGGTCATACTGCGTAGCTGATCGTCGGTATAGAGTGTGCCGTCGCCCATTTTGGTCGGGAGCATGCCCAGCACAAACACGCCGGCAGGATTGCCGCGCAATGCCCAGGTGAATCCCTTTTGCAGGATGCCGCCACCGGCTATGCGCCCCAGTACCGCGTCGAAGCCTAGAGCGAGTCCGGCAGCTTGTGCCGCCGACGGGACAAGCATTGACCCAGCCAGCATGACCTTACCAAAGTTTGAGGCGGGCATGGTGTTGCTACCGGCGTGAGTACTCCCCCAGTTTTCAGGAGTGCAGCACTTGGCAAAGACTGGGTCTGAACGCTCCTTGGGAATTGGCCATTCATCTTTGGGGATGTATTCCCGCTCTGGCTCAGGGGGCGGATTCCAGGCGGCCCACGAGGCACCACCGTTCGGACGTTTCCGGCTCCAAATGTCGTTGAAAGGATCTTTTTTCTGTTTGTCCTTGGTCATGACAATCCCTGTGTGACTTCGTCTCGAGACAGGAGATTGTCGATCAGCTCGCTTCCCAGTCAATTTGACTCGGTAACCTAAAGTTTCAGACTTTGGATAAAACGCTATCTGTCCCGTATTTCTCCCCGTCCTAGGACATTTCCCGCAATTCGTAGCGCCTTTCATGAACTGGCGAGTAACGTTCCAGGAAGATAATCTCCTGTCTTCGCAGCAGCCGAGCGGACGGTTTTGACAGACCGAAAAAACGCAGGGATCCTGAAAATCCTGGAGATTCCTTATGAAAAAAACTACCCGAAATCCACTTGAAACCCCGTCGCTCTCAACACCAGAAGACCTCGATCCAATAGAACTCTCCGAAACCGCCCAACGCGCCGTCAGTGCCCGTTTGCGTAACCCCAGTCACCCTGATCCCGTCAGCCATGTATTCACCATCGTCCCCGACGTAGACACGCCAACCTTACTGGTCCACGCCAGCGAAACCCTCGCCTCGATCAACGCCATGACCACCGACCTGGCGTTCGAACTCGAAGGCTCGCGGCGCAATGTGGCACTGGCGATGCAACAGTTGACCGTGTTGGCGGAGTTGTTGGTAAACCGAGCGCTAGACCACCTCGACCAGCCCGATGGCACAGGTGAGAGTCAGCCCACCGTCCACCACTGAGTGGCCGCGCTCGTTTACCCAATGGAGGTTTGTCATGGATCGATACATGCCAGTCACCGGCATTGACTGCACCGTCCCGTCACTGCTGATCGATACCCAAGCGCCACTCGACGTACTGCACGAAACCGCCGCCTACCGCATCCGCACCGCGACCTAATTGTTGGAGAACATTGCTGTGGGCGAGGGTATTCACAGTGAACTGGCACGGGTGCTGGTGACTTCACTGCGCGATGGCTGCGATTTGCTGGACGTGGTTGGGCGACGATTGCAGGCGCAGGTGCTGTTGGTATGAAAAATGGGCGACCTTGTTCAGGTCGCCCATTTCAAGTTTGAGCAGGAAAAGGGAGGGGCAGATTACGTTTTACTCACACCCGTAATCGTGGTCTGTCACGTATTCCCCTGTGGCCACCCGTACCGTTACCGTGCTCTCGCGGACTTTAGTGATCGGGTAAAGCTGGAGATCGCGAGATGTATGTCATCTTAAAAAGACAGGGACAGATCACGTTTTCTCACACCCATAATCGTTGTCGTTCTCTGTATTTCCCGAGATCAAAAGATCGCAGCCTTCGGCAGCTCCTACCGGGGTGACGGTGGGATTGAGAGAAAAGGGGACAGAGAAAAGGGCAGAGGTCCATTTTCATTTCAGCCAAACCTCTGCCCAGTATCAGTCGGTGTAAAGGGGCACCAAACTTGCCCCCAACCCGATCATTCACTGAATATCTTTCAAGTAATCCTTAAGCGCTATGAGCGGGGCGTCAAGTTGCTCCAGCGTCTGCGCCGCGCTGAAATCAACCGACAATCTATCCAGTTCTCGACCCAGTGGCGTACCAGCCCCACCTATCGCCTCAAGCGCCAGCCCCACGCATTCAGCCACTTTGACCTTGATAGTCGTGACGTCACCTCTGCGTATCAGCAAGCCGAATACCTCCCTCTCATAATCGCTCATCATCAGGTCGTCGCGCAGGATCGGGCTTTGACCTTCCGTTTCGTAAGCGAGCTTGAGGGAGAAGAGGGCGACTGTTTCCAGTGGCAATTCCATGGGGGAATCCTTGAGAAATTTCCTGCCGGGTGAGGATTTTAAGATCAAAAGATCGCAGCCTTCGGCAGCTCCTACGGAGGGGGAGGCTGGCTCACTTTTCTATAGGCGAAAAAAAAGGCCTTGCTAAGCAAGACCTTTCTTAATTTTGGTGCCCCGAGGGAGACTCGAACTCCCACTCCTTTCGAAAACGGATTTTGAATCCGCCGCGTCTACCAATTCCGCCATCAGGGCTTAATGGCCGCGGAGTATAGAGAGGTGATAACCGTTGGTCAATCAGGTACATGGAGAATTTTTGATTATTCCGCTAGACTTCCCGGCCCTGCTAGACGAACCCCATCATGCGCGTTGCTGACTTTACTTTCGAACTCCCTGATTCGCTGATCGCTCGCCACCCTTTGGCCGAGCGGCGCGGCAGTCGCCTGTTGACCCTGGATGGGCTCAGCGGCGCTCTGGCACACCGTCAATTCACTGATTTGCTTGAGCATTTGCGCCCGGGCGATTTGATGGTGTTCAACAATACCCGGGTGATTCCGGCGCGGCTGTTTGGCCAGAAAGCTTCCGGCGGCAAGCTGGAAATCCTGGTGGAGCGGGTGCTCGACAGTCATCGCGTGCTGGCCCATGTGCGTTCCAGCAAGTCGCCGAAGCCGGGTTCGAAGATCCTCATCGACGGCGGTGGCGAAGCTGAAATGCTCGCGCGTCATGATGCGTTGTTCGAGCTGGGGTTCGCTGAAGAAGTGCTGCCGTTGCTCGACCGCGTCGGGCACATGCCGCTGCCTCCTTATATAGACCGCCCGGACGAAGGTTCGGACCGCGAGCGTTATCAGACGGTCTACGCCGAGCGTTTGGGCGCGGTGGCAGCACCGACGGCGGGGCTGCATTTCGATCAGCCGTTGCTCGAGGCGATTGCCGCCAAGGGCGTCGAGACGGCGTTCGTGACCTTGCACGTCGGCGCTGGCACCTTTCAACCGGTGCGCGTCGAGAAGATCGAAGACCATCACATGCACAGCGAATGGCTGGAAGTCGGCCAGGACGTGGTGGATGCGGTCGCTGCGTGCCGTGCGCGTGGCGGGCGAGTGGTGGCGGTGGGGACCACCAGCGTGCGTTCGCTGGAAAGCGCCGCCCGCGATGGCGTGCTCAAGCCGTTCAGCGGCGACACCGATATCTTTATCTACCCAGGCCGGCCGTTCCATGTGGTCGATGCCCTGGTGACCAACTTTCATTTGCCCGAATCCACGTTGTTGATGCTGGTTTCGGCGTTCGTCGGTTATCCCGAGACCATGGCCGCCTACAAGGCCGCCGTCGAGCATGGATACCGCTTTTTCAGCTACGGTGATGCGATGTTCATCACCCGTAATCCCGCGCCACGCGGCCCAGAGGATCAAGCATGAGTCGCACCAGTCGTATGTCATTTGAGCTATTGGCCACCGACGGCAAGGCTCGCCGTGGTCGCCTGACCTTCCCGCGCGGTACCGTCGAGACCCCGGCGTTCATGCCAGTGGGCACTTACGGCACGGTCAAGGGCATGCTGCCGCGGGACATCACCGCGACGGGCGCCGAGATCATTCTGGGCAATACCTTTCACCTGTGGCTGCGTCCTGGCACGGAAGTGATCAAGAAGCACGGCGACCTGCACGATTTCATGCAGTGGAAAGGCCCGATTCTGACCGACTCCGGTGGTTTCCAGGTGTTCAGCCTGGGCGCCATGCGCAAGATCAAGGAGGAGGGCGTGACCTTCGCCTCGCCGGTTGATGGCGCGAAAGTGTTCATGGGCCCGGAAGAGTCGATGCAGGTTCAGCGCGACCTGGGCTCCGACATCGTGATGATTTTCGACGAATGCACGCCGTACCCGGCCGACGAAGATGTAGCGCGGGTGTCGATGGAGCTGTCGTTGCGCTGGGCTCAGCGTTCGAAAAACGCTCATGGCGACAACACTGCGGCGCTGTTCGGCATCGTTCAGGGCGGTATGCACCAGGACCTGCGCATGCGCTCGCTGGAAGGCCTCGACAAGATCGGCTTTGATGGCCTGGCGATCGGCGGTCTGTCGGTCGGCGAGCCCAAGCACGAGATGATCAAGGTGCTCGATTACCTGCCAGGCCAGATGCCGGCTGACAAACCTCGTTACCTTATGGGCGTTGGCAAACCGGAAGACTTGGTTGAGGGTGTGCGCCGCGGTGTGGACATGTTCGATTGCGTGATGCCAACCCGTAATGCCCGCAATGGGCACTTGTTCATAGATACTGGCGTGCTGAAGATTCGTAACGCGTTCCATCGCCATGATGATTCGCCGCTCGATCCGACCTGCGATTGCTACACCTGCCAGAACTTCTCCCGTGCTTATCTGCATCACCTGGACAAGTGCGGCGAAATGCTGGGTAGCATGTTGAATACCATCCACAATTTGCGCCATTACCAGGTGCTTATGGCTGGTTTGCGCGAGGCTATTCAACAGGGTACATTGGCCGCCTTTGTCGATGCCTTCTACGCCAAACGCGGGCTACCTGTGCCGCCTTTGGACTGAGTTTTCTGACCCCAAGATTCAACATTTGCAACTGGAGTGCTAAATGAGCTTTTTTATCTCTAATGCCATGGCTGATGCTGCTGCCCCTGCGGCAGGCCCGATGGGCGGCGGCTTTGAGTGGATTTTCCTGGTCGGCTTCCTGGTCATCTTCTACCTGATGATCTGGCGTCCACAGGCCAAGCGCGCCAAAGAGCAGAAGAACCTGCTGAGCAGCCTGCAGAAAGGCGACGAAGTTGTGACCACCGGTGGTATCGCCGGCAAGATCACTAAAGTGGCAGATGATTTCGTTGTTCTGGAAGTTTCCGACACGGTCGAAATGAAATTCCAAAAGGGCGCCATCGCCGCCACGCTGCCAAAAGGCACGCTAAAAGCGATCTAAGTTCCAACTTCTACTCAATCGACGGGGCGCGCAAGGCGCCCCGCGTCATAAGCGGGCGGCGTGATGCTGAACAAATACCCTCTGTGGAAATACATTCTGATCCTGGCGGTGCTGGCGGTCGGTCTGATTTATTCCGCTCCCAATCTTTATCCTGACGATCCGGCCATTCAGGTCAGCGGTGCAAGTACTGCGCTGCAGGTTAATCAGGCGGATCTGGATCGTGTGAGCAAAGCGCTCAATGACGCCGGGATCAACGTCAAGGCGGCCACTCTTTCGGCCAATGGCAAGGGCGGTTTGGTGCGCCTGACCAAGGCTGAAGACCAGCTGCCAGCCAAAGACGTGGTGCGCAAGGCACTGGGTGATGACTACGTCGTCGCGCTGAACCTGGCACAAACGACCCCGCAGTGGCTGCGTGCCCTCGGCGCGCACCCGATGAAGCTGGGCCTGGACTTGTCCGGTGGTGTGCACTTCCTGCTCGAAGTGGACATGGACAAAGCCCTCGACGCCCGCCTGAAAGTCTACGAAGGCGACGTCAAGAGCCTGTTGCGTAAAGAGCGTCTGCGCTATCGCAGCCTGCCGCAACTCAATGGCGCCATTCAGCTGGGTTTCAGTGATGAAGCTTCCCGCGAAGAGGCCCGTGCGCTGATCCGCAAGAACTTCAACGATTTCGACATTGTTCCGGCCGACCTCAATGGTCAGGCGGTACTGCGTCTGGCGATGACCCCGGCCAAGCTGGCGGAAATCCGCGAATACTCCATCAAGCAGAACTTGACCACGGTGCGTAACCGCGTCAACGAGCTGGGTGTTGCCGAGCCTATCGTTCAACGCCAGGGTGCCAACCGCATCGTGGTTGAGCTGCCAGGCGTGCAAGACACTGCCGAAGCCAAGCGTATCCTCGGCAAGACGGCCAACCTCGAGTTCCGTCTGGCGGCTGAGCCGGGTGCTTCGAAAGCCACTTCCGAGACCTTCGAGTTCCGTGAGGGCAAGCGTCCTCCTGCGCAAATCGAGCGTGGCCTGATCATCACGGGCGACCAGGTGACTGACGCCAAGGCTGGTTTCGGCGAGCACGGTACGCCGGAAGTGAACATTCGTCTGGACGGTCACGGCGGTGAGCTGATGAACCGTGCGACGCGTTCCAACGTCGGTCGCAGCATGGCGGTGATTTTCATCGAGCAGCGCCCGGTGACGACTTACGTCAAGCAAATGGTTAACGGCGTCGAGAAAGACGTGCCGGTTCAGACCTTCAAGGAAGAGAAGAAGATCATCAGCCTGGCGACCATTCAGTCGCCGCTGGGTGCTCAGTTCCGCATCACTGGCCTGAACGGTCAGGGCGAGTCCTCGGAGCTGGCCTTGCTGCTGCGCGCGGGTGGTCTGGCGGCACCGATGTACTTTGCTGAAGAGCGCACAATCGGTCCAAGCCTGGGTGCTGACAACATCACCAAGGGTGTCGATGCGTCGCTGTGGGGCATGCTGTTCGTTTCGCTGTTCATCATGGCCATCTACCGCTTCTTCGGCGTGATCGCCACGGTTGCGCTGTCGGTGAACATGGTGCTGCTGCTGGCCTTGATGTCTCTGCTGGGGGCAACGCTGACCCTGCCAGGTATCGCCGGTATCGTATTGACCATGGGCATGGCGGTCGACGCCAACGTACTGATCTTCTCGCGGATACGTGAAGAGATCGCGGCCGGCATGACGGTGCAGCGGGCAATCAACGAAGGCTTCGGCCGGGCATTTACTGCGATTCTCGACGCCAACCTGACCACCCTGTTGGTCGGCGGCATCCTCTTTGCCATGGGCACCGGCCCGGTGAAGGGCTTCGCAGTGACCATGTCCCTCGGGATCTTTACCTCGATGTTCACGGCCATCATGGTGACCCGCGCGATGGTCAACCTGATCTTCGGCGGTCGTGACTTCAAGAAGTTGTGGATTTAAGGGGCTGCCATGTTACGTACTATCAACTTCATGGGCGTTCGCAACGTTGCGTTCGGCGTCACATTGTTCCTTACCGCTCTGGCGTTGTTCAGCTGCTTCCACAAGGGCATGAACTACGGTCTGGACTTCACCGGCGGTACGCTCATCGAGCTGACCTACGAGCGTCCGGCCGACGTCATGAAAGTTCGCTCCCAGCTGACTGAGGCGGGTTATCACGAAGCGATCGTTCAGAGCTTCGGCGCTACCACCGATTTGCTGGTGCGTATGCCTGGCGAAGACCCGCAACTGGGTCACCAGGTAGCTGAAGCGCTGCAGAAAGTCGGCGGCGACAACGCGGCTGTGGTCAAGCGCGTCGAGTTCGTGGGCCCGCAGGTCGGTGAAGAGCTGCGCGACCAGGGCGGCCTCGGCATGCTGATGGCGCTGGGCGGCATTCTGATCTACCTGGCTTTCCGCTTTCAGTGGAAGTTCGCGGTCGGTGCGATTGTCTCGCTGATCCACGACGTGATCGTGACCGTGGGTATCCTGTCGTTTTTCCAGATCACCTTCGACCTGACGGTGCTGGCGGCGGTGCTGGCGATCATCGGTTACTCGCTCAACGACACCATCGTGGTATTCGACCGGGTTCGTGAGAACTTCCGCGTGCTGCGCAAGGCCAGCCTGATCGAGAACATCAACATCTCGACCACGCAAACCCTGCTGCGGACGATGGCGACGTCGATCTCTACCTTGCTGGCGATCTCCGCGCTGCTGTTCTTCGGTGGTGACAACCTGTTCGGCTTCTCCATTGCGCTGTTTATCGGTGTTCTGGCGGGTACTTACTCGTCGATCTACATCGCCAACGTGGTGCTGATCTGGCTGAACCTGAGCAGCGAGGATCTGATTCCTCCTGCCAATACCGAGAAGGAAGTGGACGACCGTCCTTAAGACGTCATTCCTCCTGTTTATACCCAAAAGGCGCGAGTATTGAACTCGCGCCTTTTTTTATGCTCCAAGGCTGGGAGAAGCGCGGGCATGTCCCGCATGTGATGGTCAGGAGGTTCATGTGAACAAGTCGTTACTGGTTGGTGCGGTATTGGGTGCTGTCGGTGTCACTGCCGGAGGCGCTGTTGCCACCTACAGCCTGGTAAAAAGCGGCGGCCCTGAGTATGCGCAAGTACTGGCAGTTGATCCGGTCAAAACACAGATCAAGACTCCGCGTGAAGTGTGCAGGGAGGTGCCTGTTACCCGGCAGGCGCCGGTAAAAGACGAGCATCAGATCCTCGGTACGGTACTCGGTGCGGTCGGCGGTGGTCTGTTGGGCAATATGGTCGGTGGCGGTAATGGCAAGAAGCTCGCCACCGTGGCGGGTGCGGTTGGCGGCGGTTATGCCGGTAACAAGGTGCAGGAGCACATGCAGAACGGTGATACCACCACCACGATGCAAAGGCGTTGCGAAACGGTCAATGACGTCAGCGACAAGCTCGTAGGCTATGACGTTCGGTATTCGCTGGGCGGCAAGGAAGGCAAGGTGCGGATGGATCGTGATCCGGGCAATCAGATTCCGGTCGACAAGGACGGTCATCTGATCCTGGGACAGAACGAACCGGCGAAGTGATGTTGAGCTGATTGTCAAATTTTCAAAAAAGCCGGAGGCTTTCGGCGCGTAGAGGATCGCCAAGATCGCAGCCTGCGGCAGCTCCTACGCCGAGCAGTCGAATCCGTAGGAGCTGCCGCAGGCTGCGATCCTTTGGGGGTGTGGTGTTTTCGAGATCAAATTTCAGGCATAAAAAAAGCACCCCGAAGGGTGCTTTTTTGTGCCTGGCGCTTAGCGTTTCAGCGAGGCTGGCAGGTGCGGCTGGATGGCCGTCAGTACTGCTTTGAAACATTTGGTGTTACCAGCAACGACGTGGCCTTTTTCAAGGAAGTCGTGACCGCCGGTGAAGTCGCTCACCAGGCCGCCAGCTTCCTGAATCAGCAGGGCGCCTGCTGCCATGTCCCACTCGGACAGGCCCGACTCCCAAAATGCGTCGAAACGGCCGGCAGCTACGTAGGCCAGGTCCAGGCTCGCCGAGCCGGCGCGACGGATGCCGGCGGTCTGGCCAACCAGGGCGCGGAACATGCCCAGGTAGTTGTCGAGGTTGTCCATCTGGTCGTCACGGAACGGGAAGCCGGTACCCAGCAGGGCGCCGTCCAGGCTGGTGCGGCCGCTGACGCGCAGGCGACGACCGTTCAGTTGAGCGCCACGACCACGGCTGGCGGTGAATTCTTCCTGGCGAACCGGGTCCAGAACAACAGCGTGCTCCAGGCGACCGCGATATTTGCAGGCGATGCTGACAGCGAAGTGAGGAATGCCGCGCAGGAAGTTGGTGGTGCCGTCCAGTGGATCGATGATCCACAGGTAGTCTTCGCCTTCGCCGCTGCCAGCGTGCATGCCGGTTTCTTCACCGAGAATGCCGTGAGTCGGGTAGGCCTTGCGCAGCGCGTCGATGATTTTCTGTTCGGCAGCGCGATCCACTTCGGACACATAGTCCTTGGCGTCTTTTTCGTCGACCTTGATGGTATCCAGGCGCTCGATGGAGCGGAAGATCAATTCACTGGCGCTGCGGGCGGCGCGCAGCGCGATATTCAGCATGGGCTGCATGGATGTGTCACCTAAGGTTGTTAAAGAAAGCCGAGCATTCTATCAGAAAGTTTCTACAGGTGAAGGACGACGTTCGCTTTCATAGCTTAACGGTAGGATGCTCTGTAAGATTTGCTCCCCATTTCCCTGTCAGAGAGCACCTCCCTTGCTGCAGAACATTCGTGTCGTCCTGGTCAATACCAGCCATCCGGGGAATATCGGAGGGGCTGCGCGTGCCATGAAGAACATGGGCCTGTCGCGACTGGTGCTGGTCGAGCCGCGCTTGTTTCCGCATCACGAGGCGGATGCACGGGCCTCCGGTGCCGGTGACATCCTGGAAAACGCCCAAGTCGTCGCCACGCTGGAAGATGCGCTGGTCGGCTGCAATCTGGTGCTGGGCACCAGCGCTCGTGACCGTCGTATCCCTTGGCCGCTGCTCGATCCTCGTGAATGCGGGGTGAAGGTGGTTGAGGAGGCGGCGCAAGGCGCCGAGATTGCTTTGGTATTTGGCCGTGAAGATTCCGGCCTGACCAATGAAGAGTTGCAGCGATGTCATTATCACGTGCACATCCCGTCAGACCCTGAGTTCAGTTCGCTGAACCTTGGGGCGGCGGTGCAGGTGTTGAGCTATGAAGTGCGCATGTCCTGGCTGGCGGCCGAAGGTCAGCCGAGCAAGGTCGAGAAGGATGAAGTGGCGTCCACCAAAAGTGGTGAACTGGCGACCATGGATGAGTTGGAGCGATTCTATGAGCACCTGGAGCAAACGCTGGTGGCCATCGAGTTTCTTGATCCGGAAAAACCACGGCACTTGATGGCGCGCCTGCGTCGGTTGTACGGACGAAGCTCGGTCAGCCGGGCGGAAATGAATATTTTGCGTGGCATCCTCACGGAAACCCAAAAAGCGGCCCGTGGTGAGCTTCTTAAGCGGAAGGATTAATGATGTTCGAGCGTTTGCGTGAAGATATCCAGAGCGTTTTCCACCGTGACCCGGCGGCACGTAATGCGTTTGAGGTGCTGACCTGCTATCCGGGCATGCACGCCATCTGGATTCATCGACTGTCTGCTGCTCTATGGGGCATGGGCTGGAAATGGCTGGCGCGGTTGGTGTCGAACTTCGGTCGCTGGTTGACCGGGATCGAGATTCATCCGGGCGCCAAGGTGGGGCGGCGTTTCTTTATTGACCACGGCATGGGCATTGTCATCGGCGAAACCGCTGAAATCGGCAATGACGTGACGCTGTATCAGGGCGTGACCCTTGGCGGTACCAGTTGGAACAAAGGCAAGCGCCATCCGACGCTGGAAGACGGTGTGGTGGTCGGGGCGGGCGCCAAGGTGTTGGGTCCGTTCACTGTGGGTGCTGGTGCCAAGGTGGGTTCCAATGCGGTGGTGACCAAGGCTGTGCCGGCAGGGGCGACAGTGGTCGGGATTCCCGGGCGGATTATCGTCAAGTCCGATGATGAGCTGGAGGCCAAGCGCAAGGCCATGGCCGAGAAGATTGGTTTTGATGCCTATGGTGTCGGTGAAGACATGCCGGACCCGGTGGCGCGTGCCATCGGTCAGTTGCTGGATCACTTGCAAGCGGTCGATAGTCGACTGGAAGGCATGTGCGGTGCGCTCAAGGATCTGGGCAGCCCTTACTGTGCCAAAGACTTGCCTGAGCTGCGCGAAGAAGACTTCGCCTGTGTAAAAGACAAGGATGAAAGCCAGGCCAACTGAGTGCCCGGCGTAGGAGCTGCCGAAGGCTGCGATCTTTTGATCTTCTAAATCTTGAAAAGATCGCAGCCTTCGGCAGCTCCTACAGATCCAGATCCAGATCCAGATCCAGATCCAGATCCGGCCGGCATATCGAACTGCGTGCGGCGGGTGTGCTATTGCGCCACAGATGCTGCTATCATTTGCGCGCTCTTTTGCGGGTAAACCTGACTAAAGTACTAGGTCTTAAAGTTGACTTAAATACTCGGGAATTGCATACTCGCCTCCATTCCGAAACTCCGTGGTAATTGTCCATGCGACTGACTACTAAAGGCCGATACGCGGTCACCGCCATGCTTGATCTGGCGTTGCACGCGCAGCACGGGCCGGTGTCCCTGGCCGATATCTCTGAGCGCCAAGGCATTTCCCTGTCCTACCTTGAACAGCTTTTCGCCAAGTTGCGCCGCAGCAATCTGGTTTCCAGTGTCCGTGGACCAGGCGGTGGCTACCAGCTATCGCGTGACATGCAGGGCATCCAGGTCGCTCAGGTGATCGATGCGGTCAACGAATCGGTCGATGCAACCAAATGCCAGGGCCTGGGTGATTGCCATGGTGGCGACACCTGCCTGACCCACCACTTGTGGTGTGATCTAAGCCTGCAAATCCACGAATTTCTGAGCGGTATCAGCTTGGCTGACCTTGTCACTCGCCGTGAGGTACAAGAAGTAGCCCAGCGTCAGGACCAGCGTCGTTGCAACAGCAAGACACCGAGTCTGGACAAGATTGAAGCGTCCGCCGTCGAATGACAGCCAAAGAGCTAGCGGCACGCCAGCCAGCCTGATTTAGGAGAGAGTCCATGAAATTGCCGATTTACCTTGATTACTCTGCGACCACCCCGGTTGATCCGCGTGTCGCGCAAAAGATGAGTGAATGCCTGCTGGTCGACGGAAACTTCGGTAACCCGGCGTCCCGCTCCCACGTGTTCGGCTGGAAAGCCGAAGAATCGGTCGAAAACGCTCGCCGCCAGGTCGCTGACCTGGTCAACGCCGACCCGCGTGAAATCGTCTGGACCTCCGGTGCCACCGAGTCCGACAACCTGGCAATCAAGGGTGTCGCGCATTTCTATAGCACCAAAGGCAAGCACCTGATCACCACCAAGATCGAACACAAGGCTGTCCTCGACACCATGCGCCAACTGGAGCGCGAAGGTTTTGAAGTCACCTACCTCGATCCTCGTGAAGACGGTCTGGTGACGCCTGAGATGATCGAAGCTGCACTGCGCGATGACACCATCCTGGTGTCGGTCATGCACGTGAACAACGAAATCGGCACGATCAACGACATCGCAGCCATCGGCGAGCTGACCCGCTCCAAGGGCATCCTGTTTCACGTCGACGCTGCGCAGTCCACCGGCAAGGTCGAGATCGACCTGCAAAAGCTGAAGGTCGATCTGATGTCCTTCTCGGCTCACAAAACCTACGGCCCTAAAGGCATCGGCGCGCTGTACGTAAGCCGCAAGCCGCGTGTTCGCCTTGAAGCGACCATGCACGGCGGCGGTCACGAGCGCGGCATGCGTTCCGGCACCCTGGCCACCCACCAGATCGTTGGCATGGGCGAAGCGTTCCGTGTGGCCAAGGAAGACATGGCTGCCGAAAACGTCCGTATCAAAGCCTTGAGCGACCGTTTCTTCAAGCAGGTCGAAGGCCTCGAAGAGCTGTACGTCAACGGCAGCCTGACGGCCCGCGTTCCGCACAACCTGAACCTGAGCTTCAACTACGTTGAAGGCGAGTCGCTGATCATGGCGCTCAAGGATCTGGCGGTATCATCCGGTTCGGCCTGCACCTCGGCGTCCCTTGAGCCTTCGTACGTACTGCGCGCCCTGGGCCGCAACGACGAACTGGCACACAGCTCGATTCGCTTTACCTTCGGCCGCTTCTCCACTGAAGAAGAAATCGATTATGCCGCGCAGAAAGTCTGCGAGGCCGTCACCAAGCTGCGCGCTCTGTCGCCGCTGTGGGACATGTACAAAGACGGCGTCGACATTTCGAAGATCGAGTGGGCGGCACACTAACGAATTAAGTCGCCGCACACGGGCTCTGCAAGGTGTATTGAAAAGTTGGCTTGCAGAGCCCAAAGAGCGACTATCTGATGAGTGAGGAATAATCATGGCTTACAGCGAAAAGGTCATCGACCACTACGAGAACCCGCGTAACGTCGGCAAGATGGACGCGGAAGATCCTGATGTCGGCACCGGCATGGTCGGCGCTCCGGCGTGCGGCGACGTTATGCGCCTGCAAATCAAGGTCAACGAGCAGGGCATCATCGAAGACGCCAAGTTCAAGACCTACGGCTGCGGCTCTGCCATTGCTTCCAGCTCCCTCGCTACCGAGTGGATGAAGGGCAAGACTCTGGATGAAGCAGAGACCATCAAGAACACCCAGCTGGCTGAAGAACTGGCCTTGCCGCCAGTGAAAATCCACTGCTCGGTACTCGCGGAAGACGCCATCAAGGCGGCCGTTCGCGATTACAAGCAGAAAAAAGGCTTGATCTGACTTTCAAGATTTGGCGACGAGTAAGGAGTCACCGATGGCTATCAGCATGACAGAAGCGGCTGCTCAGCACGTGCGACGCTCCCTCGACGGGCGCGGCAAGGGTGATGGGATTCGTCTGGGTGTTCGCACCACGGGCTGTTCCGGCCTTGCCTACGTGCTGGAGTTTGTCGATGAGGTAGGGGCGGACGATCAGGTATTCGTCAGTCACGGCGAGAAAGTGATCATCGATCCGAAAAGCCTGGCTTACCTGGACGGCACCGAGCTCGATTTCGTCAAGGAAGGGTTGAACGAAGGCTTCAAGTTCAATAATCCCAACGTGCGCGGTGAGTGTGGCTGCGGCGAAAGCTTCAACATCTGAGGCTGCTCGTGGGTACTCCTTGTCATTTCGCTTTATTTGAGCTGCAACCGAGCTTCACTCTGGATCTCGATCAGCTGGCTACGCGCTACCGTGAGTTGGCGCGCGGCGTTCATCCAGACCGCTTTGCTGATGCTTCCGAGCGTGAGCAACGGCTGGCGCTAGAGCAATCCGCGAGCCTCAACGAGGCCTACCAGACGCTCAAAAATCCCCCCAAACGCGCGCGTTACCTGCTCGCCATGGGGGGCGCGAGCTGCCGCTGGAGGTCACGGTGCATGATCCGGAATTTCTTCTGCAGCAGATGCAATGGCGTGAAGAGCTCGAAGACCTGCAAGACAGTGCCGATCTGGCCGGGATTGTGGTATTCAAGCGCCGCCTGAAGGTCGCTCAGGATGAACTGAACGAAAGCTTCGCAGCTTGCTGGAATGATGCGGCGCAACGTGAACAGGCTGAACGCCTGATGCGGCGCATGCAGTTCCTCGACAAGCTCACCTACGAAGTGCGCCAGTTAGAAGAGCGCCTCGACGATTAACCCAGTGCCGCCTCGGTCGCACGCCTGATATACAGATAAGTCCTGATAACGATGGCCCTACTGCAGATCGCCGAA
The DNA here is from genome assembly GCF_001874645.1 of Pseudomonas frederiksbergensis. Classification (NCBI taxonomy): domain Bacteria; kingdom Pseudomonadati; phylum Pseudomonadota; class Gammaproteobacteria; order Pseudomonadales; family Pseudomonadaceae; genus Pseudomonas; species Pseudomonas frederiksbergensis. Next base: position 4,013,727 of record NZ_CP017886.1, read on the forward strand.
CCCGGCCAAAGTCCTCAACCGCACCAGCGTCGTCTGGCTGTGGGGATCGACTTGGGCACTACCAATTCGCTGGTCGCTGCGCTGCGCAGTGGTCTTTCCGAGCCACTGGCCGACGCTGACGGGCAGGTCATTCTGCCGTCTGCGGTGCGCTATCACGCTGACCGTGTCGAGGTCGGCGAGTCCGCCAAACTGGCAGCGGCTACCGATCCGCTGAACACGGTGTTGTCGGTCAAGCGCTTGATGGGTCGTGGTCTGTCCGACGTCAAGCAATTGGGCGAGCAGTTGCCGTACCGCTTTGTCGATGGCGAGTCGCACATGCCGTTCATCGACACCGTGCAAGGGCCGAAAAGTCCGGTCGAAGTGTCCGCCGATATCCTCAAGGTGCTGCGTCAGCGCGCCGAGTTGACGCTGGGCGGCGAACTGGTTGGCGCGGTGATCACCGTTCCGGCTTATTTCGATGACGCACAGCGCCAGGCAACCAAGGATGCGGCCAAGCTGGCCGGCCTGAACGTGCTGCGTTTGCTCAATGAGCCAACCGCTGCGGCGGTGGCTTATGGTCTGGACCAACACGCCGAAGGGCTGGTTGCCATTTACGACCTGGGCGGCGGCACCTTCGATATTTCGATTCTGCGTCTGACCGGCGGCGTATTTGAAGTGCTGGCAACCGGTGGCGACAGCGCCCTGGGCGGTGATGACTTCGATCACGCGATTGCTGGCTGGATCATCGAGAGCGCGGGTTTGTCCGCTGATCTCGATCCAGGTGCGCAACGTCATCTGCTGCAAACCGCCTGCGCGGCCAAAGAAGCCCTGACTCATGCGGCGACGGTTGAAGTTGCCTATGGTGACTGGAAATCCGCGCTGACCCGCGAAGCCTTTGATGCGCTGATCGAGCCGATGGTTGCTCGCAGCCTGAAAGCCTGCCGTCGCGCTGTGCGTGATTCCGGTATCGAGTTGGAAGACGTGAAAGCGGTGGTGATGGTCGGCGGTTCGACCCGCGTGCCGCGTGTTCGCGACGCCGTAGCTGAGGCCTTTGGTCGTCAGCCGTTGACCGAGATCGATCCGGATCAAGTGGTGGCGATTGGCGCTGCGATCCAGGCCGATACCTTGGCGGGCAACAAGCGCGATGGCGGCGAGTTGCTGCTGCTCGACGTGATTCCGTTGTCCCTGGGGCTGGAAACCATGGGTGGCCTGATGGAGAAGGTGATTCCGCGTAACACCACGATCCCTGTCGCCCGCGCTCAAGACTTCACGACCTATAAAGATGGTCAGTCGGCCATGATGATTCATGTGCTGCAGGGCGAGCGCGAGCTGATCAGCGATTGCCGTTCCCTGGCGCGCTTCGAATTGCGCGGCATTCCAGCCATGGTGGCGGGTGCGGCGAAGATTCGCGTGACCTTCCAGGTCGATGCTGACGGTCTGCTCAGTGTTGCGGCCCGTGAACTGGGTTCGGGCGTTGAAGCCAGTATCCAGGTCAAGCCGTCCTACGGTCTGACCGACGGCGAAATCGCCCGCATGCTCAAGGATTCGTTCCAGCACGCCAACGACGACAAGGTCGCCCGTGTACTGCGTGAGCAGCAAGTCGATGCCCAGCGTTTGATCGAAGCGGTGCAGGGCGCCCTCGATGTCGACGGCGAGCGTCTGCTCGACGCCGAAGAGCGCATGGTCATCGAGTTGCAGATGCAGGAACTGACCGAATTGATGAAAGGCACCGATGGCTACGCCATCGAGCAGCAGACCAAGCGTCTGTCGCAAGTGACCGATGCCTTTGCTGCCCGCCGCCTGGACTCGACGGTGAAAGCCGCTCTGGCGGGGCGCAACCTGAATGAAATCGAGGAATAACTGATGCCGCAGATCATTTTTCTGCCACACGCCGAGCATTGCCCGGACGGTATGGTTGTAGAGGCTGAGACCGGCAAGTCCATTCTTGAAGTGGCCCACGACAACCATATCGAGATCGAGAGCGCCTGCGGCGGCGTTTGTGCCTGCACCACCTGTCACTGCATCATTCGCGAAGGCTTCGACTCGCTGAATGAGGCCGATGAGCTGGAAGAGGACTATCTTGATCGGGCCTGGGGTCTGGAAGCTCAATCGCGCCTGACCTGCCAGGCAGTCGTCGGGACTGAAGACCTGACCGTCGAAATTCCTAAATACTCGCTCAACCATGCAGCCGAAGCGCCGCATTGATTCAAGGAACTGTCATGAGTCTTAAATGGGTTGATGTGCTGGAAATCGCGATCCAGCTGGCTGAAAGCAAGCCGGATGTGGATCCGCGTTACGTGAACTTCGTCGATCTGCACCAATGGGTGCTGGCGTTGCCGGAGTTCAATGATGACGCTGCTCGCGGTGGCGAGAAGGTGCTTGAAGCCATTCAAGCGGCCTGGATCGAAGAAGCCGACTGAACGCACCGTACGCCGTTAGGCAATACCAAAGAACCCGCGTATAATTCGCGGGTTTAATTTTTCGCAAATTACCGTTTCTGGAGTTACACCATGGCTGTTCAACGTACTTTCTCCATCATCAAGCCTGACGCAGTTGCAAAAAACGTTATCGGCGAGATCACCACTCGTTTCGAAAAAGCTGGCCTGCGCGTTGTAGCTTCGAAACTGAAGCAACTGTCCAAAGCCGAAGCTGAAGGCTTCTACGCTGAGCACAGCGCTCGTGGTTTCTTCGGCGACCTGGTTGCTTTCATGATCTCCGGTCCGGTTGTTGTTCAGGTTCTGGAAGGCGAAAACGCTATCGCTCTGAACCGTGAGCTGATGGGCGCTACCAACCCTAAAGAAGCTGCTGCCGGCACCATCCGCGCTGACTTCGCTGATTCCATCGACGCCAACGCTGTGCACGGTTCGGACTCCGAAGCCGCTGCTGCTCGCGAAATCTCGTACTTCTTCGCAGCTACTGAAGTAACCACTCGCTAAGCATTGGCTTGAGAGTGAAGGTGAATCCATGACTACATCGACTGTTAAAACTAACCTGCTGGGTCTGACTCAGCTGGAAATGGAAAAATTCTTCGACTCAATCGGGGAGAAGCGTTTCCGTGCCGGTCAGGTAATGAAGTGGATTCACCACCTTGGCGTCGATGATTTCGACGCCATGACGAACGTCAGCAAGGCCTTGCGCGACAAGCTCAAGGTTATTGCCGAAGTTCGCGGCCCCGAAGTGGTCAGCGAGGACATCTCCAGCGACGGCACCCGTAAGTGGGTGGTGCGCGTGGCGTCCGGCAGCTGCGTCGAGACCGTCTACATTCCCCAGGGCAAGCGCGGCACTTTGTGCGTTTCGTCCCAGGCAGGCTGTGCCCTGGATTGCAGTTTCTGCTCCACCGGCAAGCAAGGTTTCAACAGCAACCTTACCGCCGCCGAAGTCATCGGCCAGGTGTGGATTGCCAATAAATCGTTCGGCAGCATCCCGGCAACCGCCGACCGTGCCATCACCAACGTGGTGATGATGGGCATGGGTGAGCCGCTGCTGAACTTCGACAACGTCGTTGCCGCCATGCACCTGATGATGGACGACCTGGGCTATGGCATCTCCAAGCGCCGTGTGACCCTGTCGACCTCCGGCGTGGTGCCGATGATCGATGAGCTGTCCAAGCACATCGACGTTTCCCTGGCGTTGTCCCTGCACGCACCGAACGATGCGCTGCGTAACCAGCTGGTACCGATCAACAAGAAGTACCCGCTGAAAATGCTCCTCGAATCCTGCCGCCGCTACATGTCGTCCCTGGGCGAAAAGCGCGTGCTGACCATCGAGTACACCTTGCTCAAGGACATCAATGACAAGGTCGAGCATGCGGTTGAAATGATCGAGTTGCTCAAGGACACGCCTTGCAAGATCAACCTGATCCCGTTCAACCCGTTCCCCCATTCCGGTTACGAGCGGCCGAGCAACAACGCCATCCGTCGTTTCCAGGATCAACTTCATCACGCTGGCTTCAATGTCACCGTGCGCACCACCCGTGGCGAAGATATCGACGCCGCGTGTGGCCAATTGGTAGGACAGGTGCTGGATCGCACCCGTCGTAGCGAACGTTATATCGCCGTGCGTGAGTTGAGCGCCGACAACGATATGCCGCAAGACGCTGCGAATCGTACGTAAGAGAGGATCTCTATGTCACTGCGCCTAGCGCTGCTTCTGCTGTTCGCCAGTCTGTCGGCTGGCTGTGTTCTGTCGGGTGATTTCAATCCGATGAAAACCAGCAAGGGGCGCGATGAGGCGCGTGCTGCTTATGTGCAGCTGGGTGTAGGGTATCTGCAGCAAGGCATGACCGAGCGGGCGAAAGTCCCGCTGAAGAAGGCCCTCGAACTGGATAGCTCCGACCCGGATGCCAACGCAGCGTTGGGCCTGGTGTTTCAGGCCGAGATGGAACCCGAGCTCGCTGATCAGCATTTTCGCAAGGCACTGTCCGGTCGTCCCGGCGATGCACGCATTCTGAACAACTACGGCAGTTTTCTCTTTGAAGAGAAACGTTACAAGGAAGCGTACGAGCGCTTTGAACAAGCGGCTGCCGATAGCCTTTATCCTGAGCGTTCACGGGTTTTCGAGAATCTCGGCATGACGGCTTCGATGCTCGGTCAGCGTGATTTGGCTCGCCAGCAGCTGGAAAAAGCCCTGCGCCTGAACCGCCAACAGCCACGAGCGTTGCTGGAAATGGCTGAGTTGTCGTACGAAGACAGGCATTATGTGCCCGCGCGTGACTATTACGATCGTTTTAGCCTGCTCGCCGAGCAAAATGCACGTAGTCTATTGCTCGGCGTTCGGCTGGCAGGCGTGTTCGAAGATCGCGACAAGGCTGCCAGTTTGGGCCTGCAATTAAAACGACTCTATCCCGGTACGCCGGAATATCAGCAATACCTGTCGGAGCAATGATGAAAGCGGCGCATCCAGAAGTTGTAGCAGCGACTCGCGTAAACCCCGGAGAGACCCTGCGTCAGGCCCGCGAAGGCAATGGTTGGTCGCTGGCGGAAGTGGCGCTCAAGCTCAATCTCACCGTGAATTCCCTGAGCAATCTGGAAAACGGCGCTTTCGACAAGTTGCCAGGGCATACCTTTGCTCGCGGCTATATCCGCGCTTACGCCAAATTGCTTGGCATGGACCAGGCCGTTCTGGTTCAGCAGTTCGACCAGCACACCGGCACCGATTCCCAGGGCAGCAACGTGCACAGCCTTGGGCGTATCGAAGAGCCATCGCGGGTTTCCCACACCATTTTGCGAATCGTCAGCCTGTTGCTGCTGATTGCCGTGGTGGGTGGCGGTTTTGTCTGGTGGCAGGATCAAACCTCGTTGCGCACCAAGGACCTGATTGGTCTGAGCCCTGAACACGTTGAAGTCGAAGGCGCCGATGGCACCACGCAGATCCATCCGCTCGACGAGCCGGAAGATCAGGCCGTTGTAGAAGGTCAGAACGAAGCCGCGACGCCTCTGGCATTGCCTGAAGGCCCGGCCACTGCCGAAGTTCAGGCAAATGTTGAAGCGCCGACTCCGGCCGCTCCGGTAGCCCCTGTGGTTGCGCCAATGGCCCCCGTCGTTGTGCCGACAGCGCGCACTGCTCCAGCCCCCATTGTTGCAACACCTGCGGCACCGGTCGCGGCTGTTGCGCCAGCGCCGGTCGTGGCCGCCGCTCCGGTTGCTGCATCCGCCACTCCGGCCGCTCCGGTTGCCGGCGCGGGCCAGGTGCGGATTCAGTTCTCTGCCAACTGCTGGACGCAAGTCACCGATGGCAACGGCAAAGTGCTGTTGAGCGGTCTCAAGCGTAAAGGCGAAACCGCCGACGTCAGTGGCAAACCACCGTTTGCAGTACGCCTGGGCTATGCCCGTGGCGCGCAGGTCAGCTACAACGGGCAAGTGGTCGATGTAGCTCCGTTCACCAGTGGCGAGACTGCTCGCCTGAAGTTGGGTCAATAAGTCATGCACGGCGAATCTCCAATCAAACGTCGCGAATCCCGCAAGATCTGGGTTGGTTCGGTACCGGTGGGCGGTGATGCGCCTATTGCTGTACAGAGCATGACCAACAGCGACACCAATGACGTTGCCGCCACCGTGGCCCAGATCAATCGTCTGGAAGCGGCCGGTGTCGATATCGTGCGGATCTCCGTTCCGGATATGGACGCTGCCGAAGCCTTCGGTCGGATCAAGCAACTGGTCAAGGTGCCGTTGGTTGCCGACATTCATTTCGACTACAAGATCGCTCTGCGCGTGGCCGAACTGGGCGTCGATTGCCTGCGGATCAACCCGGGTAACATCGGTCGTGAAGACCGTGTGCGCGCGGTAGTCGATGCCGCCCGTGATCGCGGGATTCCGATCCGTATCGGCGTCAACGCCGGTTCCCTGGAAAAAGACCTGCAAAAGAAATACGGCGAACCGACACCGGCCGCGCTGGTCGAGTCGGCCCTGCGCCATGTCGAGCACCTTGAGCGCCTGAACTTCCAGGACTTCAAGGTCAGCGTGAAGGCTTCCGACGTGTTCATGGCTGTCGAAGCCTATCGTCTGCTGGCCAAGGAAATCGTGCAGCCATTGCACCTGGGCATCACTGAAGCCGGTGGTTTGCGTTCAGGCACAGTGAAATCCGCCGTGGGCCTCGGTATGCTGCTCGCCGAAGGGATTGGCGATACTATTCGCATCTCGTTGGCGGCTGACCCGGTCGAGGAAGTGAAAGTCGGCTACGACATTCTCAAATCCCTGCACCTGCGTTCCCGTGGCATCAACTTCATCGCCTGCCCGAGCTGCTCGCGGCAGAACTTCGATGTGGTGAAAACCATGAACGAACTGGAAGGGCGCCTCGAAGATCTGCTGGTGCCGCTGGATGTTGCAGTGATCGGTTGCGTGGTCAACGGCCCCGGCGAAGCCAAAGAGGCCCATATCGGCCTGACTGGCGGTACGCCGAACCTGATTTACATCGACGGCAAGCCGTCGCAGAAACTGACGAATGACAATCTGGTGGATGAGCTGGAAAGGCTGATCCGCCAGAAAGCGGCCGAAAAGGTCGAAGCCGACGCCGCCGTTATCGCGCGTGGCTGAGCCCGACTAAAGAGCCGAACGAATTTAAGGATTTATAGTGAGCAAGTCTCTGCAAGCCATTCGTGGCATGAACGACATCCTGCCCGAACAGACCCCGCTGTGGCGTCATTTCGAGGGCACCGTTTCGCGTCTGCTGGATAACTACGGTTACAAGCAGATTCGCATGCCGATCGTCGAGTTCACCGAGCTGTTCAAACGCTCCATCGGTGAAGTGACCGACATCGTCGAAAAAGAGATGTACACCTTCGACGACCGTAACGGCGACTCGCTGACCCTGCGCCCTGAAGGCACGGCGGCGTGTGTGCGTGCAGTGCTTGAGCACGGCATCACCGGCGGTGGCCAGGTGCAAAAACTCTGGTACATCGGCCCGATGTTCCGCCACGAACGTCCGCAAAAAGGCCGTTATCGTCAGTTCCATCAGATCGGTTGCGAAGTCTTCAACCTTGATGGTCCGGACATCGATGCCGAACTGATCGTGCTGACCTGGCGCCTGTGGGGCGAGCTGGGCATCCGTGACGCGGTCAAGCTCGAACTCAACAGCCTGGGCACCAGCGAATCTCGCGGTCGTTATCGCGAAGCGCTGGTGGAGTACCTGACGGCACGTCTGGACCAACTGGACGAAGACAGCCAGCGCCGCCTGAAAACCAACCCGCTGCGGGTGCTGGATACCAAGAACGCCGATACCCAGGCGGCGCTGGTCGATGCACCGAAGATGGCTGACTACCTCGACGAAGAGTCCCGCACTCACTTCGAGGGCCTGAAGGCGCGTCTGGATGCTGCCGGCATTCCTTATGTGATCAACCCGAAGCTGGTGCGTGGGCTGGATTACTACAGCAAGACCGTATTCGAATGGGTCACCGACAAGCTCGGCGCCCAGGGCACTGTCTGCGCGGGCGGCCGTTACGATGGTCTGGTCGAGCAGATGGGCGGCAAGCCGACCCCGGGCGTTGGTTTCGCCATGGGCATCGAGCGTCTGGTGCTGCTGCTCGAAACCCTGGAGCAGATCCCGGAAGAAATCTCCCGGCAGGTCGATGTCTACCTCTGCGCCTTCGGTGAAGCCGCCGAGTTGGCAGCGCTGACACTGAGCGAGCGGGTTCGTGATCAGCTGCCAAACCTGCGTCTGCAGATCAATGCCGGCGCGGGCAGCTTCAAAAGTCAGTTCAAGAAGGCCGACAAGAGCGGTGCGCTGTACGCATTGATCCTCGGTGACGACGAAATGGCCCAGCAAGTGGTAGGTTTCAAACCTCTGCGTGGCCAGGGCGAACAACAAAGCATTGCCTGGGATGCGCTTGCCGCTCACCTGGCCACCTGCGTCGTGCAGGGTTGAAGCTGTCAAACAGCCGATTTAGCGAATAAGGAGTATTGGGGTGTCGAGTACCGAAGACGAACATCTGGCGGAATTCAAAGACTGGTGGCAGCGTAACGGCAAACCTCTCGTAACCGGCGGCCTGTTGGCGCTGGTCATCGTGTTCGGCTGGCAGGCGTTTCACAAGTATCAGAGCAATCAGTCGCAAGGCGCCTCGATGCTTTATCAGCAACTGCTGGAAACCACGCTGACCCCGGATGGCAAGCCTGACACGGCCCGTGTAGCGGACCTCGCCAGCAAGCTCAACAGCGAGTTCGGTGGCACGGCTTACGCACAATATGGCAGCCTGTTCGTGGCGAAAGTTGCGGTCGACAGCGGCAAGCTGGATGACGCTGCAAGCGAGCTCAAGGCGGTGGCTGACAAACCCGTCAATCCGGCTCTGGGCGAAGTGGCGCGTCAACGTCTGGCTCAGGTCCTGGCCGCACAGAACAAGGCTGACGAAGCTCTGAAACTGCTCGAAGGTGATGCCGATCAGGCATTCCTGGCCACTCGCGAAGAACTCAAGGGTGACCTGCTGGTCCAGTTGGGTCGTACCGATGAAGCCCATGCTGCTTATCAAAAAGCCAAGGCTGCGCTGTCGGATGAAGCGGCGGTCGGTGGCTTACAAATCAAGCTGGACGACCTGGCCAAAGGGGATGCGTGACGTGATCCGTTGGAAACATGCAGCATTGCTGGCTCTGGCCATTCTGGCCGCGGGTTGCAGCAGCAACAGCAAAAAAGAATTGCCGCCGGCTGAACTGGTCAACTTCAAAGAAGAAGTGGTCCTGCAAAAGCAGTGGAGTCGTTCGGTCGGTAACGGTCAGGGCGATATCTACAACATGCTGGTGCCAGCCATCGATGGCAACACCCTCTATGCTGCCGACTCCAAAGGCATCGTGATGGCGCTGGATCGCATGAACGGCGACGTCAAATGGAAGAAAGATCTTGAGTTGCCTGTCTCCGGCGCCGTTGGCGTGGGTTACGGTCTGGTCATGATCGGTACGCTCAAAGGCGAAGTGATTGCACTGGATGCAAGCTCCGGTGAAGAGAAATGGCGCGCTCGCGTGTCCAGCGAAGTGCTCGCACCGCCTGCGAACAACGGTGATGTGGTGGTGGTGCAAACCCAGGACGATCGTCTGATCGGCCTGGATGCCTCCACCGGCAACCAGCGCTGGTTGTATGACAGCACTCCAGCGGTACTGACCCTGCGCGGCACCAGTGCGCCGATCGTCACCAACCGCCTGGCGATTGCCGGTCTGTCGACCGGTAAAGTGGTAGCGCTGGATATTTCCAACGGCGTGCCGGTCTGGGAACAGCGCATTGCGATTCCACAGGGTCGCTCGGAGCTGGAACGCGTGGTCGATATCGACGGCGGCCTGCTGCTGTCTGGCGACAAGATTTATGTCGCCAGCTATCAGGGGCGCGTTGCGGCCCTGGACCTGCAAAGCGGTCGTCAGCTCTGGCAGCGTGATGCTTCCAGCTATGCCGGTGTCGCTCAAGGTTTCGGCAGCGTCTACATCAGCCTGTCTTCGGGTACTGTTGAAGGCATCGACGAGCGTTCGACCACCTCTTTGTGGAGTAACGACTCGCTGGCCCGCCGTCAACTGTCGGCACCGGAAGTGTTCTCCAGCTACGTTGCAGTCGGTGACCTGGAAGGTTACCTGCACCTGCTGAGTCAGGTGGACGGTCGATTCGTTGGCCGTGAGCGCATCGACAGCGACGGCCTTCGTGCCCGTCCGCTGGTGGTGGGTGACATGATTTACGTGTTTGGCAACAGTGGCAAACTGGAAGCCCTGACCATCAAGTAACATTTTCCCTAAAGGAGCCGAGCGAAGATCAGGCAAGGCAAAAATCAGCGAGAGAGCGGAGTTGACTTTAGTCAATGAGCATCTCGAGCTGATTTTTAACGCAGCATGATCGAGCGCAGGCCCTTTAGCTATGCTTGGGGTTAGTTCCCCAAGCGGCCCCGTTCTACGGGGCTCGCAGCGCTTACAGGCGCTGCCCCGAGCACCAGCCGCTGCCTCGCAGCGGCTTTTGTATTTTCTGAAATAACGAAGTGGAGAGCCGCATGGTTCCCGTAATCGCCCTGGTGGGCCGACCGAACGTCGGCAAGTCCACCTTGTTCAACCGCCTGACCAGGACTCGTGACGCCATCGTTGGCGACTTGTCCGGTCTGACCCGTGATCGCCAATACGGTGAGGCCAAGTGGCAAGGGCGTTCCTACATTTTGGTCGACACCGGCGGTATCTCCGGTGACGAACACGGTATGGACGAAAAAATGGCCGAGCAGTCGCTGCTGGCCATTGAAGAAGCGGATGTCGTTCTGTTCCTGGTAGATGCCAAAGCCGGTTTCACCGCGGCCGACCAGATGATCGCCGAGCACTTGCGCAAGCGTAACAAGCGTTCTTACGTGGTTGCCAACAAGGTCGACAACATCGACCCTGAAATGGCCCGCGCCGAGTTCGCCCCGCTGGGCATGGGGCACGCGATCCCGATCGCCGGTGCCCACGGTCGTGGCATCACCCAGATGCTGGAAATCGCCCTGAGCGACTTCCCTAAAGACAACGAAGAGCCGGAAGACGGCGAAGAAGAGATCGTTGCCGAAGGCGAGGAAGCCAAGCGCATTCCTGGTCCGAGCGAAAAAGACGGTATCAAGATCGCTATCATTGGCCGCCCGAACGTCGGCAAGTCGACCTTGGTCAACCGCATGCTCGGTGAAGACCGGGTAATCGTCTATGACCAACCCGGCACCACCCGCGACAGTATCTACATCCCGTTCGAACGTAACGACGAGAAGTACACGCTGATCGACACCGCGGGTGTGCGCAAGCGCGGCAAGATCCACGAAGAAGTCGAAAAATTCTCCGTGGTCAAAACCCTGCAAGCAATCAAAGACGCCAACGTGGTGATCTTCGTGATGGACGCCCGCGAAGGTGTGGTGGACCACGACCTCAACCTGCTGGGCTTCGCCCTGGAAGCGGGTCGTGCGTTGGTGATCGCGATCAACAAGTGGGATGGCATGACGCCGAGCGAGCGCGACTTCGTGAAGGTCGAGCTGCAACGTCGGCTGTTCTTCGTCGACTTCGCTGATATCCACTTCATCTCGGCCCTGCACGGTACGGGCGTGGGCAACCTCTACGCGTCGGTGCAGAACTCGTTCAAGTCCGCAGTCACCCGCTGGCCGACCAACCGCCTGACCCAGATTCTGGAAGATGCGGTCGGTGAGCACGCGCCACCGATGGTCAACAACCGCCGGATCAAGCTGCGTTATGCCCACTTGGGTGGCGCGAACCCGCCGATCATCGTGATCCACGGTAACCAGGTCGAGAAGGTTCCAAAGTCTTACGTCCGTTACCTGGAAAACACTTACCGTCGCGTCTTGAAGCTGGTCGGTACGCCGATCCGCATCGAGTTCAAAGGCGGTGAGAACCCGTACGAAGGCAACAAGAACACGCTCACCGACCGTCAGGTCAACAAGAAGCGCCGCTTGATGACGCACCACAAGAAAGCCGACAAGAAGCGCCGCGACAAGCGTTGATTGTTGCTTTTGTAGGAGCCTGCGATCTTTTGATTTCGGGGCGGTGTGATCGCTGGAAAGATCGCAGCCTGCGGCAGCTCCTACAGGGGTAGGTCATAAAAAGGGTGCTCAACAGAGCGCCCTTTTTCGTGTCTGGCGTTTGAGCTATCCTCGGGTTCTCCCGCGCCGCCGTTAGAGCCGGGTGTTCAGTAGGGAATCACCGATGATCACCAGCAAGCTGCCGAATGTCGGCATCACTATCTTCACCCAAATGTCTCAGCTCGCGGCTTCGAGCGGCGCGCTCAACCTGTCCCAGGGTTTCCCCGATTTCGATGCTCCGCAAGCCTTGTGCGATGCGGTCGGTCGGCACATTGCCAATGGCCATAACCAGTACTCACCGATGACCGGCCTGCCGGCGCTGCGCCAGCAAGTGGCGGCGAAGATCGCTCGCAGTTATGGGGTGAGCGTCAATGCCGATACCGAGGTGACCATCACGCCCGGCGCGACCCAGGCAATCTTCTGCGCCATTCAAGCGGTTATCCACAGCGGTGACGAAGTGATTGTCTTCGATCCGGCCTACGACAGTTATGAGCCTTCGGTGGCGCTGGCCGGCGGTCGTTGCGTGCATGTGCCGTTGGGGGGGAAGGATTTCGCCATCGACTTCCAGAAGCTCGGCGAAGCGCTAAGCCCGCGCACGCGAATGATCATCCTCAACTCGCCGCACAACCCGAGTGGTGCGCTGATCTCGCGCGCCGAGCTGGATCAGTTGGCGGCATTGATTCGAGACCGCGATATCTATGTGATCAGCGACGAGGTGTATGAACACCTGGTGTTTGACGGCGTAGCGCATGCCAGCGTGTTGGCCCATGAAGAGCTGTATCGGCGCGCCTTCGTGGTCAGTTCCTTTGGCAAGACCTATCACGTCACTGGCTGGAAGACCGGCTACGTGGTCGCGCCACCGGCGCTGACAGAAGAGCTGCGCAAGGTGCATCAATACGTCAGTTTCTGCGGTGTGACCCCGTTGCAGTACGCGCTGGCCGACTTCATGGCCGAGCATCCGGAACATGTCGAAGAGTTGCCGGGTTTCTATCAGGCCAAGCGTGATCTGTTCTGCGATTTGCTGGCGCCTTCGCGGTTCAGCTTTACCAAGGTCACCGGGACCTATTTCCAGTTGCTCGACTATTCGCAGATCCGCCCGGACCTGAACGATGTCGAGATGGCCAGGTGGATGACTCGCGAGCATGGCGTGGCGGCGATCCCGATTTCGGTGTTCTACCAGAACCCGCTACAGGAACAGCGTCTGGTACGCCTGTGTTTTGCCAAGCGTGAGGAGACGCTGCGTCAGGCAGCGGAAAAACTATGCGCGATCTGACCGCCTTGCCCAATCTGAACATTGCGTTGATCCAGACCACGTTGGCCTGGCATGACCGTCAGACCAACCTCAAGCATTTCGAGCTGTTGCTGGAACAGGCGCGGGGCTCGGACCTGATCATCCTGCCGGAGATGTTCACCACCGGTTTTTCCATGGAGTCGCAAACCCTCGCCGAAGCGGAAAACGGCCCGACCAGCAAATGGTTGCGAGTGCAGGCCGCCAAACTTGATGCGGTGATTACCGGCAGCGTGATTGTCCAGGCCGCCGATGGCAGCCATCGTAATCGACTGTTGTGGGCGCGCCCGGACGGTGAGGTCTTGCATTACGACAAGCGTCACCTGTTTCGCATGGCTGGCGAGCACAAACATTACACTGCAGGTGAGTGTCAGGTGCAGTTCGAGCTCAAGGGTTGGCGGGTGCGCCCGCTGATTTGCTACGACCTGCGCTTCCCGGTGTGGAGCCGCGATGCGCAAGACACCGACCTGCTGCTGTACACCGCTAACTGGCCGGGTGCCCGGCGTCAGCACTGGAACCGTTTGCTGCCGGCGCGGGCCATCGAAAACCTTTGCTATGTCGCCGCGGTGAACCGGATTGGCACCGACGGCAAGGGCTTTGCTTATACCGGCGATAGCCAGGTGCTGGATTTCCAGGGCGAGACGTTGCTCAGTGCCGGTGAGGCTGATGGGGTGTTTCAGGTTGTTCTGAACGCTGCGGAGTTGGCGGCGTATCGCACACGGTTCCCGGCGAATCTGGATGCCGATACCTTCGAACTCACCTGAAATCCGGGTGGTCCGAAAAGATCGCAGCCTGCGGCAGCTCCTGCATTGGAATGCAATCCCCCGTAGGAGCTGCCGCAGGCTGCGATCTTTTGATCCTCCAATAGCACCCACAAAAAAGGCCCCGAGGTTTGCACCTCGGGGCCTTTTGCGTTGTGCACGCGTTACGCCGCTTTCGCTTCCGGCTGGCTCAAGGAGCGGTTCAGCGCACTGAACAGGGCCTTGAAGCTGGCGGTGGTGATGTTTTCATCGATACCCACGCCATGCACCGCACGTTCACCGTTCACTCGCAGTTCAATGTAGGCCGCAGCCTTGGCATTGGTGCCTGCGCCGATCGCGTGTTCGTTGTAGTCCATGATTTCTACCGGGATTGGCAGGCCGGCCACCAGTGCTTCCAGGGCGCCGTTGCCCTTGCCACGCCAGTGCAGATTGGTTTCGCCTTGGCCTTTGCTGGAGACTTCCACTTCGACGGCGCTGTGACCGTTTTCTTCCTGCAGACGGTGGCTGACCAGTGCGTACGGCGTGTTGGCCTGCAAGTACTCGCTGTGAAGCAGCGCGTGGATCTGCTGGGCAGTCATCTCGAGGCCCAGGCGATCGGTCTCGCGTTGTACCACCTGGCTGAACTCGATCTGCATGCGACGCGGCAAGTTGATGCCGTATTCCTGTTCCAGCAGGTAAGCGATACCGCCCTTGCCCGACTGGCTGTTGACGCGAATCACCGCCTCGTAGCTGCGGCCGATGTCGGCCGGGTCGATCGGCAAGTACGGCACTTCCCACAGCTCGTCCGGTTTCTGCTGGGCGAAGCCCTTGCGGATGGCGTCCTGGTGCGAGCCGGAGAACGCGGTGTGAACCAGGTCCCCGACGTACGGGTGACGTGGGTGCACCGGAATCTGGTTGCACTCTTCAACGACTTTACGCACGCCGTCGATGTCGGAGAAATCCAGCTCAGGGTCAACACCCTGGGTGTAGAGGTTCAAGGCCACGGTGACCAGGTCGACGTTACCGGTACGCTCGCCGTTGCCGAACAGGCAGCCTTCGACGCGGTCGGCGCCAGCCATCAGGCCCAGCTCGGTGGCCGCAACGCCAGTGCCACGGTCGTTGTGGGTGTGCAGGCTGATGATCACGCTGTCACGACGATTGATGTGACGGCCGAACCACTCGATCTGGTCAGCGTAGATGTTTGGTGTGGCGCATTCGACGGTGGCCGGCAGGTTGAGGATCACCTTGTGCGCAGGCGTCGGGTTCCAGACCTCGATCACCGCGTCGCAGACTTCCTTGGCGAATTCCAGCTCAGTGGCGCTGAAGGTCTCTGGCGAGTATTCGAAGGTCCACTCGGTTTGCGGCTGCTTGGCGGCATATTTGACGAACAGCTTGGCGGCGTTCACGGCGATGGCCTTGATCCCGTCCTTGTCCTGATTGAAGACAATCCGGCGGAAGGAAGGGGAGGTCGCGTTGTAGAGGTGAACGATGGCTTTTTTCGCGCCACGAAGGGATTCGAAAGTCCGTTCGATCAGGTCTTCACGGCCCTGGGTCAGCACCTGAATGGTGGTGTCGTCCGGGATGTGGCCGCCTTCGATCAGGGTCCGCACGAAGTCGAAGTCGGTTTGCGAAGCCGCCGGGAAGGAGGCTTCGATTTCTTTCACGCCCACAGCGACCAGGGTTTTCCAGAAACGCAGCTTTTTCACTGCGTCCATTGGCTCGATCAGCGACTGGTTACCATCGCGCAAGTCGGAGCTGCACCAGATCGGCGCGGCAGTGATGGTCTTCGATGGCCAGGTGCGATCCGGAATGTCGATAGTCGGGAAAGCGCGGTATTTCGAAGACGGGTCTTTGAGCATGCTCATCAGGAAATCCTTATGGTTGTGGCCGAAAAGAGGCGGCCTGCCGGTGAATCAAAAATGCGTTGGATAAAGCGTGGGGCGAGGCACCGCGATTCAGCCCGGCAGTCGTGCGCTGACGAGGCACAGGCTGCGGTGCTGGCGGAGCTGAATGAGGGTGTGAGAAGTTTTCATGCCTTCAACCCTAACCGCGAGGGTGGAAGATGGCAAGCAGTCGAAAAACTTTGAGAGAAATACCCGAAAAACCTTTTTTGGCGAGATTTTATCTTCGGTTTAGTTGAAATTGTTTGTGGCGATTGCGCAGACCGTTCGTCATGCGCAATCCATGTCGGGGCGTTTATGGCTGAAATGCGCCGATGAAAATCGCCGGGTCCACACGGGCATCGTTCAGGCTGACGTTCCAGTGCATGTGCGGCCCGGTGGCGCGACCGGTGGAGCCGACTTTGCCGACCACGCCACCGCGCGCCAGTTGCTGGCCGACGTTGACGTCGATTTTCGACAGGTGGCAGAACATGCTGATAAAGCCCTGGCCGTGGTCGACGAATACGGTGTTGCCGTTAAAGAAGTAGTTGCCGATCAGAATCACTTTGCCGGCCGCCGGTGTCTTGATCGGCGTGCCCGCCGGCACCGCGAAGTCCAGGCCCGCGTGGGGGTTGCGCTCTTCGCCGTTGAAGAATCGGCGCACACCGAACTTGCTCGACAGCGGACCATTGACTGGCTTGTCCAGCAGCAGGTTGCTCGGCGTCACCGGGCTGAAACTGCGGTAGGCGCGAACCTGTTCGTCCAATTCGGCTTCAATGCGTTTCAGGTCGGCCGGGTTCGGATTCACCTGACGCTGATTCTTCAAGGTGATGTGCTGTTCCGGGTACTTCTTGTTGCCGACCATGAACGTCAGGTTACGGCCACCGCTACTGATCTGCTGGTTGCCCGGTTTGACGGTCAGGGGCACGCCGACAATCGCCAGCCAGTTGTTCTGTTCCTTGACTACCAGCACCGGTTTGCCTTGATAGCTGGCCTTGGGGGCCTGAGCCGAAGTACCCAGGTCGACGACTGCCACACCTCCCGGCACCGGTTTGTTCAGCAGGCGCGTGAGGTAGCTGTCGGCGTGGGCGTTGAAGGTCAGGCAAAGCAGCAGCAACGGTGCAAGAAAGCGCGGCATGGATCAATCCAGTAAAGAAAGGGTGACAGGCGTCAGATGGTTGTCTTCAACCCGGACCTGCAATTCGCCTTCGCCGAGTCTGGCTTTCAGGCGTTGGCCGTTTTGAGTCTGCGCGGCACTGCGGATCGCGTTACCGCGCTCATCGAGCAAAATGCTGTAGCCACGGCCGAGTGTCGCCAAAGGGCTGACCACGTGCAGGGTTTGCACCTGGGTTTGCAGTTGCAGGCGACGGGCCTTCAGACCTTCGCGCATCGAGCGCGGCAGGCGTTCGGCGAGGCTGTCGAGGCGCTGGCGAAGCAGTGCCAGTTGCCGTCCCGGATGTTGCCCGGCGAGGCGGGTTTCGAGGCGAATCAGTCGTTCGCGACGGGTATTTAGGCTGCGCTCGAACGCTCGGCGCATACGCATGTCCAGGTCGTCCAGACGTTGCGCTTGCTGACGCAGGCGTTCGCCGGGATGGCGCAAGCGACGCGACATGCCTTCCAGGCGCAGGCGATCACGCATCAAGCGGTCGCGGATGCGCATCACCAATCGCCGATGCAGGCTTTCGACCCGGCGCACCAGATCGCTGGAATCCGGTGCCAGCAGTTCAGCGGCGGCCGACGGTGTCGGTGCGCGGACGTCGGCCACGAAGTCGCTGATCGACACATCGGTTTCATGACCCACGGCGCTGACAATCGGCGTGACGCAGGCATCCACCGCACGGGCCACGGCTTCTTCGTTGAAGCACCAGAGGTCTTCCAGCGAACCGCCGCCACGCGCGAGGATCAGCGCATCGAAACCACGGGCGTCGGCCAGTTTCAGTGCGCGGACAATCTGTGCGGTGGCTTCGCGGCCTTGCACGGCGGTGGGGATCAGGGTCAACACCACTTGCGGCGCACGGCGACGGAATACGCTGATGATGTCGCGAATCACCGCGCCGGTTGGCGAACTGATGATGCCGATGCGTTGCGGGTGTGCTGGCAGCGGCACTTTACGTTCGGCACTGAACAGGCCTTCGGCGCTGAGTTTTTCCTTCAGTGCATCGAACGCCAGGCGCAACGCACCGTCACCGGCAGGTTCCACGGTGTCGAGAATCAGCTGATAGTCGCCACGCCCTTCAAACAGCGAAACCTTGCCCCGAACCTTAACGGCCAGGCCATCCTTCAAGGCCTGACGGACCCGTGCAGCGTTCTGCCGGAACAGTGCGCAACGTACCTGGGCGCCGCTGTCCTTGAGGGTGAAATAGAGGTGGCCGGACGCCGGGCGGGCGAGGTTGGAGATTTCGCCTTCGACCCAGATGTTGCTGAACACGTCTTCAAGCAACACCCGCGCGCGGCCGTTGAGCTGGCTGACCGTCAGGACTTCTCGGTCCAGGCCGAGTCTTGCAAAGGGATCTTTAATCATGGGGCGCAGTTTAATGGCATTCTCCGGATGAATGCACGATCGCCTAGGCGTAGGCGCTGCCGAAGGCTGCGATCTTTTGATCTTCGGCGTCATATCTATTGGAAAAGATCGCAGCCTGCGGCAGCTCCTACAGGTATTTGCGCCATTGCTGTGGGATATTGCTCGCAGCGGACTAAAAACATCGCAGGGAAAACGGACGGTATGCCAATGGATGTGCTGGAGCTGTTAAATCAATGGTCCTTCGGCCCCACGGATTGGCTGGTGATCGGGCTGGGCATCAGCCTGGCCTATATCGTTTTTGGCATCGCCGGCTTTGGCACGGCGCTGGTGGCAGGTCCGATCCTGATTCTGTTCATGCCACTGTCGAAAATCGTGCCCTTGCTGGTGTTGCTGGATTTTGTCGCAGCGTTCGGCAATTTGCTGCCGTCGCGGCGGGACGTGGTCAAACCCGAATTATTGCGGTTGCTGCCGTGCATGGCGGTGGGTTGCACGTTGGGGGTGATCTTTCTGCTGAACCTCAAATCTGATCTGTTGCTGCTGTTAATGGGGCTGTTTATCAGCGCGTATGCGATTTATAGCCTGTGGGTCAAAGCCCGGCCGACACAGTTGGCTGCCGCGTGGGCGATCCCGATGGGTACGGTGGGCGGAATGTTTGGGGCGCTGTTCGGCAGTGGCGGCTTTTTATATGCCATCTATCTGAACAGCCGCTTGCCCAAGGACGCGGCCCGAGCCACGCAAAGTGCGTTGATCAGTTGCAGCACGGTGGTGCGTTTGAGTCTGTTCGTGATCGCCGGGGTCTATGCCGAGCTACCCTTGTGGGTACTGGCGGTGTGTTTGTTGCCGGCCATGGCGCTGGGGCTGTGGATCGGTCGACGGTTGACCATGAAGATGTCCCGCGAGGCCTTTGTGCGGCTGGTGACCTGGCTGGTGCTGGCCAGTGGGATTGCCTTGATTGGCAGGTATCTGAGCACTTGACCTGAGCCTGTCAGGGATTAAGCTGCCGCGCCTCATATCGCTTTCGCGGGCAAGGCCTGCCCGCGATGACGCCAGGCCGGTTAATGCCGATCTCTCATTAAATGCTTCAGGGCTGTACCCATGAACTCGCAAAGCATCCTCGTCCCGAAAATCTCCACACTGCCGGTGCACGAACCCCGGGCGCGGGCGATTGTGCGGTGGCTGGTGCGCAAGAACATCATTGAAGAAGAGCTCACCACTTGCGGTCGTACCGGCAATCGCATGGCCCACGCTATCGCACCCGGTGCGCGGGCGGTGGTGTTGCATCCCGAAGCGCTGCCGTTTGGTGAGCCGATCAATGGACTGGAGATCATCACCAAGCGCTGCATCTATACACCGGCCAAGGGATTTCTCGAAGAGGCCGGTTGTGCCGAGTGCCGCAAAGAGATTGGCGAAGCGCTGTTCGAAAGCCTGGAAGACTGGATGCCGGGGCGCACTGACAACTTCATCTGCCCGGAATGCGGGCATGAAGACGACATCAACGGCTTTCTGTTCCTGCAGGAATGCGGCTTCTCGAACCTGGGGTTTATCTTCAATAACTGGGCTGAGGCCGGGTTCAAGCAGAGCTTCATCGACGAATTCGCCGAATGGCTGGACCTGCCGGTGAGTTGGGTGAAAGTAGAGCTGTAAGACTGCCGCAGTTCCTGTAGCAGTTGCCGCAGGCGACGTCCGGTTGCGAAGCAGCCGTAAATCCGCATAACGCGATTCAACAGGAAAAACGGGATGATCGAGTAGCGACCGCTTCGCGGCCGGACGTCGCCTTCGGCAACTGCTACAGAGACCGCGTCAGGCCAAAATAAACCCATCCGATAATAGGCTGAGTTTTACATTGAGCCCACGGGGGTGTCTGAGTATAATGGCGCGCTTCCATTTTCCCGCTCGGGAGCCCCCGCGATGCTGCGTATCAGCCAAGAAGCTCTGACCTTCGACGACATTCTTTTAGTGCCCGGTTATTCCGAGGTGCTTCCTAACGAAGTCAGTCTCAAAACCCGCCTTACCCGTGGCATCGAGCTGAATATTCCACTGGTTTCTGCTGCCATGGACACCGTCACTGAAGCCCGTCTGGCCATTGCCATGGCTCAGGAAGGTGGCATCGGCATCATCCACAAGAACATGACCATCGAGCAGCAAGCTGCCGAAGTGCGCAAGGTCAAGCGTTACGAGGCCGGCGTGGTCAAGGACCCGATCACCATCGAGGCTGACGCCACGGTTCGTGAACTGTTCGAACTGACCCGCCTGCACAACATCTCCGGCGTTCCGGTACTGCACG
The DNA here is from genome assembly GCF_001874645.1 of Pseudomonas frederiksbergensis. NCBI lineage: Bacteria > Pseudomonadati > Pseudomonadota > Gammaproteobacteria > Pseudomonadales > Pseudomonadaceae > Pseudomonas > Pseudomonas frederiksbergensis. Next base: position 4,034,411 of record NZ_CP017886.1, read on the forward strand.
ATGGCGACCTGGTCGGCATCGTCACTTCCCGTGACGTGCGTTTTGAAAACCGTCTGGAAGCCACCGTTCGTGAAGTCATGACGCCTAAAGAGCGTCTGGTGACCGTCCGTGAAGGCGCCAACAAAAACGACGTCCGCGAGTTGTTGCACAAAAACCGCATCGAACGCGTACTGATCGTCGACGACAAGTTTGCCCTCAAAGGCATGATGACCGTCAACGACATCGAAAAAGCCAAGGCTTACCCGTTGGCCAGCAAGGACGACCAGGGTCGTCTGCGTGTCGGCGCTGCGGTCGGTACCGGTAAAGACACCGGCGATCGCGTTGCCGCACTGGTTGCTGCCGGCGTTGACGTGGTGGTGGTCGACACTGCCCACGGTCACTCCAAAGGCGTGATCGACCGCGTTCGTTGGGTCAAACAGAACTTCCCTGAAGTCCAGGTGATCGGCGGCAACATCGCCACCGGCGCTGCCGCCAAGGCGCTGGCCGAAGCGGGCGCTGACGCCGTCAAGGTCGGCATCGGCCCTGGCTCGATCTGCACCACCCGTATCGTTGCCGGTGTCGGCGTGCCGCAAATCAGCGCCATCGCCAACGTCGCCGCTGCCCTTGAGGGCACTGGCGTTCCGTTGATCGCCGACGGCGGCATCCGTTTTTCCGGTGACCTGTCCAAGGCCATCGTTGCCGGTGCTTCCTGCGTGATGATGGGCTCGATGTTCGCCGGTACTGAAGAAGCGCCGGGCGAGATCGAACTGTTCCAGGGCCGTTCGTACAAGGCTTACCGTGGCATGGGTTCGCTGGGCGCCATGTCCCAGGCGCAAGGCTCTTCCGACCGTTACTTCCAGGACTCCTCCGCGGGTGCCGAGAAGCTGGTTCCGGAAGGCATCGAAGGGCGTGTTCCGTACAAGGGCACCCTGAGCGCTATCATCCATCAACTGATGGGCGGCCTGCGTTCTTCCATGGGCTACACCGGTAGCGCCGATATCGAAGAAATGCGCACCAAGCCAGAGTTCGTGCGCATCACCGGCGCCGGCATGGCGGAATCTCACGTCCACGACGTGCAGATCACCAAAGAAGCGCCAAACTACCGCGTAGGTTGATGCTTCCAGCAAAAAGTTAAGTAACCGGGGCTGTTTTCAGCCCCGAGTTGTTTCTGAATCACGACTGTTTTTGAATTACTTAGACGAGACTGAATCATGGCCCTCGACATTCACGCTCACCGCATCCTGATCCTCGACTTCGGTTCCCAGTACACCCAGCTGATCGCCCGTCGCGTGCGTGAAATCGGTGTTTACTGCGAACTGCACCCGTTCGACATGGACGACGAAGCGATTCGCGAATTCGCACCGAAAGGGATCATCCTCGCCGGCGGCCCCGAGTCCGTGCACGAAGCCAACAGCCCTCGCGCGCCGCAAGCGGTCTGGGACCTGGGCGTACCGGTTTTCGGTATTTGCTACGGCATGCAAACCATGGCCGAGCAACTGGGCGGCAAGGTTGAAGGTTCCGAGCTGCGTGAGTTTGGTTACGCCCGTGTCGACGTGGTCGGCAAGAGCCGCCTGCTGGACGGCATCGAAGATCACATCGACGCCGACGGCCTGTTCGGCCTCGATGTGTGGATGAGCCACGGTGACAAGGTCACCAGGATGCCGGAAGACTTCCACGTCCTGGCCAGCACCCCGAGCTGCCCGATTGCTGGCATGTTCAGCGACGAGCGTCGTTACTACGGCGTGCAGTTCCACCCGGAAGTGACCCACACCAAGCAAGGCGGTCGCATCCTGTCGCGTTTCATCCTCGACATCTGCGAGTGTGAAGCCCTGTGGACTCCATCGAAGATCGCTGAAGACGCCATCGCTCAGGTTCGCGCCCAGGTTGGCACCGACAACGTACTGCTCGGCCTGTCCGGCGGTGTGGATTCTTCGGTGGTTGCTGCGCTGTTGCACAAAGCCATCGGCGACCAGCTGACCTGTGTCTTCGTCGACAACGGTCTGCTGCGTCTGCACGAAGGCGAACAAGTGATGGCCATGTTCGCCGAGAACATGGGCGTCAAGGTGATCCGCGCCAACGCTGAAGACCAGTTCCTGAACAACCTGGCCGGCGAGTCGGACCCTGAGAAAAAACGCAAGATCATCGGCCGTACCTTCATTGACGTGTTCGATGCCCAGTCCAACACGCTGGACAACATCAAGTACCTGGCCCAAGGCACCATTTACCCGGACGTGATCGAGTCGGCTGGCGCGAAAAGCGGCAAGGCTCACGTGATCAAGTCGCACCACAACGTGGGTGGCCTGCCGGAAGAAATGAACCTCAAGCTGGTTGAACCGCTGCGTGAGCTGTTCAAGGACGAAGTCCGTCGTCTGGGTCTGGAACTCGGCCTGCCGTACGACATGGTCTACCGTCACCCGTTCCCGGGCCCGGGCCTGGGTGTGCGGATCCTCGGTGAAGTGAAGAAGGAATACGCCGACCTGCTGCGTCGCGCCGACCACATCTTCATCGAAGAGCTGCGTAAAGCCGACTGGTATCACAAGGTCAGCCAGGCATTCGTGGTGTTCCAGCCAGTGAAATCGGTGGGTGTGGTCGGTGACGGCCGTCGTTACGCCTGGGTCGTCGCCCTGCGTGCGGTAGAAACCATCGACTTCATGACCGCACGTTGGGCTCACCTGCCTTACGAGCTGCTGGAAACCGTCAGCGGCCGCATCATCAATGAAATCGAAGGCATCTCCCGCGTCACCTACGACGTGTCGAGCAAGCCGCCAGCGACGATCGAGTGGGAATGAGTTGAACAACAAGGGCGCTGTGAAGCGCCCTTGTTGCATCTGGAGGAAACGTTTACATCTGTTTACTCCGCGTACTGGCTGGAAGCTGGTGCTCGGACGAAAAGTGATGTCAAAATAGTGTCAGCCTCACCGGGTCGCTGGATTTGGGTTTCGACAACATGGATGTGGACAGGCTGTGAACCAGCCTGCATAGGGTATATATGGTTTCTATTTACGTGCGCGGCGAAGACAAGACCCGACAGATCACTGATTGGGAGATAAAAACAGCCAACGGTGACGGTCTGTCACTGGTTTGCCACTTTCTCTCCGGCAAGAAGTTTTTTAGCCCCCTGGAGGACTGCAAGGTCGTTCCTACCCGCGAGGTAAAAGGCCAGCTTCTGCGCAAAAAGGGCAGTTCGGTGGCAGCCCCCTTCGAGACAGCTGCAATCTACGGCGAGAAATATGCCGTCATTCAGTATTCCGCAGGCAGGAAAAAGTACGCGTACAAGCTGGGCGATATCGAGTTCGTCACGGCAACGCAAATGAAGGACGAACCGGTATTCCGCTATTTTCATTCGGTAGCCAACGCCCGGATAGATCATGCCGAGCCGGAGGAGAGGCCGATCGCCGAGAATGTGTTGCGCCAGGTGGATGCAATCATTGCAAGCGCGGACACCGCACTGAACGCCTACTGCACCGGGCAGAATGGACGGTATGAGCAGACGGCGGGCTTCATCTTTCCTTTTGGTATCAATGAAAGCCAGCTTCAAGCCGTCGAGCAGGCCTTCACCTCCCAGATCAGTCTGATCGAAGGGCCGCCTGGCACCGGCAAGACGCAGACGATTTTGAACATTGTCGCCAACATCCTGATGCGTGGAAAAAACGTGGCAGTGGTGTCCAACAACAATTCTGCCGTTGCGAATGTCTGTGAAAAACTGGGCAAGTCCGGGCTGGATTATCTTGTCGCCACATTGGGCAGCAGAGAGAACCGCGAGGCATTCTTCGCCAATCCGCGCCCTCGGCCTTCGACGGAGCCTGACGCCGCACCTTCGATGGAGCGCATTCAGTTCGTCTTGCAACAGCTCAAGGTTCTTCTGAGTGCGCGCAACGCCGTGGCGCAGCTGCAGATTGAAATCGATGAGCTTGAGGTGGAACAGCGCTATCTGCAGCAATGGCAGCAGGATAACGGCGTACAGATAGCCAACCTGGACAAGTACAAGCTCTCCCCGCAAAAGACCACGGACCTGATGGCATACCTGACACATCTTGCCGGCGGTCGCGTCAGGATCAAGGACAGAATCGAGCTGCTGTTCAACTTCAGGATTCTGCGCACCCGGCCATTTGATAACTGGGAGAAGCGCAAGTCGGCTTTCTATGGCCTTCAGCTTCACTACTACGACAAGGCGTTGCAGGAAAAAAGAGCGGCACTGGCCAGCCATCAGCAAGCGTTGCACATGGGTAATTACCAGGCATTGCTGGATGAGCTGACGAGTGCTTCGATGAAGTGCCTGAAACAGCATCTGCATCAGCATGTACCCAACCCTGGAGCCTTTACGGCGGAAAATTACCGAGACCTGTTCGACGGGTTCTTGAAGCGTTATCCAATCATTTCAAGCAGTACGCATTCGATCATCAATTCGCTCAAACGCGGCACGGTGCTTGATTACGTGATCATCGACGAGGCCTCCCAACAAGACATCGTTCCGGGAGTTCTGGCGCTGGGTTGCGCGAAGAACCTGATCATCGTTGGCGATAGAAAACAGTTGGCGCACATTCCGGCAAAGCTGGACATGCCGGCGCCCAAGGACCATTACGATTGTGAGAAGCATAGCCTGCTCGATTCGTGCGTCAGTGTGTTCAATGGAGTAATCCCGACGACCTTGCTCAAAGAACACTATCGCTGCCACCCGCGAATCATTCAGTTCTGCAATCAGCAGTTCTACGACAACCAACTGGTTCCGATGACTCAGGACAGCGGAGAAAAACCGTTGTCGTTGCTCGTCACCGCCAAGGGCAATCACGCACGCGAGAATACCAACCAGCGCGAACTCGACTCGCTGTTGGCGATGTTTGAAGGGCAGGGTGAGAGTGTTTGGGAGGACGCGGGCGGCAGGGGGTTCATTGCACCTTACAAGGATCAGGTCGCGCTCTCGCGCAAGCTTCTACCGGCGGACTTCGTCAACGAGACCGTGCACAAATTCCAAGGGCGCGAGTGCGACGAGATCGTCTTTTCCACCGTACTGGACAAAAAAAGCAACGCTCAGGATCGACTGGATTTCGTCGATGATGCACGCATGGTCAATGTGGCGATATCGCGCGCCAAGCATCGTTTCACTCTGGTCACAGGAGACGACGTCTTCACGAAGAACAAAGGGCATATCGCGGCGCTGGTGCGCTACATCGAATACTACGCGGAGAAAGGACAGCTGCACCGCGCGCCGTTGATTTCGGCTTTCGATCTGCTCTACACGGAATACGACCAGTCGCTTGAACGGCTCAATACCCGATTGCGCAGAGAAGACTCCGAGTTCAAATCCGAGCAGATCGTGGCGCAGATACTGCGTGATACGCTGGATCAAGAGACGTGCCGGGGGCTCAAGTTCCAACCGCAGATCGAACTGAACCAGTTGGTTTCGACCAACAATACAAACCTGACGCCTCGTGAGCGCGAATTCATGAGGAACGCCGCCAGTTGTGATTTCGTGCTCTATTACAAAGTCGGGAAAACCCCGCTGGGGGTGATAGAGGTCGACGGCGGTAGCCATGACACGCCGGAGCAGGCGGAGCGTGATGCTTTGAAAGACAGCATCCTGAACAAGAGCGGTATCCCCTTGCTACGTTTGCGAACCGTCGAAAGTCTCAATGAGGAGCGGGTCGCTGCATTTGTGAGTCAGTGGGCAACCGGCGTTTCGATGGCGTAGTTTGGGCTGCAGGGGCGCCGTGAGGCGCCTTGGTGATAACAGACGGTCGTTCGATCGAGAGGATGGCCGCGACAATCCTTTACTTAATCTTTCTCAACCGCAGGTGTATCGTATTCGCCTTTTGCGGGCACAGGCCTGCCGCTGATACGTGAGGTTGTTGAGTTCATGTCCTTTACCCGTCGACAAATACTGGGTGGTCTGGCCGGTCTGGCAGTGGTGGGCGTCGGGGCCGGTGGTGCAACGCGTTACTGGCTGGGGAAAATGGCAGACGCCAATGCGGGTCACGATTATGAGTTGATTGCCGCGCCGCTGGATGTCGAGCTGGTGCCGGGGCACAAAACCGAGGCGTGGGCTTTTGGTCCGTCGGCACCGGGGACGGAACTGCGGGTACGCCAGGGCGAATGGCTGCGGGTGCGTTTCATCAACCACCTGCCGGTGCCCACCACCATTCACTGGCATGGCATCCGTTTGCCGCTGGAGATGGACGGCGTGCCGTACGTCTCGCAACTGCCGGTGCTGCCCGGCGAGTATTTCGACTACAAGTTTCGCGTGCCGGACGCAGGCAGCTACTGGTATCACCCGCATGTAAACAGCAGCCAAGAGCTGGGTCGCGGGCTGGTCGGGCCACTGATCGTCGAAGAACGCGAGCTCACCGGTTTCAACTACGAGCAGACGCTCAGCCTCAAGAGCTGGCACGTCGATGAAGAGGGCGCTTTCGTGCCGTTCAGCGTTCCTCGTGAAGCGGCGCGTGGTGGTACGGCCGGTCGTCTGGCGACCATCAATGGCGTGCCGCAGGCGGTGATCGAGTTACCGGCCGGGCAGATCACCCGGGTACGCCTGCTCAATCTCGATAATACGCTGACCTACCGGATCAACATTCCGGGCGTCGAAGCGCAGATCTATGCACTCGATGGCAACCCGATCGAGCCGCGTCCGCTGGGCAAGGAATACTGGCTGGGCCCCGGCATGCGCATTTGCCTGGCGATCAAGGCACCAAAGGCCGGTGAAGAATTGTCGCTGCGTAACGGGCCGGTGCGCATTGGCACGTTGCGCTCGGTGGCCAACACCGATGCGCCGAGCCAGTGGCCGCCAGCGCTGCCGCCCAACCCGATATCCGAGCCGGACCTGGCCAACGCCGAGAAGCTCAACTTCAATTTCGAGTGGGTCGGTTCGGTCTCGGTTAACGTCGATAATGGCAAGCCCCCGAGCCTCTGGCAGATCAACGGTAAGGCCTGGGACATCACTGACAAAACCTGCGCCGACCGCCCGATTGCTGCTCTGAAGAAAGGCAAAAGCTACATTTTCGAATTGAAGAACATGACTCAGTACCAGCACCCGGTTCACTTGCACGGCATGAGCTTCAAGGTCATTGCCTCGAACCGCAAAAAGATCATCCCGTACTTCACCGACACCTACCTGTTGGGCAAGAACGAGCGCGCTCATGTGGCGCTGGTGGCGGATAACCCGGGGGTGTGGATGTTCCACTGCCATGTGATCGACCATATGGAAACCGGCCTGATGGCCGCTATCGAGGTGGCCTGATGCGTCAGATACGCCCCGCGCAAATCATCGACCGTAGCCGCGATCAGGACTTCATGCGTGAGGCCCTGGCGCTGGCCGCGCAAGGTGCGGTCCTCGGCGAAGTGCCAGTGGGCGCGGTGCTGGTGCAGGACGGCGAAATCATTGGTCGCGGCTTCAATTGCCCGATCAGTGGCAGTGACCCCAGCGCCCACGCCGAAATGGTCGCGATCCGCGCCGCAGCGCAGGCCGTGAGCAACTATCGTCTGCCGGGCAGCACGCTGTACGTTACGCTGGAACCGTGCAGCATGTGCGCCGGTTTGATCGTGCATTCGCGGATTGCGCGGGTGGTTTACGGCGCACTGGAACCCAAGGCCGGGATCGTGCAAAGCCAGGGGCAGTTCTTCACCCAGGGCTTTCTCAACCACCGGGTGCTGGTCGAAGGCGGGGTATTGGCCGAAGAGTGCGGCACGGTGCTGAGCGAGTTTTTCAAGGCGCGGCGCGCCAAACGAGACTGATACCGCAAAGATTGCAGCCTGCGGCAGCTCCTACAGGAGCCGCAAACACCCGTAGGAGCTGCCGCAGGCTGCGATCTTTTTTATTTACGGGCGACGATCACCGCGCGCATCGGCGCCGGCAGACCTTCAATCGTCTTGCGGTGATCGTCCGGATCAAGGAAGTCGCTCAACGACTGATACTTCATCCACTCGGTCCCGCGTTGTTCTTCAACTGTGGTCACGCTCACATCCACGCAGCGCACATCGCTGAATCCGGCACGGCGCAGCCAGAGCATCAGCGCCGGCACTGACGGCAGGAACCAGACGTTGCGCATCTGCGCATAACGGTCTTCAGGCACCAGCACTTGCTGCTCGTCACCTTCGATCACCAACGTTTCCAGCACCAGCTCACCGCCCTTGACCAGGCAATCCTTCAGCGCCAGCAAATGTTCGATCGGCGAGCGGCGATGGTAGAACACGCCCATGGAAAACACCGTGTCGAAGCCTTCGAGATCGGGAGGAAGATCCTCAAAGGGAAACGGCAAGTGCCAGGCATTGGGCTCCGACAGGTAGCGCTGCACCGCCTGGAACTGGCAGAAGAACAACCAGTTCGGGTCGACGCCAATCACGCTGTCCGCGCCCGCGCCGAGCATGCGCCACATGTAGTAGCCATTGCCGCAGCCGACATCGAGGATGCGTTTGCCTTTGAGGTCCAGGTGCGGGGCGACCCGCGACCACTTCCAGTCCGAGCGCCATTCGGTGTCGACGTGCACGCCGAACAGGTCGAACGGACCTTTGCGCCAAGGTGACAACCCCATCAGTGCGGTGCGCATTTGCGCGCGGGTTTCATCGTCGCAGTCGGTGTCGAGCATCAGGCCGTCAAGCAAGTCGACTTCACTCGGCTGGATCTTCGGCAAGGCGTCCAGCGCGCTCTGCCAGCGCTCCAGGTCGCCGTGACCCTTTTCCATTTTTGCATCGAGTTGCGCTTGCAGGGTGTTGGCCCAGTCGGCCAGCGGCGTGCCGGCCAGACGGCGGGCGAGGGGAGACAGATCAATCATGGCAAGGCAATCAACGAGGCAAAGTTAAGACACTGGAACCACGGCACGACTGTCGAAAACCCGGCGGCCAGCAGGCGTTCGCGGTGTTCTTCGAGGCTGTCGGGCTTCATGACGTTTTCGATGGCGCTGCGCTTCTGGGCAATTTCCAGTTCGCTGTAGCCGTTGGCGCGTTTGAACGCGACGTGCAGGTCGGTGAGCAGTGCGTGTTCTTCAGGATCGTTGAAGCGCAGCTTCTCCGAAAGAATAAGTGCACCGCCCGGCAACAGCGACTGACGGATGCGCCCGAGCAGTGCCAGGCGTTGCTCCGGGGCGATGAATTGCAGGGTGAAATTCAGCGCCACCACCGAGGCCGGCTTGAACGCCAGCGCGAGAATGTCGCCCTCGATCACTTCAACCGGCAGCAGCTCCTGGAACATCGAGTCCTGAGCGTTGAGGTATTCGCGGCAGCGCTCGACCATCGCTGCCGAGTTATCCACCGCGATTACCCGGCAACCGTCGGTGCGCACGTGACGGCGCAGGGCTTGGGTCACCGCGCCGAGGGACGAGCCGAGGTCGTAGAGCACGCTGCCCGGCTGGGCGAACTGCGCCGCGAGTACGCCGAGGTTTTCGACAATGGTCGGGTAACCCGGCACCGAGCGCTTGATCATGTCCGGGAACACCCGCACCACGTCCTCGTTAAAGGCGAAGTCGGGCACCTGGGCCAGGGGCTGGGCGAAAAGGCGATCGGGTTCTTTGCTCACGGCGGTTCCAGCGGCGGATGTGGAAAAGGCCGGCATTTTAGCCAACTTGGCGCGCGGATGCGCGGGTTGTCTGATAAACCGCTCCGGCGACGTACGCGGCCCCTGTAGCAGCTGCCGAAGGCTGCGTTCGAGGACGGAGTCCTCGCAAAACCGGTGTTTGCGGTGTATCTGACGATTCGCGGTGTCAGGTTTGGCGAGCGCTGCGCGCTCGAACGCAGGCTTCGCCAGCTGCTACGGGTAGTGTCGTTAGCCGCGTTGTTGGTGGAACGCCGACGCCGCAATCCCCCACTGCCCCAGCCAATAGCTGAGGATGATCACATAAGGCGCCGCCTCGAACGGCACCACAAAGCGGCTGATACCAATCACGCTGTCGGAGAACACAAACGCCAGCGCGCCACCGGCCGCCAGCAGCGCCGAGCGCTTCGGCACATCGGTGCCGAGTCGGGCCAGCGCTCGCCAGAGCATGGCGCTGATGGCCAGGCCGTAGACGATCACCGGGATCAGCAATGGCCCAAGTCCGTGGGCAATCAAGATTCCCAGCAGCAGCGCACCAACTCCGAGCGCCAGGATCAGCGGCAACAGCGCCAATCGTCGGCAATCGCTTAAATACGCCTTCAAGTACGCCAGATGCGCCACCAGAAACGCGCCGAGGCCAAATACGAACAAGTCCCCCGGCCACGCCAGCAGCACATCGCCGAGCAGGGAAAAGATCAGCCCCAGGCTGACCCAGCGCCGATAGTCGCCGGGCGGTGCGTCGTGCAACCAGCCGAGCAGCGCCAACACTGGCAACGGCTTGACCAACAGGCAGAGCAACTCAGCGTGAACGCTTACCCCATAGAGAAAGGTCACCGCGCCCATCAGCGCCAGAATCAGCCAGCCCATGATCAGTTAACCGAAATTGCGCAGTCGAAGGTTTGTGCCGGTTCTACTTCCGGCTCCCACGGCTGTTGATAGGTCAGACGCAAACGCCCGTTGCCCGCGGCAAACGCTTGAAAGCGCCAGGTCGATTGCCCGCCACTGCCCACCAGCCCGGTGTTCTCCGGGTTGGTGTATACCTCAGGGCTGATCGCCCGCAGCACGCCGCCGGCCGAATCCTGGATCGCCCAGCGATAACCGGTGGTCGGGTTGCTCGGCAGGGTCAGAATCAGGTGTTGCCTGTTGTTCAACTGCACTGGGCATTCGCTCTGTTTTTCTACCGTCACGTTCTGTTTCGGTTGAGTGGCACAGGCGGCCAGCAGGGCGAGGCTCAGGGGGACAAACAGGCGGATGGGGGACATTGGTCAGTAAGCTCCGGTCATTCACGACGAACGGCGAGCATAACCGAAGATGAATCAAAGTGTGACGGGCGAGACCAGGATCAAAAGATCGCAACCTCCGGCAGCTCCTACAAGGGGCGCAGCGTAGGAGCTGCCGCAGGCTGCGATCTTTTCAGGAGCGCAACCGATTCAAGTGGTCAGGTTAAAACAACACCTTCGCCACATCCGCAAAACGCTTGGCGAAGTGCACGGTAATCCCTTCCTTCAGGTAATCCGGCAATTCCTCGAAACTGCCACGGTTAGGCTCTGGCAAAATCAGCTCGAAGATCTTCTGCCGCCGCGCCGCGATGACCTTTTCGCGTACCCCGCCAATCGGCAGCACATGCCCGGTCAGCGTCAGTTCACCGGTCATGGCCACACCTTTTTTCGGCGGCTGATTGCGTGCCAGCGAGAGCAGGGCGCTGGCCATGGTCACGCCGGCGCTCGGGCCGTCTTTCGGGGTCGCGCCTTCAGGGACGTGGAGGTGGATGAAGGCTTCGTCGAAGAACTTCGCGTCGCCACCAAACTGCTTGAGGTGCGAACTGACGTAGCTGTAAGCGATCTCGGCCGATTCCTTCATCACGTCACCCAGTTGCCCGGTGAGTTTGAAGCCGCGATTGAGGGTGTGAATGCGCGTGGCTTCGATCGGCAAGGTCGCGCCGCCCATGCTGGTCCAGGCCAGGCCCGTGATGACGCCGGTGCCGGACAGCACTTGTTCGTTACGAAACACCGGCATGCCGAGTGAGGCTTCGAGGTCTTTGGGGCTGATCTTGATCACGCTTTGCGGCTCGTCGATCAGCTTGACCACCGCTTTGCGCACCAGTTTGCCCAGTTGTTTTTCCAACTGCCGCACCCCTGCCTCGCGGGCGTAACCATCGATCAAGGCTTTCAGCGCGCTGTCGCTGATGGACAGGCTGGTTTTCGACACCCCGGCTTTCTCAAGCTGTTTTGGCCACAGGTGACGCTTGGCGATGGCGACCTTTTCCTCGGTGATGTAACCCGACAGACGAATCACTTCCATCCGGTCGAGCAAGGGGCCTGGAATCGAGTCCAGGGTGTTGGCGGTGCAGACGAACAGCACTTTCGACAGGTCCAGACGCAGGTCGAGGTAATGGTCGAGGAATTCGACGTTCTGTTCCGGGTCCAGGGTTTCCAGCAGCGCCGAGGCTGGGTCGCCCTGGTAGCTTTGGCCCATCTTGTCGATTTCGTCGAGCATGATCACCGGGTTCATCACTTCAACGTCTTTCAACGCCTGAACCAGTTTGCCCGGCAGCGCGCCGATGTAGGTGCGGCGGTGGCCCTTGATCTCGGCTTCATCGCGCATGCCGCCGACGCTGAAGCGATAGAACGGCCGCCCCAGCGACTCGGCGATGGATTTGCCGACGCTGGTTTTGCCCACGCCCGGAGGACCGACGAGCAGCACGATGGAGCCGGAGATTTCGCCTTTGTAAGCGCCGACCGCGAGGAACTCGAGGATCCGGTCCTTGATGTCGTCGAGCCCGGCGTGGTGTTTGTCGAGGACTTTGCGCGCGTGTTTGAGGTCGAGTTTGTCCTCGCCGTAAACGCCCCACGGCACCGCTGTCGCCCATTCCAGGTAGTTGCGGGTGACCGCGTATTCCGGTGAGCCGGTTTCGAGGATCGACAGCTTGTTCAGTTCCTCTTCGATGCGTTTCTGCGCCTGTGGCGGCAGGACTTTGCCCACCAGTCGTTGCTCGAACTGCTCGACGTCGGCGCTGCGGTCGTCCTTGGTCAGCCCCAGCTCCTGCTGGATGACCTTGAGCTGTTCCTTGAGGAAAAACTCGCGCTGGTGCTCGCCGATCTTGCGGTTCACTTCGGCGGAGATTTCTTTCTGCAAACGCGCGACTTCGACTTCCTTGCGCAGCATTGGCAGGACTTTTTCCATGCGCTTGAGCATGGGTACGCAGTCGAGCACTTCTTGCAGCTCGTTGCCGGTGGCCGAGGTCAGGGCGGCGGCGAAGTCGGTCAGCGGCGACGGGTCGTTGGGGCTGAAGCGGTTGAGGTAGTTTTTCAGCTCTTCGCTGTACAGCGGGTTGAGCGGCAGCAGTTCCTTGATCGCATTGATCAGCGCCATGCCGTAGGCCTTGACCTCATCGGTCGGCTCGCTCGGCTGGTGCGGGTATTCGACTTCCACCAGATACGGCGGACGATGGTGCTTGAGCCAGGTGCGGATGCGCACGCGGGTCAGGCCCTGGGCGACGAATTGCAGTTTGCCGTTTTCGCGGCTGGCGTGATGGACCTTCACCAGGGTGCCGTAGAGCGGCAGGGCGGAGGTGTCGAAATGCCGTGGATCTTCCTGCGGGGTGTCCAGGAAGAACAGCGCCAGCGAGTGATGCTCGGATTTGGCCACCAGGTCCAGGGTTTCGGCCCAGGGTTCTTCATTGACGATCACCGGCAAGACTTGCGCCGGGAAGAATGGGCGATTGTGAATCGGGATGATGTAGACCTTGTCCGGCAGGTTCTGGCCGGGCAGGGCCAGGCCCTTGCCTGCGGAGGTGGGGTGTTCGGCGTTTTCGGGGTCGGCGTATTCGCTCGGGTTTTCCGGGAATTCTTGCTGGTCGCTCATGGGGCACCTGCGCAATGGGGTATGTCAGTTAGATGGGGCAGGTGGTGGGTGGTTTCAATGGGGGGTGGTTGTTAGCGGGTGTTTCAGAAGGAGTGACTTCGTTCAACGGTAGGAGCTGCCGCAGGCTGCGATCTTTTGATCTTGGCGGCCTGACAGCCGACCAATCTTTTGCAGGTGTACATATCCATTTCTGCGGTAACGGCTGCTGGCGGTTTCGCTTTTACAGCGCCTCCCTTTGGCAAACGCCCCAAAGGAAGCAAAAGGCTTCGCCCCAAGCGTACGGCACCTCGCCTAGGCTCGGCGTCCCCTCACTCCGGTGTCCATCAGGGGGCATCGCCTACGGTCTGCTGCGCGACGACCTCCTCTCGATGTGTCCGGCTGCGCCGTACGGCGCTGCGCGCCAACCCCCTGATGAACACCTCCACTCGGCCTTCCGAAGGGGCGGGTGGATCAAGATCAACAGCGGCAGGCGAGCTAACGCTCGGCCTGTTGAGTGGTTGGGGGCGGACGAGCCATGGGTGATATCCGTAGGAGCTGCCGAAGGCTGCGATCTTTTGATTTTGGCGGCCTGACTGGATGTACATCAATCAAAACTGTGGGACGGCCGGGCGGCGCTCCCACAGTGCGGTGTTACCGCTCTTCCGGTTGATCGAAGCTATCCAGCGCTCGATTCACCAACAGTTCCCCCAACGAGACCATCTGCTGAATCGCCAATGCCACATGCCGGCGCGTGCCTTCGAGCTCGAAGGCCAGGTCGCTGGCCAGCACATTCAATGAGGCGAGGGTTTCCGAGGCGTGCGCCAGCAGGGTTTCGTTGTCCAGGTCGGGGATGACCGCGAAGATGTTGGAGGGACGTTTGTCGGGCAGGTTGCCCTTGTCGAACGGCGGTTTGAAGTAGTGATCCAGCGCCCGCTCGGCGGCGTCGTGGAGTTTTTTGGAGTCGTTGGAGGCGTAAGGGGAAGTGCTTGGGGTTTCTGGTGAATTGGGGGTGACTTTGTGCATGGTGACGCTCCTGAGTGCGCCTGGAGTGTGCTCGGACGGTCAAACCCGGTCGCTGAATTGGCAGCGACCACCAAAGACTAGTTATGCGGCTTCCCACCGACAACCTGAAAACCATGTCGGAAGCTTCTCCGGGTCCTACGTTTAGAACTAATAATTTTCTAAAGATCGCAGCCTGCGGCAGCTCCTACGCCGGGCGGTCGAAGCCGTGCGCAAGTCCCGTAGGAGCTGCCGCAGGCTGCGATCTTTTGGGACACAAAAAAGGCGACTACCCCTCGGTAGTCGCCTTTTTCTTAACTGCCGCTAACGCTTATTCCGACAGTGTGTAAGCGATCACATAGTCGCCCATTTTGGTGCCCAGCGAACCATGGCCGCCGACGACGAGCAGTACGTACTGTTTGCCGTCCTTGCCGGTGTAGGTCATCGGTGTGGCCTGGCCGCCGGCCGGCAGGCGCGATTTCCAGAGTTCTTTGCCGTTGTTGACGTCATAGGCACGCAGGTACTGGTCCAGGGTTCCGCTGAGGAAGCCGACGCCACCGGCGGTGACGATTGAACCGCCCATGCTTGGTACACCGATCGGCAGGCCGATAGGGAGTGGCGAGCTGTCGCGGCTGGTGCCGTTCTTGTGCTTCCAGACCACCTTGTTGGTGGTCAGGTCGATACCGGCCACATAGCCCCAGGCCGGGGCTTGGCACGGTACGCCGAACGGCGACATGAACGGGTGCATGGTCACCGCGTACGGCGCGCCAGTGTTGGGCTGCACGCCAGCGGTCTCGCTTTCGCGCTTGCTGTCGGCAGCCACGTCGGCGCGGGGGATCATTTTCGAAACGAACGCCATGTAGTTCGGGCTGGTGAACAGCATCTGACGAACCGGATCGATCGACACGCCGCCCCAGTTGAACACACCGACGTTACCCGGATAGATCAAGCTGCCCTGCAACGACGGCGGGGTGTACTGGCCTTCGTAGCGCAGTTCTTTGAACTGGATGCGGCAGAGCATCTGGTCGAACGGGCTGGCACCCCACATGGCCTTCTCGGTCAGATCCGGGCCGAGCAGGTTGAGGTCCGAGCGCGCCTGGGTCGGGGCGGTACGGTCGCCTGGAACTGCGCCTTGCGGTACCGGGATTTCGCGAATCGGCACGATCGGTGTGCCATCGCGACGGTCGAGCACATACAGGCTGCCCTGTTTGGTCGGTGCGATCAGCGCCGGTTTGATGCCGTCAGCGGTTTTCAGGTCGAGCAGGGTCGGCTGGCTGCCGACGTCCATGTCCCACAAGTCGTGGTGGGTGAACTGGTAATTCCAGCGCACCTTGCCGGTGGCCAGGTCCAGAGCCACCAGGCCAGCGCTGAATTTTTCAGCACCCGGCGTGCGGTCGGCACCCCACTGGTCAGGCATCTGGTTGCCCAGCGGCAGGTAAACCATGCCCAGTTTCTCGTCGACACTGGCCAGCGACCACATGTTCGGCGAGTTGCGGGTGTAGACCTTGCCCGGAGCCAAAGGCTCGGTCGCCTCAGGGTTGCCGCTGTCCCAGTTCCAGACCAGGTGACCGTCGCGGATGTCGAAGGCGCGGATCACGCCGGACGGCTCGTTGGTCGACTCGTTGTCGGTGACGTGACCGCCCATGATCACCAGATCACGGGTGATCGCCGCCGGCGAGGTGGCGTAGTAGCCACCGGGGGTGAACGGGCCGATACCTTGGGTCAGGTCAACCACGCCGTGATCGCCGAAGCCTTCGCAGAGCTTGCCAGTGTCGGCGTTCAGTGCGATCAAACGAGCATCGGCGGTGGGCAGGTACAGACGACGCGGGCAGGCTTGGGCGACGGCTTTGCCAGCTTCGGAGATGACTGCGGCCGAAGCGTTGTCAGCCTTGGCGTAGGCGTTCTCGTCGTAGTAAGAAACGCCACGGCAGGTCATGTGGGCAAAGCCCTTGAAACCCACGGGGCTCTTGATCTGCGGGTCGAAGCGCCAGCGTTCCTTGCCGGTGTCCGGGTCCAGCGCCAGCACCTTGCTGTGTGCGGTGCACGCATAGAGCATGCCGTTGACCTTCAACGGGGTGTTCTCGTTGGTCAGTTCCACCGGGTCGTCAGCGGTCGGCAGGTCGCCGGTGCGGATGCGCCAGGCTTCTTGCAGCTTGCCGACGTTGGCCGGGGTGATCTGCTTCAGCGGCGAGTAGCGGTCGCCGAACTCGGTGCGGCCATAGGCCTGCCACTCGCCTTCGGGCATGGCTGGCGCGGTGCTGGTCATGTCGGCAGTGTCGCGGTCCAACTCGCCGATGATTTCACCCGGGTGGGTGAACTGGCTGGCGATGGCGGTGGCACCGGCCAGAACCACGGCCACGCTCAGCGCAGCGGTACCCAGCGGAGCGGCACCATCACGCAGCAGCGGACGGCGGAACCACGGCAACAGCAGGACCACGCCAAGGGCGAACCACAGCGACAGACGCGGCACCAACTGCCACCAGTCGAGGCCGATTTCCCACAGCGCCCACACCGTACTGGCGAACAGCACCAGCGCGTACAGACCCAGCGCCGCACGGCGAGCAGCCAGCAGCAAAATCCCGGTCAGCACCAGGCCGATACCGGCCAGCAGGTAATACAGCGAGCCGCCGAGCAGGCTCAGCTTGATCCCCCCGGCCAGCAAGGCCAGGCCCATTAACAGAAGCACGATACCGAGCAGGCTCGGCAGCAGACGGCTTCGACTCAAAGCACCCTCAGTGCTCATAGTGTGGTTCTCCGTGATGTTTCAAGTAGTCCCGCGCCTGTTCACCGTTGATGACGAACAGGTGGAGGCAGGTTTCAGTAAAAAGAGGGATCAGAAAGAGTTTCAGAACGACGACTGCACCTTGATCCCGCCGATCAGCGCGTCATCGACCTCGTTCACGCCACCAGGGTGGCGGATGTATTGCAGGTTCGGGCGCACGGTCAGCCAATGGGTCAGGTGCACGCCGTAATAGAGTTCAGCGCTGTATTCGGTGTCTTGCGGCGGCAGGTAGGTTGGGTCGTTGTAGTCGAAGACCGCGTGCGCCTGGTTGGTCGCCTCGGCGTTCTTGCGGTAGGCCGGGTTGACGTGAACCCGGGCCATGGCGAAGCCGAGATCGTCCTTGCTGCGGGCATCGAACAGGCCTTTGTAGACGACGCCGGCCTGGACATAGTTGTCGATGGCGTTGGTCTTTTTGTCGTGCATCGTGCCGTTGGCAAACACACTCAAGCCCCGCGAGTTATCACTGGCGCGACGGGTCAGCTGTTGCTGCACGCCGAGCCAGACGCCGTGCTTGCTTGATGCGCTGCGATAGGCCTCGCCACTCAGGGCGGCCGGCTGGCCGTTGCTGTCCTTATAGACGTCGGTGGCGTTGGCGCTGCTGTAGTAGTAACCGGCGCGGTATTCGCCCGGCAGGCCATTGAGTTTTGGTGTCCACACCAGTTCCACCGGCAGCACCGCGCCTTGGGTGCCGCTGCCACTGAGCTTGAAGCCGTTGTCGCGGTCCAGGTTCGACGGGTTTTGCTCGTAGGCACCCATCTGTGCGTAGAGCTCAGGTGTCAGGTGATATTTGACCCGCAGCGCCCATTGGCTGACCGGCCAGTTGTACCAGATGCCGCCCACCCAGTTGCCGACCTGAGAACCGCAGAACGCCAGGTTCTGGAAATCGCAGGGGAAGCTGTTGAAGTCTTCGCCTTCACCAAAGCGGCCGGCCTTGATGTCGAGCTTCTGATCGAAGAATTTCTGCTGATACCACATCTGTGTCAGCCGCGTGGTCTGGCCACGGCCCCAGACTTCCTGGGCCGAGGTGAAACCGCCGACGCGTGGATCGTTGATCCGGTCGTTGCTGATGTTGTTGCCGCTGCGTTCGGTGAGGGTCAGCTGAAATTCAGCGTCGTGCCAGCCGAGGATCTTTTGCAGGTCCAGGTGCGTACCGAGGCCGAACTGGTCGCTGTAGCGCGCCGTGCGATCGTGGTCGTAGCCGCCGTGCAGGTTGCTGCCCATTTCGCCGGTGTAGTCGACTTTGAAGTCGTAGCCCTTTTCCGCGAGTTCCGTACGTGTGCCGTTCCAGTCGCCGAGCATCCACGGTGAGTCGCTATCGAATGCAGGGGCAGCCTGAGCGCAGCTGGCAAGGCTCAGGGCGCTGAGTCCACCGATCAGGTTGATGGCTTTTCGGGCAGCAACAGC
Organism: Pseudomonas frederiksbergensis; assembly: GCF_001874645.1. Lineage (NCBI taxonomy): Bacteria > Pseudomonadati > Pseudomonadota > Gammaproteobacteria > Pseudomonadales > Pseudomonadaceae > Pseudomonas > Pseudomonas frederiksbergensis. Next base: position 4,052,935 of record NZ_CP017886.1, read on the forward strand.
AGGGAAGACAGCGCTGTCTCGCAAAGTCTGAATGTCGGGCATAGAGAAGGAGTTCTTGGTCTTTTAGGGGGGGGAGGGAGCTGAACGCTGCGAGGGTCAATCGGGCAGATGAAACGATTCAGCGTTAAGGGGGGCAAGGATAATGATCTGTTACACAGAGAGAAAGGGCTTTTCTTGACATGGATCCTTTCGGATTTGGTAATAGTCCCGAGGAAAGGACCGCAGCCTGCGGCAGCTCACATCAGAAGGTGTGCACCTGTAGGCGTTGCCGCTGGCTGCGATCTTTCAGAGTTCACCTACATTTAACGGATAGCGCACAGAGTCCTTCCACCGCACGACACCCTCGGCTAAGGTGCGCGGCTTCCTTTACTTTCTTTGTTCAAAGGCCCGGCATGACCGAACAGAACCCCAACCCGCTGCACGGCGTGACCCTGGAACAGATCCTCAACGCACTGGTTCAACACTACGAATGGTCGGGGCTGGCCGAGCGCATCGACATTCGCTGCTTCAAGAGCGATCCGAGTATCAAGTCGAGCCTGACCTTCCTGCGCAAAACCCCGTGGGCCCGCGAGAAAGTCGAAAAACTCTACGTCAAGTTGATGCGCACCAAACGTCCGCTCTAAGGAATCGCAATGCCCGCCGAGCCAACTCGACCTTCGCCCGTCATGAGACGTTTTATACGCTCGGCTGCCGTGCTGGGCTGGCTGGGATTGAGTATTCAGCTGTACCTGGTGTTGTACGGCCGCTGGAGTGTCAGCGCCAGCCAACTGGGTGGGCTGGTGAGCTACTTCAGCTATTTTACGGTCCTGACCAACACGCTGGTGGCGACGGTGCTGACCTGTGCCGTGACTTCGCGCGAGTCGAAGGGCCACGCGTTCTTTTTACAGCCATGGGTCAGCAGCGGGATCGCCGTGAGCATTGCCCTGGTCGGCCTGGCGTATAACCTGCTGTTGCGGCATTTGTGGCACCCGCAGGGCTGGCAATTCATCGCCGACGAGCTGCTGCATGACGTCATGCCGCTGTTGTTTCTGTTCTATTGGTGGCGGTGTGTGCCTAAAGGCACCTTGCGCCTTGGCCACATCGGTTTGTGGGTGACTTACCCGGTGGTGTACTTCGCTTATGCCTTGCTGCGTGGGCACTCGCTGGGGCTCTACCCTTATCCCTTTATTGATGTCGAAAAACTCGGTTATCCCCAGGTGTTCATCAATGCCAGCGGGATATTGCTGGGGTTTGTGCTGATTGCGCTGGTAGTGGTCGGGCTGGATCGGTGGCGCGGACATAAGTAACTGTTTTGACCCCCGTAGCAGCTGCCGAGCCCGCGAGGCTGCGTTCGAGGCCGAAGGCCTCGCAAATCCTGCATACGCGGTTTGCCTGGAGGAACGCGCTGCCTGATTTTACGACCGCTCTGCGGCCGAACGCAGCCTCGCGGGCTCGGCAACTGCTACGGAATGTGGTGATTACTCCTCGTCGCTGTCGTCCAGTTTCCAGTAACCCACGGCTTTCACCTGATCCTGATTCACGCCCTTCTCATCCAGCAACACGCGGCGGATCTGTCGTGAGACTTTGGATTCTGTCGCGATCCACGCATACAACTCGCCGCTCGGTATGTGCAGTTGTTGCACGGTGGTCAGCAGGTGGTTCTGGCCACTTTCGCGCAAGACCCAGATCACGTTGACGTTTGCCTGACTCTCGAGGATTTGCTGTTCGGCACCGTTCTCGATTTCCACCACCACCAGTGCGCGACGGTTGGCCGCCAGGCCTTCAAGGCGGCGGGCGATGGCGGGCAGGGCGGTCTCGTCACCGATCAGCAGGTAGCTGTCGAAGATATCCGGCACGACCATCGAACCCCGTGGCCCGCCAATGTGCAGGAACTGGCCGGGTGTGGCCTGCGCTGCCCAGGTCGCGGCAGGGCCATCGCCGTGCAGCACGAAGTCGATGTCCAGTTCCAGCGTGTTCAGGTCGTAACGGCGGGGCGTGTAGTCGCGCATCGCCAGCAGCGGCCCGTTGTCCTTGCCGGCGCCCAGCACCAGGGTTTCCAGCGTGGCGTGTTCCGCTGCGCTTTGTGGGAAAAACAGCTTTACGTGGTCGTCCGTTCCGAGACTGACAAAGCCGGCCAGCTCCGGTCCACCCAGGGTAATCCGGCGCATGCGCGGGGTCAGGTCGACCACCCGCAGCACTTCTAGACGACGGCGTTTGAGTGCGTGGCTGACACGGTGAATGGTTTGCACGATGACTTCAGTCATTCGGCCTTCTCCTGAAAGGGTTGAACGACAGGGCCATCGACGATGGCTTTGGCGGTGTTGTTGAGCAGGTCGCGCACCCGCAGGATTTCTTCCGGGCTCCAGCGACCGTGATGCATTTGCAAGGCATGACGCAGGTTGTGCACTGCTTCGTGGATCTCGGCCGGGCGGTCTTGCCCGCGCAACGAACGCTTGCTGACCTCGATGCGCATGCGCACGCCGTCCAGGGCAATCGCCTGCTCGCTTAACGACAGACGACCGGCATCGGTAATGCTGTAGCGTTTTTTTCCGCCATCGGCGTCACCGAGGATCATTTCGCTTTCTTCAAGGAAGGTCAGGGTCGGATAGATCACGCCGGGACTGGGGCAGTAGGCGCCATCGAACATGCTTTCGATCTGGCGGATCAGGTCGTAGCCGTGGCACGGCTGCTCGGCGATCAGCGCCAGCAGCAGCAGTTTCAGATCGCCTGGGGCGAATACCCGGGGGCCGCGTCCGCCGCGTTCTCGAGCGGGGCCGGGGCGTTTTTCGAAGCCGTCGCGGCCGTCAGTGTGTTCGCGGTGGGAATGATGGTCTCTCATTTTTTGCGTTCTCTCGTCGTATTTAGATACAACTTAAGATATATCTTAATGAAAATGCAAGACCTTGAGACCGGCGGTCAACTCACGGAGAAGAGGGGGAGGTTATCTCGAACAATTATCGTGCCGACCCCGGATTAGCGTCGCGCTACCTCGGCAGGCTGACATAGCGTGTTGTTCCCCGGTTGCAGATACGGTGTGAGAATCGGCGCCATGCCCTTGAGTACTTGCACCGGCAACGCCGAGGTGAATTTGAAGGCTTGGGCCGAGACGCCAGGCACGAAGGCAGTCAGGGTGCCGAAGTGATGCTCGCCAATGTAGAACACGAAGGTCGCGGTGCGGTTGATCGATTTCGAGCTCAGAACCCTTCCGCCGGTACCGAAGGCTTCAATGCGGTTATCGCCGGTGCCGGTCTTGCCGCCCATGGCCAGTGGAGTGCCGTCCGGCAGTTTGAACGTACCGGCGACCCGTTTGGCGGTGCCGGCATCCACCACTTGCGACAACGCTTCGCGCATCGCCGTTGCCACTTCGGACGGCATGACTCGCTTGCCTTTGTCCGGGTCGTTGATCACCTTTGTTTCATACGGCGTGTCGGCGGCGAAATGCAGGCTGTCGATGCGCAGGGTCGGCATACGCACGCCATCGTTGAGGATCGTACCGATCAGCTCGGCCAGAGCCGCTGGCCGATCGCCGGAGCTGCCGATGGCAGTGGCCAATGACGGTACCAGATGATCGAACGGGTAGCCGACGGCTTGCCAGCGTTGGTGAATGTCGAGGAATGCTTCGATCTCCAGCATGGTCCGGATGCGGCTGTCGCGGGCACTCTTGTGCCGGCTCTTGAACAGCCAGCTGTAGACTTCCTGACGCTCGAATTCACTGGCTTTGACGATCTGGCTGAACTTGGCGTCGGGGTTGTTCAGCAAGTAGCCCATCAGCCACAGGTCCAGTGGGTGGACCTTGGCGATAAACCCCTGGTCGGGCAGGTCAAAGGCGCCCGGACCGTAGGTTTTATAGAGTCTTTCGAGGCGCTCGTCAGTGAGTTTTTCGTTGAGCTTACCGGTGGTTCTGTCGATATTTTTATCGGTGCTTTTGGCCGCTTTCAGATGCGCCCGCACAAAGCTGTTGAAGCTTTCCTGGCTGGCCTCGGGCAGCAGGTAGCGGTGCACCGCCGCGAGACGAATTGCCGTCGGGTGCATGCCGTCGAGGAAGGTCTCGAGGCGAGCCTGGGTGTCCTTCTTCTGGTACTTCTTCCAGAAGCGCAGCAAAAACGCGGTGCCCTCGTGGTCGGCAAATTGCGCCAGATATTCCTGACGCCGCGGGTTCTCGTCATCATTGAGCAATTGGCCGCTGCTGTTGGGCCCCGAGTAAGTGCTGTAGCGCACCAGGTCGCGCATCAGCCGAATGAACGGCAGGTTGATCGATTCGCGCAGGGCATCGCGCAGGGTTGGGCTGCGGCCGTTGTCTTCCTTGCGGAAGTTGTGAAAGGTGTGCAGGCCGCCGCCAGTGAAAAATGACTCGCCGGGGTTGGCCGAGTACGTACGGTTGAGCGCCGCATCGAGCATTTTCGGCAGGCTGCGGTCAGTGTTCTGGATCAGGTAGTCGACGGCCCAGCGGGTAATCCGGTCCTGGTCGGGGACGTCGGTTTTTTTCAGCTCGGCGGGTGTCTTGGCGCCATAGCGGTCATGCAGTTCGGAGATGATCTGCAGGTAGCTGGTCAACACCCGCAGTTTGGCGGTGGAGCCCAGTTCCAGTTTGCTGCCTTCGTTGATGTCGAAGGGCTGATCGGTGCTGTCGGTTTGCACGCGCACGCGCGAGCCATCGGGGGTGCGCTCGAACAGGGTGAAACTGTAGCGCACCTGAGTCGTGCTGGTAGGCGTCAGCAAGTGTTCGCCAAGCAGGCCCAATTGCGCCGCGTAGGTTGGGTCGGCCAGATGCTTGAGGTACTCGGTGGCCTTGGTTTGCAGGTCGTACTGCAAGGTGCTGGTGGCCGACAGGTCGAGGCGATCGAGGTCATACAAAGGGCGATTGAGCAGGGCGGCCAGTCGACTGCGCGCAACGCTGATGCCCTTGTTGGATTCAATCGGCTGAAGGGTCGGTTGTTGTTGCCAGTCGCGGTAGGTCACCTTGCTGGCCAGTGCGGCGTCAGCCAGTGGGGTGTCGATCACGGCGTTCTGTGCGAGCAGGCGGATGTGGCTGTCGGTGAGATCTGCCAGTTCGTCATGACCCTTGAACAAATAGTGTGAAGGTCGGCGCTGGGCGATCATCAGCGATAGCACCTGACGCAGGGCCAGACCGCGTTGAGACAGACTCAGCGGGTCGCTGGCAACACTTGTCAGGGTTTTATTGACCTGATTGAAGTCGGCGCCGTACCACACGCGCAACCCTTCGGCCATGCCATGCACTTCACCGTGACCGGGCACCGCCGACAGCGGCACACTGTTGAGGTAATCGCGCACGATGTTCTGACGAGCCGTGAAGGTTTGCGGGCCATCTTGATAAGCGCGCACGCTGGCGGAAATCATCTGGCGGATTTTTTCACTGCCTGACACCGTGAGACCATCGGGCGAGTGGCGGTATTTTTCCAGCTGAGTGGCGAGGGTGCTGCCGCCGGCAGTCTGACCCGGCATGTGGAACAGTTTGGCGACTTGCGACCAGGCGGCCTTGCCAAAACGCGGCCAGTCCACGGCGGGGTTGGCCAAGGGTTGTTTGGGATCGAGCAGGTCGCGGTTCTCGATGAACAGCAGGCTGTGCACCACCAGCGGAGGGATCGCCGCAAAGCTCGAATACAGTTGCTGCGGATAGTTGTACTGATACAACGGCAACGCGCGGCAGTCGGTAATGGTTAAACCGGCCTGGATTTTCTCCGCGTAGGGCACGAAGAAACCCTTCTCGCTGTAGTTGAACAGTTTCGGCGAAAATCGGGTTTGCGCGGCGATCATGTAGTTGCGCTTGAGCAAGCGTGGCAAGAACTCACCCAGAGAACTGTAGCCCAGGCGCTTGTCGAAAGGCCCTTCGCCCGGATAGAAAATCGAATCGCTGGGACCGGATTGCATCGAATAATTCAGCGAAGCGGCAAATTGGCTGAATTCGCGCGCCTGCAGTTTCGAGGTGCGCATTTCCTTGGAGGCTGCCAAACCGAGCGCGACCAGAATGATCAGTAACAGTAACCAGAACAACCGCCAGGCATAACGGGGGCGACGAGTTTTTTTCGGTAAAGGCGCTTCTTCCACGCGATCAGTTGGTTCCACAGTTTTACTCGAATCGGATTGCCATAAAGCGCCCATAGTCGATTGATCCATTCACGCAGATTTATCGGACTTGTCTGAAGCTTAGACGCTGGTTGGAAAGGGTGAAAACTTTGTGAATGACTTCGTCGACGAACAAAGCTGCCTTTGCGTAGGAGCTGCCGCAGGCTGCGATCTTTTACGGGTAAAGATCGTCCGAACGCGGCCCGAGCCTGCGGCAGCTCCTACCGAGGGTGATGGGGTCGTAAGTGCTGAATTAGAGCCTTCAGGCCGGTAAATACAGCCTGGCTAGGGGCATGACGCTGCACCCTTGCTGTGCAATACTCGGCGCCGCTTCGCTGGCGAGTTGAGGCCAGAATTCCAGGTAATGCCCCTCCACAAATGCCGCTTTTGCCGAGAGTTCTCGCTGAATCTTGTCGTTTATAGAGTGAAAAGCCCTGGAGTGAGCTTTTTATACTGCACGCCCCGCTGATCTTGCAGGTTTTGTCCTACAAGACGGATCGACCCACGAAGTGGATCCGGTATCGGGAAGTTCAGGCTTATCGGTCTGTGCTTCGACACTCGGTGGTCATATCCAATAACAATACGGAGGTTGTATCCCTATGCCAGTCGGCAATCACCAGCCCCACGGCGAGACCGCTCAGGGCGGCCCGCTCAAACGCGAACTCGGCGAACGGCATATTCGCTTGATGGCGCTCGGCGCCTGTATCGGTGTCGGTCTGTTCCTCGGTTCAGCCAAGGCCATCGAAATGGCCGGCCCGGCCATCATGCTGTCTTACATCATCGGTGGTCTGGCGATCCTGGTGATCATGCGCGCCCTCGGCGAAATGGCTGTGCACAACCCGGTCGCCGGCTCGTTCAGTCGTTATGCACAAGATTATCTCGGTCCGTTGGCAGGCTTCCTCACGGGGTGGAACTACTGGTTCCTGTGGCTGGTGACCTGCGTCGCGGAAATTACCGCGGTGGCGGTGTACATGGGCATCTGGTTCCCCGATGTGCCGCGCTGGATCTGGGCGCTGGCGGCGTTGCTGAGCATGGGCTCGATCAATCTGATCGCGGTCAAGGCCTTCGGTGAATTCGAATTCTGGTTCGCCCTGATCAAGATCGTCACCATCATTGCGATGGTGGTCGGTGGTATCGGCGTGATCGCATTCGGCTTCGGCAACGACGGCGTTGCGCTGGGGATTTCCAACCTGTGGAGCCATGGCGGTTTCATGCCCAATGGCGTGCAGGGCGTGTTGATGTCCCTGCAAATGGTGATGTTCGCCTACCTGGGTGTCGAGATGATCGGCCTGACTGCCGGTGAAGCAAAGAATCCGCAGAAGACTATTCCGAATGCAATCGGCTCGGTGTTCTGGCGCATTCTGCTGTTCTACGTCGGCGCGCTGTTTGTGATTCTGTCGATCTACCCGTGGAACGAAATCGGCACTCAGGGCAGTCCGTTTGTGATGACCTTCGAGCGTCTGGGCATCAAGACCGCAGCCGGCATCATCAATTTCGTGGTGATCACCGCCGCGCTGTCGTCCTGCAACGGCGGCATCTTTAGTACCGGACGCATGCTCTACAGTCTGGCGCAGAACGGCCAGGCCCCTGCCGCTTTCGCCAAAACCTCGAACGGTGTGCCGCGTCGCGCCTTGTTGCTATCGATCAGCGCGCTGCTGCTGGGCGTATTGCTCAACTATCTGGTACCGGAAAAAGTCTTTGTCTGGGTCACTGCAATCGCTACCTTCGGTGCGATCTGGACGTGGGTGATGATCCTGCTGGCACAGCTCAAATTCCGCAAAGGTCTGACCCCGGCCGAACGTGCCGCTCTCAAGTACCGCCTGTGGCTGTACCCGGTGAGCTCCTACCTGGCGCTGGCGTTCCTGGTGTTGGTGGTTGGCCTGATGGCCTACTTCCCGGACACACGCGTTGCGCTGTACGTGGGACCTGCGTTCCTGGTGCTGCTGACGGTGCTGTTTTATGTGTTCAAGCTGCAACCGGTCAGTGTCTCGCAAGGTGCAGCGCGCTCGGCTTCGTAAAGGCGCAGCGCAGTAAAAGCCCCGGTCGCAAGACCGGGGCTTTTTTTGGGGTTTGAAAGTCAAAGGATCGCAGCCTTCGGCAGCTCCTACAAAAGCGGTGTGATAACCGTTCTCCGTAGGAGCTGCCGAAGGCTGCGATCCTTTGATCTTAAGCGGCGGCCACGTGTGCCGGCCGGTTCAGCCGCTTGTTCCAGTCCAGCCACGCCGCCAGTACCGCCATCAAACCCGCCCCCAACAGGGCGCTGAAAATCTGCATCGCCAACGCATCGTCTGCCAGCGCATTGAGCATGTCCGCCAGCGGCGCCAGCAGCACACCCAAACAAAATACCTCCAGCGAGTAACGCCCCATTCGGCAGCTTTGCCGCGCGAGCCAGTTTTGCGTCCAGCCGCTGTTGGGCAAGAGCTTGGCAATGACGTACGCCAGCGCCAAAAAGTGCAGCAGTCGCGCCGGTGACAGGTTGGTCTTGCTGATTGGATACAGCCATTCACCCAGCATCCGGGGCATGAACGCGTCATGCACCGTCGGCCATTTCCACGACAGGGCGATCAGTCCGGCAATCAGCAGATAGGCCGCTGCCGCGACAAACAGCGGCTGACGCGGCAAGGTGCGGGCGTCCGGTACAAGCGGTCGCTGACCGTGAATCGCCGCTGCTCCCCCCAGGATAAACAGCAACTGCCAGGCCATAGGATTGAAGAACCACACGCCACCGTCGGTTGCCGCCAGGTTCCATTGAAACCACGGCGCCAGCATGTACAGCACCACCGACAACCCCACCACGTACTCGGCCTTGCGCAACAACATCGGCAGCACCAGCGGCAGCCCGAGCAACAGCAGAATGTACAGCGGCAACGGGTCCATCAGGTTGGGTTTGAAGCGCAGCAGCAGCTCATCGACCAATGCTTGCTGCGGGTTGCTGAGGAAGTAGTGCAGGCCCATTTCCTGTACCAGATCACGGGTTTCCACGTGGCTATTGGCGAAAAACACGATGCCCATCAGCATCGCCAACAGAAAGATATGCACCACGTACAGCACCCAGGCGCGGCGCAGGATTTTCACCGTGGCCACCAGCCAACCATCGCGTCGGGCAATCTTGCCGTAGGCCAGCACCGCCGCGTAGCCCGCCAGAAACACGAAGATCTCTGCCGCATCGCTGAAACCGAAATTGCGCACCGTGAAATGGGCGAGAGGGTTGTGTGGTACGTGATCCCAGAAAATGAAGATCAGTGCCAGTCCGCGAAAGAAATCGATGCGAAGGTCGCGTCCTTGGGTCATGACAACGGGCTCTTGGACAGGGGTGAGTAAAGAGTGGTCGGCAGCGCAAAAGATTGTGCGCCGCACATCGGCGGCGCGCAGGGTGGCGTGAATTGGCGGCAATTGCAAAGGTCGGATATTACTGGATGTCTCGGCCGCAGAAGCAGCAGGGGCGGGACACCGTGTTGAGGGTTGACGCGAGCCTTTAGAACAGGGTTTTGGCCACTGGTCTATTCGTTGGCCGGAAAGTAGACAAGTGGGCCAAGGGTGCCAAGCTTGCTCCTGTGCACGCGTTCAGACTGGAAACAAATGCAATGGACATCAGAGCCGCATTTCACGGTTTCCCCAGATTCGTGTCGGTTGGCCTTCTTAATACGTTGATCCACTGGACGACGTTTTTTGTTCTGAACACGGTCATGAGTTTTCGTCAGGCATCCAGTAACTTTGTGGGTTTTTGTCTGGCCGTTTCATTTTCCTTTTATGCCAATGCGCGATACACCTTCAAACAAAAAACCAGTGTTTCACGCTATCTGCTGTTTGTCGGGTTCATGGGCATATTGAGTTATGGCGTGGGGTCTGTGGCGGATCAGTTACTGCTGCCGGGGTGGATGACGTTGGTGGTCTTCTCGGGTATCAGTCTGGTCTGCGGTTTTTTTTACTCGAAATATTTCATTTTTCGGGGGCGTGAGCAGTGAAGATCTCGCTGATTGTTCCCGTGTTCAATGAAGAACAGGCGATTAACCTGTTTTATCAGGCTGTTCGTCAGGAACTGTCGATCGCTGATTGTGACATCGAGATCGTGTTCATCAATGACGGCAGTTCCGACCAGACTGCAGCGCAGGCCAAAGCCCTCGCGTTGGCTGACGAGCATGTGCTGGTCATCAACTTTTCGCGCAATTTCGGCAAGGAACCCGCGTTATTTGCCGGGTTGGAGTACGCCACTGGCGACGCGGTGATCCCGATGGATGTCGACTTGCAGGACCCGATCAATGTGATCCCTTTGTTGATTCGGGAGTGGAAGAACGGGGCTGATGTGGTGCTTGCCAAGCGCCACGATCGCACCGCCGACGGTTATATGAAACGGCACAGCGCGGCACTGTTCTATCACCTGTTGAACCGAATCGCTTATACCCGGATAGAAGAGAACGTTGGTGATTTTCGATTGATGGATCGCAAGGTCGTGAACGTGATTCGCACGCTCCCGGAGCACCGGCTGTTCATGAAGGGCATCCTTTCGTGGGCGGGTTTCAATACCGCCGTCGTCGAGTATGAACGGGCCCAACGCGTGGCGGGCACCACCAAGTTTAACGTCTGGAAACTGTGGAATCTGGCGCTGGAAGGTATTACGTCTTTTAGTACGGTGCCCTTACAGTTGTGGACGTATGTCGGTAGCGCCATTTCACTGTTTGCAATTGTCTATGCCATTTACATGGTGCTGGACAAGATTTTCTTTGGTAATAACGTGCCGGGTTATCCTTCGTTGATGACCGCTGTTTTATTTTTGGGCGGTGTTCAACTGATCGGTATTGGCATATTGGGTGAGTATGTGGGTCGAATTTATATTGAATCGAAACACCGGCCGAGGTATGTGGTGAAAGATATTGTGGGTGGTCAAGGTAAGCGCGAGCTGTAAAGCCGTCTGTGACGTTCGGGCTGAGAAAGGAGCACCAAAATGAAGGTGGCGAATTTTTTGACTAAAGAACTGCTCGGTCGTGAAGTGTTTGCGTTTTTTTTACTGGCCACGTTTGTTTATGTGATTCCTCTGATACTGGTTGATTACTACTACATTGACGATAACTGGCGGTCTTTGGAGGCCGGCACTGCCTGGGCAGGGCAGGGGCGCCTGTTTGCCGAGCTGTTGTACAACGCTTTGACCTTTACCTCGGGCGCGCCCAATATTTTCCCGTTACCCCTTTTGATTGCGGTAGTTGCCATGGCCCTGGCCCTGACTCGCCTGACACTGCATTACTACAAACAACCCACTGTTTCAGGCTGTCTGGTTTTATTACCCCTTTGGTACAACCCGTTTTTTCTGCAAAATCTGTCTTATCAATACGACGGATCGGTCATGACGTTGAGTCTGGTCGCTGTTATGTATGCAATTGTCTTTCGCGCGAAATCTGCAGTGCTGCACATTGTCTTGCCCGGCGTGTTGATAGCCATGGCGGTGGGGTTATATCAAATCAGTATTAACGTGTTTCTGGGTCTTGTCGGTGTCGAGTTGGTCAGAGTGGCCAGTGACAGTGCGCCCTGGAAATCAGGGTGTTCGTTACTGGGAGTGAAGTTTGCACAGTTGGTCGTGGGCGGAGTTGTTTACTACGTCACGGCGTATCAGGCAATTATTCCAGAACGCTTGCCGTTGCAGGAGTGGAGTGCTAATGGGCTTGCCCGGATGGGCGATAATATCGGGCTCGTGGCGAGTAAAGCGATCCTGTTATTTCATGGAACCAATCGTTGGTTGATGTGGGCTGTGCTGTTTTGCGCCGCGGCCGGGGCCGTGCAGGTCGGGATCGCGCTGTACAAGAGAAAAGACAGTGTGTTGCACCGAGTGGTGTTAGCGGTGGTGTGCCTGCTGACATTGCCTGTATTGCTATTACTGGTGTCGGGCGCTGCGCTGTTGTTCAGGGATTTCAATGAAGGCGCACGAACCTTGATGGGGTTTGCAGTGCTGCTGGTGTTGTTGTTCTATCTGAGCCACCGCTGGCTGGAGGCTGTTCAGCCACGGGCGGGTCTACTGCTGGCGATACCTCTGCTGAGCATGCTGTCGCTGTCGTATGCCTATGGGCGTGTTCTGAATGTGCAGAAGGAGTTTGCCACCAGCGCGTTGTTTTCGCTTGGACATGACATCGCTTCACATCAGCCACTGCGCGAGGCCAAACGCATCTACCTGTCGATCAGCTACTCCAATCACTGGCTGTCGGGTGCGACGGGTTCTTTCGAGTTGATGCCGGTGCTGGCTTACATCTTGAACGTGGATTTTTTCATGTTGGCCGAAAACCTGCCCAGGGTCGGTATCACCAATGTCGTTCCAGAAAAGGAACGGAGAAATGCGACGCTGGCAGGTTATCGAAGGTACGCGCCGCTGGTGGACAGCAAGTTCTATTCTATTTATCTGATTGGCGATTATGGCTTCATCGTTATGAAGGAGGTGCCGTCTTCCGGAGAGGATAAGTGGTAAGAGGAATCAGCAGGTCGAGCGCCAGCACTGAGTTGAGGCGGCGCTCAGAGGATCGCAGTCAATGGCCGCGTAAAAAAAACCGACCTGAGTAGCCGTGTTAGCTAGCCTTTATTCATGGCTGCAGGCCGTTTACAGAGCCTAGCGTAAGCACGGACCCACGATAACGGTGAGCAGCCCGTGGGTAGGCACCTGTTTCTATCAGGGTTACGTTTTCAGGAAGGCAATATGGGCTTTCAGCATCGTGACAATTCGGGGTTTGTGTCCCTGGGCTCATCGCTAGACAGCGGTGGGTGGGTGCTTGTCATGATGCTCGCGATCGTTGTTCGGTTTTACAACATCAGCCTGCCTTATTTCTGGACCGATGAAGCGTTCTCGGCGTTGGTGGGGGTTCAGGCGCCGGGGCGTATCTGGTTTCACTTGGGGCATGACGTTCATCCGCCGCTGTATTTTTTATTTCTCCATGTCTGGATGGCTGTTTTTGGTGAGGGTGTGTTTGCGATTCGGGCCATGAGTGCACTCGCGGGTGTTGCAACCGTCGCGCTGGGTATGTGGTTGATGCGATTGATCACCACACCCAGGGTGGCCTTGTTGGCCGGGCTCTTTCTTGCCTTGTTGCCGATCTCTGTTCGCTACAGCCAGGAAGCCCGGATGTATACGCTGGAGGGGGTGTGGCTGCTGGGGGCAACCATCGCCTTGGTCTATTGGCTTAAAAGCGTTCGCAACCGCTACCTGGCGAGTTATGTCGTGCTCATGACCGCTGCGTTATACACCCATTACCTGGCTGTTTTATGTTTGCTGTCTCACTGGTTGTACCTCGTTGTCTTGCGCTTCCAGCGAGATGAAACGGTTCATTACCTTTCGCGACCGATGTGGTGGGTCGCGACTGTGGCGATTGTTCTTCTTTATAGCCCTTGGTTGATCAGCCTGGGCGATGAACTGTTCTTAAATACCGAGAAACTAAAGGCGGGAGGGGATATTTTCTGGATACCTGAATTGACGATGTATACGTTGCCTTCAGCGGTCTGGAAGTTTTTAACGGTGAAGAGTGGGCTGGAGTTTTCAAGCCCTGTTTATGTCATGCTTCCAGCGTTGGTGCTGGCATCGATGGTGTGGGTCGGGCTCAAGGCAAGAAGCCGGTTGAAACTTGAGTTATTGCTGGTTATCTACGTGCTGTTGCCGGTGTTGGTTGTTTTTATGGTGTCATTCGGTTTTCCCATATTTGTTGAACGCTACATGGCATTTGCGGCGCTGGGCTTGCCGATGATAGCGGCGTTGGCTGTCAAGCGGATTGCACGTCGGACGCTTGCCTTGGCGTGGACGTTTGTCCTGTTGATTGTCGGCGTTCAACTCATCGGGCTGAATACAATCTATAAACAACAGGATGATCTGGATGATCCGCGCAATGAGTCCCTGTATCCGCTTGACGATATTGTGTCGCGTATCAATAAGAACGCTATCGCCGGGGATAACATCATTGTGGATGGTGCGTACTGGTATTACAGCGTGGCTTACTACAATCGTTCCGACATTCAACCCTGGTTGTATCAGGCGCCTTGGGATAACAGCACGGCTAACCGACCCAACGGTTATGGTGCGTCCACGTTGATTTACCAGGATCGAGATAAAGTCTTTCTCGATAATCTTGTTAGCGTACCGCCTGATATCAAGCGAGTGTGGTGGGTGACATCGACGCGTCTGGTGGATGATGAAAACCATTTTCCAGGCAATTGGCAGTGCGTGTTCGCGCAAGGCGTGGGGGACATGGAGCTTCGACTCTATGAGACCCGGGCCTCCGCAGGCCAAACCACCGGCGGCTGTTCTACCCAGCCACCTGATGGTCACGAGTATGCGTTACACGGCATTGGCCTCAAAACGGTCAGCCCGCGCCATCTGCCACATCCGTGAATAGCACTCGCCATTGACCTCTCCAGTGAGCAACTCCCTGGTACGCGATGGGATTGCTCGTCGGAAGCTACGGCCTACCTGTTATTTCTGACAGTAGACGGATGCCTCGTCTGGTGCCTACAGACGCCTGCTGGAAAGGGGCGCGGCGGTTGAGTGTATTTAATTGTCCCGTTTTTTGTATCTCGCATGGGGATCAGAACTCATCCATCAGCACAACAATGCAATCTTTGGCCTGATAGCGGTTGATTTGCGGCACCAACCTTCTGAAGTGCTCCGACTGGCAATGAGCATCCAGCGCGGCCTGATTCGGCCATTGTTCGACGAAGATGAAATGCCCCGGGTTTTTCTGGTCGACGAACAGGTCGTAGGCGATGCAATCCGGCTCCTGTCGTGTTTTTTCCACCAGTTCGGTGTACCACGGGCGTACGGTTCCGATGTGTTCGGGTTTGATGAAATCCTGGGCAATCACTTTCAGCATGGTTTCTTCCTTGGAAAATGCGCCAACCTCATAACGAGATTGGCGTTCAAGCTATCGTCAGGCAGCCACTTCATTGGCCTCAAAACTGTCAGCCCGCGCCATCTGCCACATCCGTGAATAGAATTCGCCATTCACTTCACCTGTGAGCAACTCGCCGGGTTTGAGGAACACATGCAGTTGCGAAAACAGTTTGATCTCGGTGGCTGACATGCGTCGTACCAGATGTTTGGCCGACAGCTGTGACGGGTGTTCGAGACCGGCAGCGGCGAGCATTTCGGCCAGGGCCTTGAGGGTGCTGCGATGGAAGTTGAACACGCGCTGGGCTTTATCCGGTACCACCAGCGCGCGTTGGCGCAGAGTGTCCTGAGTGGCGACGCCGGTCGGGCACTTGTTGGTGTGGCAGCTTTGCGACTGGATGCAGCCGATGGCGAACATGAAACCACGGGCCGAGTTGGCCCAGTCGGCGCCAATCGCCAGGACGCTGGCGATGTCGAAGGCGCTGACGATTTTGCCGCTGGCACCGAGTTTGATCTTGTCCCGCAGGTTTAGGCCCACCAGAGTGTTGTGCACAAACAGCAGGCCTTCGCGCATCGGCACGCCGATGTGGTCGGTGAACTCCACGGGGGCGGCGCCGGTGCCGCCTTCCTTGCCGTCGACCACGATGAAGTCCGGCAGGATGCCGGTTTCCAGCATGGCCTTGGCAATGCCCATGAACTCCCACGGGTGGCCGAGGCAGAACTTGAAGCCCACCGGTTTACCACCCGACAGCTCACGCAGTTGCTTGATGAAGTGCATCATTTCGATCGGCGTGGAAAACGCAGTGTGGCGTGACGGCGACACGCAGTCCTGGCCCATCGGAACACCGCGAGTGTCGGCGATTTCCCGGGTCACTTTGTGTTTGGGCAGGATGCCGCCGTGGCCGGGTTTGGCGCCCTGGCTCATTTTGATTTCGATCATCCGTACCTGCGGGTCCTGGGCCTGGGCGGCGAAGCGTTCCGGGTCGAAACGACCGTCGGCGGTGCGGCAGCCGAAGTAGCCGCTGCCCAGTTCCCAGGTCAGGTCGCCACCGTGTTCGCGGTGGTAGGGGCTGATGCTGCCTTCGCCGGTGTCATGGGCGAAGTTACCGAGTTTGGCGCCCTGGTTGAGGGCGCGGATCGCGTTGGCGCTCAGCGAACCGAAGCTCATGGCCGAGATGTTGAACACCGACGCCGAGTACGGACGGCTGCACTGCGGGCCTCCAACGATTACCCGGAAACTGCTTGGGTCACTCACGGGCGCCGGGCGCATCGAATGGCCGATGAACTCGAAACCCGACTGGTACACGTCGATCAGCGTGCCGAAGGGTTTGTCGGCGCTTTCGTTCTTGGCCCGCGAATAGACCAACGAACGCTGGGCCCGGGAGAAGGGCAGGGCGTCGCTGTCGGATTCGAGCAGGTATTGGCGGATTTCCGGGCGAATGCCTTCCACCAGATAACGGATATTGCCCAGGATCGGGTAGTTGCGGCGGACCGCGTGGGGGCTTTGCAGCAGGTCGAAAATACCCACCAGGCTCAGCAGGCCAGTGACGATGGAGATTGGCCAGAGCCAGTCGTATTCAAGAAACGGCAGGCTGGCGAGGGTGAAGATCACACAGACGGCAAAGAAGGCGTAGCGGCTCAGGAGTGACAGGCTCATACGGTTTCCTTGGGTTCGGACTCGGTTTTTCTAAAGATCGCAGCCTTCGGCAGCTCCTACAAGGGATAGGTGTAGGCGCTGTGCCGAAGGCTGCGATCTTTTCTGCGGATTCAGGTTGCGAGATTTGACTGGCGAATGGGCAGTTCGATCCGAAAGGTGGTTCCCGCCCCGACTTCGCTGCGCACCGTAATGTCCCCGCGATGCTTTTTAACGATGCCATAAGACAATGACAGGCCTAATCCAGTCCCTTGGCCCACCGGTTTGGTGGTGAAGAAGGGATCAAAGATTTTCTGCAGGCATTCGGGCGCGATGCCGGAGCCAGTGTCCGCCACTTCGACCCAGACTTTTTCCCCGGCAACGCCATTACTCAGGGTAATGGTCCCACGTTCGGGCCCCATGGCCTGGGCGGCGTTGACGATCAGGTTCATGATCACCTGATTGATCTGCGAGGGCAGACACTCGACCTCGGGAAGCGTCTGATAGTGCTTGATCACATCGGCCTTGTACTTGAGTTCGTTGGCGACAATGTTCAGCGTCGAATCAATACCCACTTGCAGGTTGACCCACTGCCACTCCTGGCTGGCGTCTACGCGTGAGAAGTCCTTCAGGTCCCTGACGATTTGCCCGACCCGGTTGATGCCGTCCTTGGATTCCTTGATCAGCAGCGGAGTGTCTTCACGCAGGAAGTCCAGTTCCACTTCTTTACGCAACGTTTGGAGCCGCTCGAGAAGCTCAATGGAGCCAATGGCTGCTTCGGCACTCTGATAGGCGTTGAGCACCACCTGGAACTGCTTGAAGTAGCCCTCCAGGGTGCCGAGGTTCGAAGATATGAAGCCGATGGGGTTGTTGATCTCATGGGCGACACCGGCCGCCAGTTGCCCCAGGGACGCGAGTTTTTCTGACTGGACCAACTGGCTTTCGAGTTGCTTGCGCTCGTCGATTTCCTGCTGCAGTTCCGCGGTGCGTTGCGCCACCAGGCGCTCCAGGTGATGCATTTGGGCGCTGGCACGTTCGGTCAAGTCCCATTTGCTGGTCAAGGTATTGGCCATCTGTTGGACTTCGATGTGGTCGAAGGGTTTTTTCAGGATCAGCAGCCGGTCGTGGGCCTGCAAGCGATTAAGCAATTCATCCCAGGAGTAGTCGGAATACGCGGTACAGACCACCACCTGCAAGCGCGGATCGGCTTGCCATAAATGCTCGATGGTTTCGGCACCGTCCCAGCCCTGGGGCATGCGCATGTCGACGAATGCCAGGGCGTAGGGGCGATTGTCGTGTTGGGCCTGGACAAGTTTGCTCAAGCCTTCCTGGCCAGCATAGGCCGAATCCAGTTCGAAGCGGGTGCTCGTCGCTTTGACTTGCGTGCCGAACAGCGCTGACTCCATCTCGTCCAGTTCGCCGTGTTGCGGCGTCACAGGCGTAAGGATCTTGCGGAAGTCGTCATGGATCGACGGTGTGTCGTCGATCAGCAGAAGGCGTCGGTTCGATGACTCACTCATGTTTCACCAACGGCGATTTTCAAGGGGATTTTCAAGGTGAACAGCGCACCTTTGCCCGGACCGTCACTGTAGGCCGTCAGATGGCCATTCATTTCGATGGCGGCGAGGGCACAGCTGTGCAGACCAAAACCGTGACCTTCCTTGCGCGTGGTGAAACCGTGGGCAAAGATCCGGGTCATGTTTTCGGCAGAGATGCCTTCGCCTTCGTCCTTGACGCTGACCTGCAGCGTGGTGTCGTCGACTACCTTGACTCCGAGGGTCATTTCCCGCGGGCGGTCGCTGAGGTCGGACATGGCGTATTTGGCGTTGCTGATGAGGTTGATCAGAATCAGCAACATGCGGTGTTTATCGCCCATGACCTTGGGCACCTCGGCGTAGTCCTTGACCACGGTTACGTGGTGGCGGGTCAGGGCGCCCGAGTTCATGCGCAGGGCGTCTTCGAGCAGTTCGCTGACCTGTAGCGGTTCCATCAGGCTGTTGGCCCCGGCGTAGGACTGTTGGGTGGCAACGATGTCCTTGATGTGGTCGACGCTTTTGCTCAACTGCGCCAGTTCTTCGGTCATGCCCTGCTGCTCAAGGGCAATGGCCTCCACCAGCTGATTCAGGTAGCCGGGCAGCAATTTGCCCTTTTCGTCTTCGGTGATGAAGTGGCCGAGGTCGCCCTGGTGTTCGTTGATCAGTTGCATCGCCTTGCCCAACCCCAGCGCCTTGCTGTTGCGCAGTTTGCGGGTGACCAGGTCGGCGGAGATGTTCACGCTGTTGAGCACGTTGCCAACGTTGTGCAGCACGTTGGTGGCGATCTCGGCCATCCCTGCCTGGCGTGCGGTGTCGAGCAGTTCGCTTTGGGTGTCCTTGAGTTCGCGGGTGCGCTCATCGACCCGATGTTCCAGGCCTTCATTGGCTGCTTGCAGGTCCCTGTTGACGCGGTTTATTTCCGCAAAACTGCGTAGCAGCCGGAGGGTCAGAACCAGCAGCAGAAGAACCAGCAGCGCTGAAAACACCAGCATGTACAGGTGATATCGCTGCTCGTTCGTATCGATTTGTTGCTCATCTTTATTGAGCAGGTCGGTGATGTCGTCCAGGCGTGCAGCCAGCGGTATCGCTTCGATCCGCGTCAGAAGGCGGTTGACGATCGGTTGTTCGCGCAGGATCAACGCGATGTGGTTGTTCAGCATATCCACCTGCCCATGAAGCTCATCGGGCAGACGCAGTTTGTTTACCGCCAGTTTGTTCTGGCCTACCAGAATGTCGGCGGCCTTGTCGTCGGAGGCGACCTGGGCGAACTCCAGACTGCTGAGCAACAGGTCGTAAGTGTCGGTGGCGATGTTCTGCAGTTGCAGTTTGTCGTGATCCGGGAGGTGGGCGAGCTGGTTCTGGATGTCGTCTTCGGCGGCTGGCAAGAAGGCCAGGGAGTTGCGCAATACCGCATTGTGGGACTTGAACTGCTCTACCAGGCGGGTCTTTTCCTTGATTAAAGTGAGGTAGGCGTCATAACGGGCCTGCCAGATGGCTGAGTCACTGCGCTCGTGGCTGGGTTCGATAACCTCGAATTGTTGCCACAGGCGAGTCATCTCGGTCAGGGGCGCGACCAGTGGATCGTAGTCGTGGCTGATGGCGATCCTGGCCTTGAGAATCTCGGTTTCCCATTGCGCGTTGAGTTGCTTCATCCGGCCAATCAAGTCTCGAGCGTCGGGATAGTTTGAGGCCGGGGCGGAGCTGGACTTTATGTACAGGAACACCAGTACGGAAGCGAGCAACAGGGTCATGCCGCTGAGCAGCAGCAGGCTGAGGCGACGGGACACTTTCATAACGGTTTGCCTCCCCATTCGCCAGTCAGGGTTCTGAGGAATGTGATGATCAGGGCCTTGTCTTCTTCGGTAGGGGGGCGCCCCAGTTGAAACTTGAACATCACATCGACGGCTTCTTCGAGGGTTTTCGCCGATCCGTCATGAAAGTACGGCGCGGTCACCGCGACGTTGCGCAGGCTGGGGACCTTGAACACGTTGCGGTCCTCTTCGTCGTTGGTCACCAGGTAACGCCCCAGGTCCGATTCAGTCAGATGGCCCCGCGCCTGGAAGTAATCGTCCATCACCCCGAACTTCTGGAACATGTTGCCGCCGATGTTGACCCCTTGATGACAGGCGATGCAGCCGTAGTCCTTGAAGCGTTGGTAACCGTATTTTCATCGAGGCTGAGAATGTCGGTGTTGCCCTGCAGGTACTGGTCGAAACGCGAATGGGTGCTGAGCAATGTGCGCTCGTAGGTGGCCAAGGCGTTTTGCACATTGGCCGCGGTCACCCCGTCGGGGTAAGCGTTACCGAACGCCGAGTGGTAGGCCGGGGCAGTGGACAGCGTTTGCACCACGTGTTCCCAGTTGCTGCCCATTCCAGTAGGGCTTTGCACCACGTCGTGAACCTGGTCTTCCAGGGTGTCGGCGCGACCGTTCCAGAACTGTCTGAAGTTCAGGCTGGCATTCAACACGCTGGGAGTATTGATGTTCAGCGGCTGGCCGTTGAAACCGATGGAAAATGGCTTGTCATCGGCGCCGCCCTTTCCCAGGTGATGGCAGCTGGCACAGGACAGGCTGTTGTTGACCGACAACCGTGTTTCGTTAAACAGCTGCCGACCCAGCTCGACACGCTGAGGGTCTTGCGCAGGTACCGGTGGCAGCGGTTTGAGGGGTTCGTCCAAAAGCTCGGCGCTCGCCGTCAGGCAGAGTCCGAGCATCAGTGCGGTGAGCAGCGTGAATCCATAGGGCGACATCTGATGATTCCTTTACCGGGTGCCTGCACTGTTGGGGCGTCGGTCTACGTGCGCGGTGGTATCTGTGTCTGTTGGCTGTCGGTGAGCAACTGTACGAATTCCTGGGGGAGCACGGCTTTGCTGAAAAAGTAACCCTGACCTTCCTCACACTGAAGGGCCTTGAGAAAGTCCAGTTGTTCCAGGGTTTCCACGCCTTCGGCGATGATATTGAGGTTGAGGCTCTTGCCCAGGCTAATGATGGCGCTGACCAGTGCGTTGTCGTTGTTATCACTGTTCAGCCCGCGAATGAATGACTGGTCGATTTTCAGCACATCGACCGGGAACCGTCTCAGATAGCTCAGGCTGGAATAGCCGGTGCCGAAGTCATCGATTGCCAGGCGCACGCCCAATGCCTTGATGGCGTGCAAGGTCTGCACGGTGGCCTCGACGTTCTGCATCAGCACGCTTTCGGTGATTTCGAGTTCCAGCCGCGTGGGATCAAAGCCGGTCTGCTCGAGGATTTGCACGATACCGTCGACAAAATCGCGTTGACGGAAGTCGATGGCGGAAACGTTGACGGACATACTGATCGGGGGTAACCCGGCCAACTGCCAGGTGTGGGCTTGTCGGCAGGCCTGGGTCAACACCCATTTGCTCAGGGGAATGATCAGCCCACTGTCTTCGGCCACCCCGATGAAGTCTGTTGGATACACCCAGCCATGACCGGGTTTCAGCCAGCGAATCAAGGCTTCCGCACCGACCACCTTGCCGGAGCGCAAATCAAGTTTGGGTTGGTAATGCACGACGAACTCGTCGCGTTCCAGCGCCAGGCGGATGCCGGATTCGGTGCTTTGCTGTTCACGGGCGCGCTGATTCATCTCGTCGATGAAAAAGCTGAAGTCGTTAAGGCCTCTTTCCTTGACGTTGTGCATCGCGGTTTCGGCTTTTTTGATGAGCGGCACGGCATCGAAACCGTCGTCCGGGTAGATGCTGATGCCCAGGCTGGCGGTCACGCTCAGGTCATGGCCGGCAATGTGCTGCTGGGTGCGGACGGCTTTCAGCAGCTTTTCGGCAATCCCTTGGGTTTGCTGGGGGTGGTGGATGTCCGCGAGGATTACCACGAACTCGTCGGAACCGTAGCGAAAGACCGAATCGGACTCACGCACCGTGGACACCAGGCTCTGGCCGACTCGTTTGAGCATTTCGTCGCCCACCGGATGGCCCAGTGCGTTGTTGATGCGCTTGAAGCGGTCCAGCCCCAGAAATATCACCGCCAGTTGTTTGTCGTGTCGCCGTGAAATAGCCAGGGACTGAGTCAGCCGGTCACCCAGCAGGGTGCTGTTGGGCAGGTCGGTGAGTACGTCGTATTGCAGTAGATGGGAGACTTTGAGCAACTCCTGAACGCGGTCCTCGATGGTTCGCTCCAGGCTGAGCATTTTTATCGCGGCGTCCTGGGCCATCTGCCATTTCCAGGTCAGGGCACTGGCCATCTGACGGATTTCCAGGCTGTCGAAAGGTTTTTTCAGCACCAGCAACTGATCGCCGAACGCCAGACGTTCGGCCATCGCTTCCCATGTGTAGTCAGAGAAGGCGGTGCACAGAGCAATTTGCAGGTGCGGGTCGGCCTCCCAGAGTCGTTCAATGGTTTCCAGTCCGTCCCAACCCGGCGGCATGCGCATGTCGGTAAACGCCAGGGCATAGGGCCGGCCTTCGGCTTGAGCGCGTTTGACCAGTTCCAGCGCTTCTTGGCCCTGGTAGGCGGAGTCGACGTCAAAGGTCGGGCGCACGGGGCGTTCGCTGCCAAACAACGCCTCTTCGGTACTGGCCAGCGTCTGATCGTTTGGCGCGTCGGGGCTGAGGATCTTGCGAAAGTCCTGATGGATCGAAGGCATGTCATCGATGATCAGGATGCGCCGGTTGGTGGGGGCGAGGGATAGTTTCATCCTCGGTCCTCCGGTGGATAGGGCGAGTCTTCAAGTATCGGGTTCGTTGTGCCGGGGAAGGTCGGTGGCACGATGCTGCCGGCCATCAGCAACGCAGCGGCCTGCTGGCTGCTGACGGCTTTGCTGAAGTAGTAGCCCTGTGCGTTCATCGGCGAGCCGGTGGAGATCAGCGAGCTGCGCTGTTCCTGGGTCTCGACGCCTTCGGCAATGATGCCGATTCCCACTTCGCGGGCGAAATTGATGATCGCGCGCAGGGTCGTCGCGCTGGCGGGATCACGGGTGGCAGTGTCGATGAAGGCCTGGGCGAGCTTGAGGTGATTGACCCGATAGGTCTTGAGGTAATCGAACGAGGAGTACTCGGTGCCGAAGTCATCGATGGCGATTTTTACCCCCAGTTCACGCAAGCGTGGCAGCACATCGTTGTGGGTCCATTTGGTTTGCGCCAGCGTCGCTTCGGTGACGTCGAAGCGCAAGTCACAGAGGCGGAGATTCCACAGTGCTGTGGTGCGCAGCACGTCGTAGATCAGGTCCGGGCCACTCTTGAGCTGGGCCAGCGAGAGTTTGATCGCAATCACCGGTGGCGCCATGCCCTCGTTGCGCCATTGATGCATTTGCTGACAGGCCCGATCCAGCAACCAGTGCCCAAGCGCGATGATGACACCGGTTTTTTCCGCTGCTGGAAGAAACATATCGGGTTCCAGTATTCCTCGCTCTGGATGACTCCAGCGAACCTGAGCTTCCATGCCGAGGATTTTCCCGGTGCTCAGGTCGACTTCGGGCAAGTAGTGCAGTTCGAGCTGGTTTCGCTCGATGGCTTGTTTCAAATCGTTGGCAATTGACACCCGGTCGAGGACTTCCTGATTGATCTCCTCGGAGTGGAAGTGGTACTGGTTGCGGCCCTTTTCCTTGGATTGGTACAGCGCCATGTCGGCTTGAGCCAACAGACTCTCGGCGCTCACGCTGGTATTGGTGTAAGTGCTGATGCCGATGCTGACGGAAACCCGCACATTGTTGCCATCAAGTGTGTAGGGCAGCACCAGCTCATCACGGACCTTGCCCGCCAGGGTCGCCGACTGTGTCGGGTCGCCAACGTCGAACTGCACGATTGCAAACTCGTCACCACCGGGACGCGCCACCACGTCGTTTTCGCGGACACAGGCCTTGATGCGGCGGGCGACCTCCTGCAACAGCAAATCCCCGATGGGATGGCCAAGGGTGTCGTTGATGCGTTTGAAATGATCGAGGTCCAGGTAAAACACGGAAAATGTCGCTGCACCCCGACGCGCGGCCGCGAAAGCCTGGTGCAGACGTTCGAGGAGCGTTGCGTGATTGACCAGCCCGGTCAGCCCGTCGGTGCGGGCCAGCAGGGAGATATTCTCTTCGGCCTGCTTGCGTTCGGTGATGTCGATGATGATGCCTTCGACTTCCAGCAAGCGTCCGTCGCTGTCGCGCACCGGCACGTAGCGGTTTTCGACCCAGCGCCAGTCGCCGGTGCCGGTTCGCAGACGGAACTCGATGGACGCCCCGGCAGCGTGCCGGTCGAGTATCCGCGCCATGGCGTTGTCGACTTTGCCCTGGTCCTCGGGGTGAATCAGCTCCTGAGCCCAGTTTGCCGATGCCACCAATTGCGCTGCCACGTGACCGAACTTGGTGATGTTGTGGGAGATGTACATCAACGGGAATGAGGGTTCGCCGCGCAGCCGGTACAAAATGGTCGGGCTGTTCTGCACGATGATATTGGCGTCGGACAGCTCGCGGGTTCGTTCTTCGACCGCCTGCTCCAGCAGGGTCATCTTTATTGCGGCTTCTTCGGTCATTTGCCATTTGACGGTCAGGGTGCTGGCCATCTGACGGATTTCGATGGCATCGAAGGGTTTTTTCAGGATCAGCAGGCGATCGCCGAGTTCCAGCCGTTCGGCGATATCGTCCCAGGAATAGTCGGAATACGCGGTACACAGTGCGACTTGCAGCTTTGGATCGACCTGCCAGAGCCGTTCGATGGTTTCCAGGCCGTCCCAGCCAGGCGGCATACGCATGTCGATAAAGGCCATCGCATAGGGAAGGTCCTTGGCCAGGGCGGCTTCGACCTTGTTCAAGGCTTCAAGGCCCTGAAAGGCGCTGTCGAGCACGAAACCCAGGTCCGAAGCCACCACTTGCGTGCCGAACAGAGCTTCTTCGGCGCTGCTCAACGCATCGTTTTCGAGCGCGTGGGGGCTGAGGATCTTGGCAAAGTCCTGATGGATTGAGGCGGTGTCATCGACGATCAGGATCCGCCGGTTGTTCCGCGCAAACGGTGCCTTCATTGCAATGCACCGTTGCAGATGACCCTTCGCTGCGTTGTGTTCATGCGGCATCCTTTCCTGATCACGGAGTGTTACGGGTGCAGATACTGGATCCATGTCCTCAGAGCATAGTCCGCTGCTTTTGAGTTCGCCGCCCGCTGTGTGGCAAATCTGTTGCGAGCTGTACTGAAAAACCGTCTAGCCTGTAATTCAGGCCCATGGAGCAGGGGAAATCCTCTTGGGCGCTCCCGAAACGATGGGGTTGTTTCAGCTGAGGTAATGCCATGGATGAGCGGTTTAAACCCCGAGTGCTGCTGGTCGATGATGAGGAATCAATCCTCAATAGCCTGCGCCGGCTGTTGCGTGGTCAACCCTATGAGGTGCTGCTGGCCTCCACTGGCGCCCAGGCGCTGGAAATCATGGGGCGGCAACCGGTTGATCTGGTGATGACCGATGCGCGCATGCCCAACATGGACGGTGCGACCCTGCTGGCGCACATCCACGAGCGGCATCCCGACACTGTGCGCATCCTGCTGACCGGTTATGCCGACCTGTCGATAATCATCAAGGCGATCAACGAGGGGCAGGTCCACCGTTACATCAGCAAACCCTGGAGCGACGAGGAAATGCTGCTGACGTTGCGTCAGTCCTTGGCGCATCAGCACTCCGATCGCGAGCGGCTGCGTCTGGTGCAGTTAGTGTGGGATCAGAACGAGCAGTTGAAGCAGCTCAATGCGAGCCTGGAAAAACATGTCGCGGCGCGCACTGCCGAGCTGCAGCAGACCGCCGACATGCTCGACCTGGCCTACGAAGAGCTCAAGCACAGCTATGTCACCGGCACCGAGGTGTTTTCGCTGTTGGCCAACCTGCGTCTGCCCGCCGCCAAGCAAACCAACCGACAAATCATCGATCTGGTGCGTATCTACTCCCAGACCCATGGGCTGGACGAGGCCAGCAGCCGAGACCTGACCATGGCGGCGGCGCTTTACAACATCGGCAAGCTGAGCTGGACCGACAGCATGATGACGGCCCCTTCGGACCTGTTGCATCACACCGAACGGGAGCTGTATCGCGGTTATCCGAAACAGAGCGAATCGCTGTTGATGACCCTTGAGCCGATGAAAGATGCCGCACGCCTGATCCTGCACCACCAGGAGCGCTGGGACGGCAGCGGGTTCCCCGACCACCTCAAGGGAGAGGCGATTCCTTTGGGGGCGCGCTTGCTGAAGCTGGCCGTGGACTTCGTCGAATTGCAGCGCGGGCTGATTCTTGAGCGACACATGAACAGTGATGAAGCGCTGCTGTTCATCCGCAAATACAGCGGGCGTCTTTACGACCCGGAACTGGTGGAGGACTTCGTTCAGGTCTGCGCCACGTACCTGCGTGATATCACACTCGGCGATCCGACGGTCAAGGTGTTGACCACTCGCGATCTGGTGGCCGGGATGGTGCTGGCGCGCAACCTTAATGCCGACAACGGCATGCTGCTGCTCAATGCCGGCAAGGTGCTCAACGGCCCGCTGGTGGAAAAACTCATCGCCTTCGAAGCCATGGAGGGTGCCAAGTACAGTGTATTTGTCCATGTGCCCGAGGAGCCGGAAGCGGCGGTGGTCTTTTCGTGGTGACGCGGAACCTGTGCTCATGTGATCCTTGGCTCTTTTGTCCAGGGCCATCGTTGATCCATGACGCTTTCATCCGCTGTTTCACCGCGCATTATCCGCATTGCCGCTGCCCTGCTGATCGGCCCGGACGGCCGAACCCTGCTGGTGCGCAAGCGCGCAACCCAGGCCTTCATGCAACCGGGTGGCAAGATTGAAGCCTGTGAGCAACCGGTCGATGCGCTGGCCCGCGAGCTGGAAGAAGAACTGGGCTTGGTCATCGACACTACTCAAGCGAGCTATCTGGGCCAGTTTTCTGCGCCAGCCGCCAATGAGCCGGAGTGTGTGGTCGAGGCCGAGATTTTTCAGCTGAATATCCAGCAACCTGTCACCCCGGCAGCAGAGATCGAAGAAGTGCTGTGGGTTGATCCGCACAACGTCGTCGATGTGATCCTGGCGCCATTGACACGGGACCTGATCTTGCCGTTTTATCGAGCCTCTCTAATGGCTTTGGCTTGAAACCCATGACGATCGAACGACTCGATGCCAGCCATGCACTCGCTTACCGGGCGCTGATGCTTGAGGCTTATGATCGCCATCCACAGGCGTTCACTTCCAGTGTCCGCGAGCGGGCGGTGATGCCGCTGAGTTGGTGGGAGTCACGATTGACCAGCCCGCTGGACGTGCTGCTCGGCACGTTTGAACAGGGCGAACTGGTGGGCATTGTCGGCTTGGCCTTCGAGGCGCGGGAAAAAGCCCGGCACAAGGCAACGCTGTTCGGCCTGTACGCGTCAGACACGGTCAGACAGCGCGGGCTCGGCTATCAACTGGTTCAGGCGCTTTTCATTCAGGCGCGGGCCCGACCAGGGTTGAAACTGATTCAATTGACCGTTACCGCGGGTAATGACGCCGCATTGGCGTTGTACCAGCGTTGCGGTTTCGTGCAGTTCGGGCTCGAACCGTTGGCGGTGCGGGTTGGCGAAGAGTACTTCGACAAGATCCACATGTGGCGCGAGATCTGAAACCCATGCGATTTACCCAAAAGATCGCAGCCTTCGGCAGCTCCTACAGATTCGACTGCTCGATGTAGGAGCTGCCGAAGGCTGCGATCTTTTGGGGATTTGTAATCGACCAGGCTTCAGCGCACCGCGCTGACACCATCCAGTGTCGAGAACGAGGTGTCCTTGGCCGTCAGCAGGAAGTCGCGCATGTACGGCGCATCGAGCATGTCGGCGCGGATCCCGGCGTACAGCGTGGCAAACAAACCTTTCTCGCCGAGGCGCTTGGCTTTCACGTAACCCCGTGAGCTGTACTCATGCAGCGCCCAATGCGGCATGCCACACACACCACGACCGCTGGCCACCAGTTGCATCATCATCACCGTCAGTTCCGACGTGCGCACCTGCGCCGGT
The DNA here is from genome assembly GCF_001874645.1 of Pseudomonas frederiksbergensis. NCBI lineage: Bacteria > Pseudomonadati > Pseudomonadota > Gammaproteobacteria > Pseudomonadales > Pseudomonadaceae > Pseudomonas > Pseudomonas frederiksbergensis. Next base: position 4,080,976 of record NZ_CP017886.1, read on the forward strand.
TCGATGTCGGCCGGTTCCAGGAAACGGGTGAAGATGTCCAGTCGATCCCGTTCCACCGGGTAGGTGATCAGGGTTTCGCTGAGCAGGTCTTCCGGGACGATGTACGGCTTGCTTGCTAGCCGATGCTGGTTGGCCACCGCGAGCATTGCTTCATAGGTGAACAATGGCACGTAGGTAATCCCGGCCAGTTCCAACGGGTCGGATGTCACCACCAGGTCCAGGTCGCCACGGGCCAGGGCCGGCAGCGGGGCGAAGGAAAAGCCCGACGCCAGGTCCAGCTCGACTTCCGGCCAGGCGTCACGGAACTGGTCGATGGTTGGCATCAGCCACTGAAAGCAGCTGTGGCATTCGATTGCCATGTGCAGCCGTCCGGCGGTGCCACCGGCCAATCGTGCGATGTCGCGCTCGGCACCGCGCAGCAGCGGCAGGGTCGCATCGGCCAGTTGCAGCAGGCGCAGGCCAGCGCTGGTGAAACGCACCGGTTTGGTTTTGCGCACGAACAGTGGCATGCCCATGCGCTCTTCCAGCTCTTTGAACTGGTGGGACAGGGCGGACTGGGTCAGGTGCAGGCGGTCGGCGGCTTCGACCAGGCTGTCGGCCTCGCGCAAGGCGTGCAGGGTCTTCAGGTGACGGATTTCGAGCACCGGGGTCTCCATGAGTAAATTTTGTGTTCAACACGAAAAGGTTGAGTTTGTCTCATGTTGGGTTGGCTGTCGACAATAGGGCCATCAATTACAGGGAGCAACAGACCATGGCCTTGGCCCACACACTCGGTTTTCCACGCATCGGCGCCAACCGCGAACTGAAAAAAGCCCTCGAATCCTATTGGAAGGGTGACCTCGATCAGGCCGGGTTGCACATCGTCGGCCGTGAACTGCGGGCCAAACACTGGCAAGTGCAGAAAGACGCCGGCATCGACCTGCTGCCCGTGGGCGACTTCGCCTGGTACGACCAGGTGCTGACGCACTCGCTGACCTTTGGCGTGATCCCCGAACGCTTCGACAACGCCAAGGATGCCCTGGGTCTGCCGACCCTCGACACGTTGTTCGCGATGGCCCGTGGCGCCAGTACGGGGTGCTGCGGCAGTGAGCCGGCCAAGGCGCAATATGCGCAGGAACTGACCAAGTGGTTCGACACCAACTACCACTATCTGGTCCCGGAATTCAGCGCTGACCAGCCGTTCAAATTGAGCTGGGAACAGCTGTTCGACGAAGTCGAGGAAGCCCACGCCCTGGGTCACACCGTCAAGCCGGTGATCATCGGCCCTTTGACTTATCTGTGGCTGGGCAAGGCTAAAGGCAATGACTTCGACAAGCTCGACCTGCTTGAGCGTCTGCTGCCGCTCTACGGCGAGATCCTCAATCGCCTCAAGGCCCAAGGCGTGGAATGGGTGCAGATCGACGAACCGATCCTGACCCTCGACCTGCCACAAGCCTGGAAAAATGCTTTCGAACGCGCCTATCACATCCTCCAGTACTCGCCACTGAAGAAACTCGTGGCCACCTACTTCAGTGGCCTGGAAGACAACCTCGGGCTGGCCGTGAGCCTGCCGGTGGACGGCTTGCACATCGACGCGGTGCGAGCGCCGGAACAACTGGGCCAGGTACTCGATCGCCTGCCAACGTACAAAGTGCTGTCGGTTGGCCTGGTCAACGGCCGCAATGTCTGGCGCTGCGAGCTGGAACAGGCGCTGGCACAGCTGAAACCGGCGCAAGAGCGTTACGGCGACAACCTGTGGGTCAGCAGCTCGTGCTCGCTTTTGCACAGTCCGGTGGACCTGGACCGTGAAGACACGCTCGACGCCGAGCTGAAGAGCTGGCTGGCGTTCGCCGTACAAAAGTGCGGTGAAATCGCCGTGTTGCGTGATGCGCTCAACGATCCGCAAGCGCCGAAGGTCCAGGCTGCGCTGGCGCAGAGCCGCGCCGTGCAGGCCAGCCGTGCGCAATCGCCACGCATCCACAAAGCCGAGGTGCAGGCGCGCGTCAGGGCCATACGCGACACCGACAGCCAACGCCATTCAGCGTTTGCCAAGCGTGTCGAATTGCAACGCGCACGCCTGAAACTGCCGGCCTTCCCGACCACCACCATCGGCTCGTTCCCGCAGACTGCATCGATCCGTCTGGCGCGCCAGTCGTACAAGCAGGGCAAGCTCTCGGTCAACGATTACACCGACGCCATGCACAGTGAAATCCGCCACGCGGTGCAAGTCCAGGAACGCCTTGGCCTCGACGTGCTGGTGCACGGTGAAGCGGAGCGCAACGACATGGTCGAATACTTTGCCGAGCAACTCGACGGCTACCTGTTCACGCGTTTCGGCTGGGTGCAGAGCTACGGTTCGCGCTGTGTGAAACCGGCGATCATCTATGGTGACCTGAGCCGTCCGAAGGCCATGACCGTCGACTGGATTACTTACGCCCAGAGCCTGACCGACAAGGTCATGAAGGGCATGCTGACCGGTCCGGTGACCATGCTGATGTGGTCGTTCCCGCGTGAAGACGTGTCGCGCAAAGTCCAGGCACAACAGTTGGCGCTGGCCCTGCGTGATGAAGTGGTCGACCTGGAGCAGGCCGGGATCAAAATCGTGCAGATCGACGAAGCGGCGTTCCGCGAAGGCTTACCGCTGCGCCGGGCGCAATGGCAGGAGTACCTGGACTGGGCGGTGGAGGCGTTCCGTTTGAGCGCGTCGGGTGTTCGGGATGAAACCCAGATCCACACCCACATGTGCTACAGCGAATTCAACGACGTGATCACGTCGATCGCCGCCATGGACGCTGA